>CAXBID010000009.1:0-31902 GCA_963975495.1 uncultured Flavobacteriaceae bacterium | reverse complement strand
TCAATATGAAAAGAATAAAGCTAAAGATGAAGCAGAAACAAAATCAAAAATAGATAATAGATGGAACACGTAAATTATATCGTCCAACTCAATATGACGTTCGAGCGATTTCATAATGACACTCGTATAAAACAAGGTCACATCACATTGTATCTGGCATTCTTCCATAAGTGGAACAGAGAATATTTCAAAAAAACCATAACCGTTAATCGAGATCTGATTATGGAGCGAGCAAAGATTAAATCAAAGACAACCTATCACAACTTTGTGAAGGATTTAAATGATTGGGACTATCTGAAATATTATCCATCATATCATCCTGCGAGAGGTTCTAAAATTAAGATGGCCATTTTTTGTGCCCAACCGGTCCAAAATTTGGACAAGACCGTCCCAGAACCACGCCAAAATTTGGTATCTTTTTATAAACATAAAACAAATGAAAACTATAATAAACTGGCAAGGCCAAGAAATGAATTAGAAGTTTTAAGTTTTTTTAAAACAAACGATTGGCCTGCTGTTGAAGGAAAAAAATTCTATGCCTATTACAAGAACAAAGATTGGACATTAAGCAGAGGCCTCAAAATAAATAACTGGAAAACGGCAGCCAATAATTTTGTGAAAAATGGTTTTATGGCAGAAAAAGAAAAATCGACCAGTCCATTTAATGGCTATGTGGATAGATTACATAGCAATATCAATAAAGATTTTGGGCAGCCGCTGTGACCTCTTTGAAATTTTAGTGTTATGATGTAAGTTTCTCAAGGAATCATTCATTACAGCGCGCTAAAACGTGCTGTAAATTCTATCTATTAGGATGGTTTGTTATTTTTCTTTCCTCTTTTTCCTCTGCGTTTCCAATTTATCTTCGAGTATTTTCATGTCATCACTAACTTTTCTGTCCACTATTTTAGCGTAATGCTGTGTGGTTCGAAGTGATTTATGACCCAACATCTTACTGACGGTTTCAATGGGTACACCATTCGTTAAAGTTACAGTCGTGGCGAAAGTATGTCGTGCCAAATGCGTGGTTAATGGCTTGGTTATTCCGCAGAGCATCGCAATCTCTTTTAAATAAGCATTGGATTTTTGATTGCTGAATACAGGAATCAATCGTTCACTTTTAATCACTTGTGGGTCGTAAGCGTATCGACTTAAGATTTCTTTTGCGATGGGCAATAATGGAATGCTACTTCGAGTATTCGTTTTGGTTCGTTTGATATTTATCCATTGCTTACCATCAATTCCAATACTGATATCCGATTTTGAAAGCTTCTCAACATCCGAATAGGCGAGACCTGTATAACAAGAAAACACAAACATATCTCTAACAACTTTCAATCGGTCGAAATGTAATTCTTTTGTATAAAGTATTTCTATTTCTTCAGCAGTTAGATATTCACGCTCTACAGCTTCAAATTGAACTTTATAATTGTAAAACGGATCTCTATCCATCCATTGATTCGCTAGAGCAATGCGAATTATCTTTTTGAAATTATTAATATACTTCAATGCCGAATTATGATTGCATTTTCTAGTAGTTTTTAAAAAGAACTCAAATTTGGTTATGAACCGATAATCAATGTCTTTTAGTTTATAGTCTTGCAAGCTGTATTCATCTTCGATAAATTGTTTAATATGGTCGTAACACGTCCAATAACGTTTTGCCGTACTAACGGAAATATCTTTTCCTGCTAATAAATCTGTTTTTTCGTTATGGATTTTGAAAATTTGGAGAATATAATGTGTCTTTTTATTTTGACCAGTAAGCTCTTTTATCATCAATGATGGATTTATCGATTCTTGTTCGTCCAACAACTTTTGATGTATTTTCCGTAGGTTATAAATGATGTTATCTATGTGTGAGTTTATTTCAATAGCCTCTCGGTCTGTACCAATAACTTTCCCTTTTTTAGGATGCCACCTTTTAGGAGAAATAGTTCGACTAATGCTCATTTCAGAGCGTTTTCCATCAACAGTAATTCTTAAGTAAATTGCTGAATTTTCAAGTGATTTAGATCTGCTTTTTCTAATAAAAAACATGGGGTGATAACTCTTGCTCATAATAATGCTCTTAAAGTTCCACCTTAAAGTACATTTTTTAAACGAAACACACAAATTTTGAAAGATCACAATTCATTGTAAATCATGGGATTATAGTCTATTCGGTGTGCACTATTTGAAGATGTTTTGTGCACACCGAATTGCACACCTTTTATATGGTTTTAAATGATATTATTTGATATCAAATAAAATTAAAAACCCTGTAAATCAAATGATTACAGGGTTTTTGAAGAGTTTTGATACTCTAAAAGTGGAGTCGGAGAGAATCGAACTCTCGTCCAAACAAGTAACCAAAGAGCTTTCTACACGTTTATTCTTTTCTTGTTTTTTCGATTGTAAGCTGGTTAAAGACAACCTACTTACAACTTATCTTCTTTAGTTTCAAAAGGGCATCAAAGCGCTACCCAATCTATGTTAACATTTACGATGCCTCAAAAAGGAACGCCGTTAACCAAGGCTTTCCGGAAACATTTAGCTTTCCTACCTAGTAGGAATGTAGCAAATCTTACTATAATTCAGATTACGCAGCTAAAGCGTAGTTATTCTCGCCGTTTAAAATTTGGTCTAGCCTTTTACGTTACACGACGTGCTTACCGTTCAATTAATCTCGCTGTCAAAACCAGTCGACCCCTTAATGAAATAGTAAAATTTATTTTACGTAATTGAATTAATCCCGAACCCGTTTATTCATAAATGCTTATTTTAAATTTAAGTATTCATGAATCTTCGATTTCAGGAATTCATCAAACAATTCTTATTTGGGCGTTACCCTATCGGGTCAGGCTTTCCGCTATATCTTTCTTGTGCTCAACTTGTTTCAGTATCTCATCAAGTTTTTTCTACATATTTTAAATTAGTTTCAATTCAAAATTATAGTTAAGCACAAAAAAGGATGCCGCCTCAATCCTTAACGCGGGCAGCAAAGGTATTTAAAAAAGTTTGTAATTCAATTTAAATCCAACTATTTTAGAGCAAAATTTATACCAGTATTTCCGTTTATGCAAATTGTCAGTAACCCAGAAGTAGAACATGTTTTTAACAATTACCCAAAAGCAGTAAAAAAGCAAATGCATTATCTTCGGGAATTGGTTTTAAATACCGCATCAAAAATTGACGGACTTAAAAAACTTGAAGAAACCCTAAAATGGAGAGAACCTAGTTATGTAACAAAACATGGAAGCACACTTAGAATGGATTGGAAAGAAAAAAAACCAAACCAATATGCCATGTACTTTCAATGTTCATCCAGACTGGTTTCAACATTTAAAATCATTTATAAAGACACTTTTAAATTTCAAGGTAATAGGGCTATATTATTTGAACTACATGATAAAGTTCCTGAAAAGGAATTGAAACATTGTGTTTTCTTAACATTAACCTATCACAAAAGAAAACACTTACCTTTGTTAGGTGCCTAATTAGGCTATTTTTAACAAAAAGAATATAATATGATAAAAGAAGGAACACAAGTAAAGTGGAAGTGGGGAAATGGTAAAGCAACAGGTAAAGTACAAGAAACTTATACTAAAAAAGTTACCAAAACTATAAAGGGCAATGAAGTCACTAGAAATGGGGAAGCAGGGAACAAAGCCTTATATATAAGACAAGATGATGGCGATTATGTACTGAAAAGTGAAAGTGAAGTGGAGCGCTTGGATTGAATTGGTATTTCTTTGCTAAAAGATAAAAATCGATCCCGAAAGCTTTCGGGACTGTTAATTAATGAGATTCCCATTTTCATGGGAATGAAAAATGAAATTTTCTATGAAATTTGCCATCATCAAAGAACGAAAAAACCCACCAGACCGTCGTGTGGTGTTTTCACCATCAAAATTAGCCGAAGCCAAAACTCAATTTCCAGAAGCTATATTTAAAGTAGAATCTTCAGATATCCGTGTCTTTCCAGATTCAGCCTACAAAGCACTCGGATTTGAAGTCACCGACGATGTGTCAGACTGTGATGTGATGATTGGCGTAAAAGAAGTTCCAATCGATGCGCTCATTCCAAATAAAAAATATTTTTTCTTTTCGCATACCATAAAAAAACAACCTTATAATCGCAAATTGCTTCAAGCAATTTTAGAGAAGAATATTGAGCTCTACGATCATGAAACCATTGTAAACGATAAAGGTTTCCGTTTAATAGGTTTTGGGCGTTATGCAGGTATTGTTGGTGCCTATAATGGGTTTAGAGCTTGGGGATTAAAATATGATTGTTGGCAATTACCAAAAGCAGGACCATTACCAAATCAAAAAGCTTTAATAAATGAATTGAACCAAATTAAGCTGCCAAACATCAAAATTCTATTAACAGGAAGTGGGAAAGTTTCAAATGGAGCACAAGAAATGCTAGACGCTATGTCCATTAAAAAAGTTTCAGTAAAAGAGTATTTAAACAAAACTTTTGATGAACCGGTATATTGTAAAATTGATGTATTGGATTATAATAAAAGAATGGATGGAAAAGTGATTGATATGTATGATTTTTTTGATAATCCTCAAAAATATGAATCAGATTTTATGCGTTTCGCTAAAGTAACTGATTATTACATCGCTGGTCATTTTTATGGCGATGGCGCACCATATTTATATACCAGAGAGGATGTGAAGTCGAAAGATTTCAATATCAAGGTAGTGGCAGATGTTAGTTGCGATGTTGATGGACCAGTCGCAACAACACTTCGAGCTTCAACTATTGCAAACCCTATTTACGGCTATGACCCGCAAACCGAAACTGAAGTTCATTACAAAAATGATAAGGCTATTGTAGTGATGGCAGTAGATAATTTACCCTGCGAACTCCCACAAGACGCCAGTGAAGGTTTTGGCGAACAGTTTTTACAGCATGTGTTACCCGCATTTTTCGATAATGATAAAAAAGGTGTTTTAAAACGTGCTAAAATTACAGAAAACGGAGAATTGACCGAACGGTTTTCATATTTACATAATTATGTTGAAGGAATTGAATAAAATATAGTTATAAATATTTCATATTCAAATAAATATGTTATATTTCACTACTAAATAACAAACCAAAAATTAATAAATTATGAAAATTATGTATTCAATGTTGTGCTTAGCCTTATTAATTGTAGGCTGTAAAGCAGAACCAGAAACTGATAATTCAGCTAATGAATTATTTGAAAAAAATTCGGAAACAGCTTTAAAATCAATTACAGATTGGGAAAATGAAGTATTGGACTATTCTATTTTTGCAGAAAATGCAGTAGGGTTAAACACCTATTTTGGTGCAGAAGTAGATACCGTTTTAATTCATAGCGAAGAGGCAAAGGCTAATGATAAAGCATTTTTAGAAAGGTATGATTTTAAATTTGTTACTGACCCAATAGTATTATTGCCAGGAGTTAATCCAGATACCAAATTGCCAGACGGTTCGGTTCGTTATTATGGTGCTTGGGAAGTTACTTTACCGGCTACAGATTCTACTGAAGCAAAATCTGGTGTAGTTAAAGTATATAATTCCTTAGATTTTGATGAAAATGGAAAAATTCTATATTCACAAGGTTATGGCGATTATTCAGGTATAATGAACTATTTGAATGAATAACTAAGACTTAATAGTAAAAATCACACCTTCTTAGAAGGTGGCTTTGTAAAGCCCCCTAAAAGGGGCAATGAGCAACATATAAACATATAAAAAAATCATGCCTCTCAACTCATCAAGACCTGTCAGGTTTTTAAAACCTGACAGGTCTAAAAAGCAGGCAAAGCCAATATAACATTACCACCAGCTAAGCAGGTGGTTTTATAAGTTGAAATAAATAAAAAAAGCCACCTATATTTAAATTTAGGTGGCTTTTTCTATTCTCATTGTTTGTTTAATATTTTTGATTTTCAATTTAAACTATTAATTTGTAATACTTAGACTTCAGGGTTTTATGATAAATATCATTTTATAGCTGTTAAATATTAACGACCTTTTTAAACAGTTTGTTTATACGTTAATAGTTAAAAAAATATATCATGAATCCACTATCAATATTAACAGTTATTTTTGTTGTATTTCTTCTATCTGGTGTACGGATAATTTATGAATACAAACGTGCTTTAAAGTTCAGATTTGGTAAGTATGTAAAAACCCTAAAACCTGGGTTTAGATGGGTAATCCCCATTATAGAAACTATACAGGTTGTAGATATTCGAGTTATTACCATAAACGTGGTTTCTCAAGAAGTAATGACTGAAGACAATGTGCCATGTAGTATAGATGGCGTAGTGTTCTTTAAGATAACTGACCCAGAAATGGCTGTATTGGAAGTAGAAGAATACAAATTTGCGATTACGCAATTATCACAAGCTGCTTTGCGAGATGTGTGTGGTAAAGTAGAATTAGACACTATTTTATCCAAAAGGGAAGAAATGGGAAAAAACATTAAGAATATTGTTGAAGTGGAAACCAAAGAATGGGGAATTGAGATAATAGACGTTAAGATTAAAGATATTCAGTTACCTGAAAATATGAAACGTATGATGGCTAACCAAGCAGAAGCCGAACGTTCAAGACGCGCACGTATTATTTTAGCTTTAGCGGAAGAGCAGGCCGCTGGAAAACTATTGGAGGCTGGAAAATTAATAGATCAATCGCCTTCAGCAATTAAATTAAGATTATATCAAACCTTATCCAATATTGCTGCCGAAAAGAACTCAACTATATTATTCCCTTTCCCAGAAGAAGTTCTACCAAGAGGTTCTAAAAAAGATATAGTTTAGCAGAGTACATTATTAAATAAACTCACTTTTTTTAGTATTTCAACGTGAGTTCGACTTAAGAAACTCAATTTTAAAATTCTTTTGTTAATACTATCAACCCATGCCACCTTGAGCATTACTGAAACGAAAATATTTTTTCGTTGAAAGTAGCAAGTGAAACTTGTCGAAAGGTCTTTAAAAGTTCGATTTTCAATTAGGTTTCGACTGCGCTCAACCTGACAAAACAAATTAATTAACTGATAATCAATACTATATGATTCTTAGTTATATCGAACTCACGTTATTTAAATTTTTAAAAACCCAAAAACCAACATTTAAAAATGTACCAAATACAATAGTGAATAACCAAGCTTCTTTATTCGCTAATGGTCTAACGGCGATGTTTACAATATCAATGAATAAATATTTTGGGTTGCTTAATATTTCCCAAGAGTTGTAACGTAAAAACCGACCTAAATACACGCCAAAGCTAGATAAAAAGATGGTTAAAGTTATTCCGTAGTTTATAATGGGTTTCTTCAAATACCGTTTTAATACATGTTTCATATCTAAAATAGACAAATAGAAAAGTAATAAGCCATTAAACGCAAAAGAGCTCACAACCAGAATATCTAACCAAATATACGTACTGTAACTTACTCTTAAATGTATTAAATCAGTAACAATGTAGGGTGCATTGGGTAAAAAAAGCAGCCATATGCCAAAACTTAGTACAAAACCTATTTTATTGAGTTTGGGAAGGCTCACTAAATAGCTTGTAATGGTAAAGGGAATGACTGCTAAAAATAAATTCCATACTAAAAACAAGTAGAAAAAGGAATGTGTTAATTTTATCCGTATCATTAGTAAAACAATACTTAACAGCATCAAAATAGTTATTGATGCGAAAGTTTTAAAACGATTGAAAATGAGTTGTTTTATGCAATCCATAGCTTGTAAATTTTATATTCAAAAATTATTACTGTAATGATTCCTAAGGTGTAAGCTACTAAATCTGAAATTTGAAATGTGCTCCCAAGTATGAGTTTTATTACATGGTTATTTTCTAAGTTTAGAATACTTAAGATGTTTGTTAACTGTAAAAATTCAATAACAAAAGCAAAGAGTAAAACAGCGATAGCGAGTTTAAATGGGTTGATTTCTATTAAGCTTTTTACGAAACTGTAAACGAGTATAACTACCAAAAAATCGCCAAAAGTATGCCGAATAAAACCGCTTTTCAAATAAAATGCAATGAGTGCTTCCGTTATAAATAAGAGTATTGTTATAAATAAATATGTTTTATTGAGTTTTAAGTCCATTATTTTAGTGTTTGATAAAAATTATTTTTAATAGGAATTTATCCTTAGTTTTTTTGGTTTACCAAGACCTCACAGGTTTTTAAAACCTGTGAGGTCTAAAGTTTTATCCTTTTTCTGGAAACTCTATTGATATTAATATATAGAAATACAATATGGCTATTGGTATATTTAAGAGTATAATTCCACATGTTTTTAAAAGCTCTAATCTATATTCTGAATTACTCAGTTGAATAATTATTAGTATTAATAATGAAATCGTATTTATTATAATGGCAAAAGAGATAAAGATTATTCCAGGAAATATAAAAGCGTCAGATTCTTTAAAGTATAATTGAAAAGCAAATAATATGGTGCCTATAATAAAACTCAAAAAGGCTATTGTTTTACATGTGGTTATTAAATTATTCATGAATTTCTTTTTGCGTTAGCGATTGAAACGGCATCCTTTTGTTTTTCTGAAAAAACAAAAGATATAGTGGAAAGCGCGACCCCTTTTCGGGGTAACGCCCACATTACTAACTAATAAAACTAACCATTGTTCCAATCTATTTTTCTTGATACGTACATTACTATGGCTAGAATTAAGAATAAACCTATACTTCCAACCAATAGTGCATAATTTTCCAATTGAATGATGACATATATAAAGGTGTAGAGTGCCGTTAATGATACCCCAATAAAAATGGGGAATTTAAACGATTTTAGTATAGATTTTGAATACAATGTGATTAATAAAATGACCGAAATACCTGCCGTTAAATATGCTTTTAGAAAGTTACTGTGTTCTGAAATAGACACTAATAATGTGTAAAACATGGTGAGAGCCAGCCCAATCATTAAATACTGAAACGGATGAATATTTATTTTGCTTAAGGTTTGTATTAAGAAGAATACTAAAAAGGTGAGCCCGATAACGAGGAAACCATATTTTGCTGAACGCTCACTTTTTTGATATTCATCAACGGGAATCATAAAGTTTACGCCAAAAGCAAATTCGTTTAAATTTGGAATCCCAGAAAAATGTTGTTGTGAAAAAGGACGATTAATATCCAGAATTTTCCATTTGGCATCAAATCCATTCTCATTGACTTTATCATCGTTATACGGCAGGAACTCACCGAAAAAATTGGCTGTTTTCCAATTCGATTTTATTTGCGCTTCGGTTTGTTTTCCTGTTGGAATAAATCGAATTTGCTCACTTCCTTTTATGTTGAAATTGATATTGAAAGTTAATGGCTTTTGAAACTGTAATTGCTCTTTATTAATGGTTTCAGTTTCTAAAGTATGGAGTACTACTTCGTTAAAATTATGGTTTTTTTGTCCGTTATATTTTGATGTAAGCTCATAACTTGTGCCTCCCAATTTTAAGTTGGCTTCGTTAACACCTTTTACATTTGAGGATTGTATGATGATTTTTGCTTTATCCCAAATAATGTCTTTGTCATTTATTTCAATATCACTAAAATCGGGCTTTACAAATGTTCCTGTAATGTCCATTTTACTATTATAAACAGCTGTTGTATAAATACCTCGCTTTTTTTCTTCAGGATTTATATTTGAATTGATGTTTAATTTTTCTGGGAAGAAGTACGCGTTATTTATTTCCTCAATAGTTTCGGTATACACTTTTTTAGTGTTTTTATCGGTTACCGTTTTCTCTTTATAGGTTTTGTAGGGGGCTTTTAAAATGGGACCGTAAATAAGAACTTCATTTCCCCATTGTTGATTGATTTCGTTAATCACTTCGGTTTGTCTTTGCGAACGTTCCCTGATTAAATTCTCAATAAAGAATAGCGGTATTAATAAAACTATAGTTAAAAACCCTACCATAAGCATTCTTGCTGTAATTGAGGTTTTTAACCAATTTCCAAATTTGTTTTGTTGCGGGTGTTGTTTAAGTTCTTCCATTTTTATAGTTTTAAAGTACTTTGAAATTCAAAGTAAAAGATTAAAAAATTTTATTTTCCTTTTTGTCAAGGAGGAAACTATTGTTTGTTAATTAATTTTTCAAGGGCGTTAATATGTTTTTTAAATTCGGCTCTACCTAATGTTGTGGTGGAGTAGCGGGTATTTGGTTTTCTGCCAATAAATTGCTTTTCAACCTTTATATATTCAGCTTTTTCAAGTGCTTTTGTGTGGCTTGCCAAATTACCATCCGTAGCACCTAAAAGTTCTTTCAACATATTAAAATCGGCATATTCATTCACCATTAAAACAGACATGATGCCTAACCTAATGCGATGATCGAAAGCTTTATTTATATTTGTTATTATACTCAAAAAAAAGTTTATTTATTGATGTGTTTATTCGTTTATAAGTATTGCACTGCTAACTGCGACTGAATACTGCTTACTTATTTACGTCATATTTAAAATACATCCAAGTGCCATAAACAATATGCATTACGCCAAAGCCTAAAACCCAAAGCCAAAATCCGTAACCAGGAAACCAAGCGCAAATTAAGCCTAAAATAATTTGTATAAAACCTAAATATCGAATATCACCAATACTGTATTTGGAAGCGTTTACCAATGCCAAACCATAAAACAATAGCATTAAAGCACCTGTTTGTCCGTATTTTTGTTGGTTCAGGATAATTAAAATATATAAACCACCTGCTACTAAAGGAATTAAAAAATTGATTACTAAGCGTTTCGATGTTGCATCCCAAATTTTAGCTCCGTTTTTTTTAGCTTTTCGGGTGGTTAAAATAATACCGGTAACAACACTTAAAAGCGCAATTAGAAATAAATCCAGCATCACAAGACGATAAATTTTACCATCCAATATTAAAGTGCCATTGCTGTAATTCATTACTAAATAGTATGCAACCGCTGCACCAACAATGGCATAAATACCCGCGAGTATACCAGATAAACCGCTTAACGAAATAAAGCGAGATGATTTATTCATTAAATCCTTAATCTCGCTTATGTCTTTTAGATAATCTTTTGATTCCATATAAAAGTACTTTGAAATACAAAGTAAATAAATATTTTTCAATTTGTCATCATAAATTTTTGTTAAGTTTGATTTTTAAATTTAATAGCCTGAAAAGTGAAACCAGTTGACGAATATTTTTTAAATCAAAAAGAGACTTATCAATCCATCATGCTTTATGTGCGAAGTGTAATTTTAAATACACTACCAGAAATAGAAGAGCGGTATAGTTATAAAATTCCGTTTTATAATATTGGAAAAAAACCAATGGTTTATTTGAATATTTTAAAAGGAAAGGATTATGTAGATGTGGCTTTTGTACAAGGTATTTTACTGGAAGAACGTTTTCCTGTTTTAAAAAACGATAATAAACGCAAGCAAGTCCGTTCAATTCAACTAAAAACTTTAGAGGATTTGGATCAGGAAAATTTTGTTGAATTATTATTTGCCGCTGCTGAGTTATTGAAAAATAGCAAAAAAGCGTGGTTTCTGGATTAAAAATGATTTGCTATTAAGTTTAACTGCTGTATAAGCTATTTCACAGAGATTAGCAGAGGTGCACAAAGATACGCAGAGAAAAGAATATAAATTTTACAAATTAATGCTCACTGAATACTGCACACTGCGACTGCACACTGCGACTGAACACTGCGACTGAATACTGAACACTGAACACTGCGACTGCACACTGAACACTGCCTACTGAAGACTATTTACTGTTTTTCTAATAGCTACTAAATTGGTAAGTAATTTTTCTAGATTATCCAAATGAAGCATATTAGCACCATCGCTTTTTGCATTTGCAGGGTCGAAGTGCGTTTCAATAAATAAGCCATCTACATTATTAACCACGCCAGCTCTTGCTATGGTTTCTATCATATCAGGGCGTCCGCCAGTAACACCCGCACTTTGGTTAGGCTGTTGTAAAGAATGGGTAACATCCAAAACAACGGGCGCATAGTTTCGCATGGTTGGAATGCCTCGAAAATCAACAATCATATCTTGATAACCAAACATGGTGCCGCGGTCTGTAATCCACGCTTTATCGTTGCCAGCATCTTTTACTTTTTGTACGGCATGTTTCATGGCTTCCGGACTCATAAATTGTCCTTTTTTCAAGTTCACTACTTTTCCTGTTTCAGCGGCAGCAACTACCAAATCGGTTTGGCGTACCAAAAAAGCTGGAATTTGTAAAACATCAACATATTGTGCTGCTAAATTAGCATCCGATATTTCATGAATATCTGTTACCGTTGGTACATCAAAAGTTTCAGATACTTTTTTTAGAATTTTTAAAGCTTTTTCATCTCCGATACCCGTAAAACTATCAATTCTGCTTCTATTCGCCTTTTTAAAACTGCCTTTAAAAACATAAGGAATTTCTAATTTATTAGTGATAGAAACCACTTTTTCGGCAATTCTTAGTGCCATATCTTCGCCTTCAATAGCGCATGGACCACATAATAAAAAGAAATTATTTGAATTAGTATGTTTTAATTTCGGGATATCTTGAAGATTCATATCTTAATTTTTGAACTACAAATATAGGATTAATGACCGAAATAAATACACACCGTTTTTAATTTGAAAAATACCTTTTGCGGGTAGATGCATTAGTGATTGAGCAATTGTTGGAGCACATCTGTGATTGCGACTTGTGAAAGCGCGACCCTTTGTGGCTGAGTTACTTAGGTTTAATTTTAGGTCTAAATTTAATTGCCACAAAGGGGAATGCCCAAATAAAATTATTTATACCGTTAATCAATTAATTATAAGTACCTTTGCACGCTTAAAATAAGGCAGGAATTATGGCTAATATTAAAAACATCGCAATTATTGCGCACGTAGATCATGGGAAAACGACTTTGGTTGATAAGATTATGTACCATTGTCAACTATTTAGGGAGAATCAGAATACTGGTGATTTAATTCTGGATAATAATGATTTAGAACGCGAACGCGGTATTACAATTACGTCCAAAAATGTTTCTGTAATTTATAAAGATACAAAAATTAATATTATTGATACGCCCGGTCACGCCGATTTTGGTGGAGAAGTAGAGCGTGTTTTAAATATGGCAGACGGTGTTTTATTATTAGTAGATGCCTTTGAAGGGCCCATGCCACAAACCCGTTTTGTGTTGCAAAAGGCCATTGATTTAGGATTAAAACCCTGTGTGGTCATTAATAAAGTTGATAAGGAAAACTGTACACCGGATGAGGTGCACGAAAAGGTTTTTGATCTCATGTTTGAATTAGGTGCTGAAGAATGGCAATTGGATTTTCCAACGGTTTATGGATCTGCAAAGAACAATTGGATGAGTGACGACTGGCAAGATGAAACTGATAACATTGAGCCACTTTTAGATATGGTTATTGAACATATTCCTGCTCCAAAAATTAAGGAAGGAACGACCCAGATGTTAATCACCTCTTTAGATTTTTCTTCCTTTACTGGAAGAATCGCTATTGGTCGTTTAATGCGTGGTGAATTAAAAACAGGACAAAACATTTCCTTGGTAAAAAGAGATGGTAGCATACAAAAATCCAAAATCAAGGAACTTCATGTTTTTGAAGGTTTAGGGCGTTTAAAAGTGGATAGTGTACAAACAGGGGATATTTGCGCCATTGTTGGTTTGGAAGGTTTTGAAATTGGTGATACCATTGCCGATTGGGAAAACCCTGAAGGTATGAAAACGATTGCCATAGATGAGCCTACAATGAGTATGTTGTTCACCATTAACGATTCGCCTTTTTTTGGTAAAGACGGAAAGTACGTAACATCTCGTCATATTAAGGACCGTTTGGCAAAAGAACTGGAAAAAAACTTGGCACTTAAAGTAGAGCCTACTGATAGCGCGGATAAATTCATGGTTTTTGGTCGTGGTGTATTGCACTTATCGGTTTTAATTGAAACGATGCGTCGTGAAGGCTATGAAATGCAAATAGGACAGCCACAAGTAATCATTAAGGAAATTGATGGCGTTAAATGTGAGCCTATTGAAGAAATGACCATTGATTTACCAGAAACAGTTTCTGGTAAAGCTATTGAAATGGTAACCATGCGTAAAGGTGAAATGCTGAGTATGGAAGCTAAAGGCGAACGTATGGTTTGTCAGTTTATGGTGCCATCAAGAGGGATTATCGGTTTACGTAACCAATTATTAACTGCAACTGCCGGTGAAGCCATTATGGCACACCGTTTTAAGGAATATCAACCTCTAAAAGGTGGAATCCCTGAGCGTCAAAATGGAAGTTTAGTATCTATGGAAAAAGGACAAGCAATTCCTTATTCCATTGATAAATTACAAGATAGAGGTAAGTTTTTTGTGGATCCAGGTGAAGATATTTATGAAGGTCAAGTGATTGGTGAAAATTCTCGTGGTGATGATATGACCGTTAATATTACCAAAACCAAAAAGATGAGTAATGTGCGTTCTTCTGGTGCAGATGATAAAGCGAAAATCGTTCCTGCTATTAAATTCTCCTTGGAAGAAGCTCTAGAATACATACAAAAAGATGAGTACGTAGAGGTAACACCAAAGCATTTAAGACTGCGTAAAGTACATTTAACTGAAGTAGAGCGTAAAAGAAACAAATCAAATTAAATGGAATTCTTAGGGATTTCGATCACAGAATGGGTTGGATATTCAGCTATGGCTACGGTATTAATTTCATTCTTAATGAAATCGGTTATTAAATTACGAATAGTAAACTCCTTTGGATGTTTACTATTTGTGTTTTATGGCATTTTGTTAGATCCTATTTCAAATCCTATAATTGTTACAAATACAGCTATATTTTTAATCAATTTATACTACTTAATTATTAAGAAAGTATAGTTGCAATTTTTACTTTTTTAATCATGAATGGGATTGGTTGAATCATTTTGTATATTTGAATTCTTTGTAAAATAACTCATGGAATAAAGCGTTTAATTAAACGTTTTACCACAAGAATAAATTGCTAAAAGCGCTCCGTTTGAAAGCGTAGAAAACTCGTCTTATTTGAAAAAACTAATAAACTATATAAATAATAAGGTTTTAGTAAAAGTGGCCCCATTACAATCAGCTTCGGTACTAACAAATGTAATAGCTGGCATATTAGTATCAAAAGCTATGGCTATTTTTATTGGTCCGGTTGGATTAGCTTTCGTAGGTAACTTAAGGAATTTTGTAAGCTCTTTTCAAACTATTGCCACTCTTGGTTTTTATAACGGTGTAGTAAAATACGTTTCTGAATTTAAAGACGATGCGCTAGAACTTAGTAAAACATTGTCCACGGTTTTTTACGTGGGTTTTTTTTCTACCATTTTAGTATCCTTTTTTTGTTACTTCAATGCTAATTTAATAAATGATATTATTTTTCCAAGTTATAGCGACTATGCTTATATTATTAAGGTGTTTGCTATAGTATTGCCATTTTATGCATTGAATATGTTTTCATTTTCTATAATGAATGGGTTTTCAAAGTATAAAATTCTAATTATAATTAATATTATTGGCCAAATATTAGGAGTTTCCATAGCATTACTTTTAATATACCAAGAGAAAATAGATGGCGCCTTAATATCCGTTGTTATTGCGGAAGCTATTATATTTTTAATCACTTTGGTGGGTATTATTAATAGACGTAGTTTAGTTTCTTATATAAGAGTCGCTAATGTAAGTCTTAATTTTTTTAAAAAAATGAGCCCTTATTCACTAATGGCCCTTTTTTCAGCGGTAATTTTACCACTCGTAGCTATAGCAATAAGATCGCATATTATTGAAAGCGTGGGATACAAAGATGCTGGTTTTTGGGAGGCAATGACAAGGATTTCTAAGTATTACTTAATGTTTGTGAGCTCTTTAATGGCTTTATATATTTTACCGCGTTTTTCTGAAATTGAGGATAAAAAGGAGTTTAAAAAAGAGGTATTTAGTTTTTATAAAACGGTCATGCCAATTTTAGCGATTGGTTTATTTATGATATATTTATTAAAACCCTATGTTGTTTTAATAATTTTTACTGAAGAGTTTAGCCCCGTTGAAGACCTATTTTTATGGCAATTGGTAGGCGATTTTATAAAGGTGCTTTCCATGGTCATTGCTTACCAGTTTTTAGCAAAAAAAATGTTTTGGCATTATATTTTAACTGAGGCTTTTCTGGTAGTCATATTATATATTACCAGTATTTATTTTATTGATTTGTATGAAGGTGCACAAGGTGCTGTAATAGCACATTGTGTAAGTTATAGTATGTATTTTGGTATGATATTGCTCATTTTTGGGAGTTCTTTATTTGGGGCGGTACAAGAAAAAGATTAATTTAAAAACCCTTAGCCTATATTTTAGATGTTAAATACGTTACTTAATAAACTTAATGGAAATAAGCTTTTAAAAATTGGTTCTGTTAACTCATTAAGCGTTTTAGTAAGATTAATTTCAGGATTTGCAATATCGAAATTTATGGCCATTTTTATTGGTCCTGCAGGAATGGCATTATCTGGAAATCTATCAAACTTTATGCAATCAATACAAAGTTTGTCCTCATTAGGATTTAAAAATGGAATAATTAAATATGTTGCCGAGAGTAAGGAAGATGAAAATCAATTTAAAAATGTTGTTTCTTCAGGTTTTTTCATTTCTCTTTGTATAGGCCTATTGTTAACTTTTATTCTTTTTTTATTTGCAAATTCATTTAGTCAATTAGTATTTAATACAGATGAATATTCATTTTTGTTTAAGTTGTCAGCATTAATGATGCCCTTGTTTTCTGTTCATATTTTTTTTATAGCTGTAATAAGCGGTCTAAAAAAGATTAATGATTTAGTTCAAATTAACATATTTGGATATATATGTTCAGCAGCACTAATCATTTTCTTGATGTATGAAAATCAATTAGATGGTGCGATTTTGGCAATAGTTATAACACCTTTTGTCTTATTTTGCTCTCTTTTTTTTAAGTACAAATTATTAAATAAAATTTTTATAAGTATAAGTTTTTATTCAACTTCAGGAAGTTTTCTATTAAAAATAGCTTCTTTTTTTTCAATGACTTTATTTTCTGGTATCATGTTCCCGTTTATATTTTTACTTATTAGAAACTATATTATTGATAATGTTGGTGTAGAAGAAGCTGGATATTGGGAGGGTATTCGAAAAATTTCTAATTACTACATGCTTTTTGTTTACACATTATTTGAAATATACTTATTACCTTTATTAGCTGAGAATAAAAGTAGAAAAGGATTTAGAACCATAGTTTTTGATTTTTATAAGACATTATTGCCCTTTGTTTTTGGTAGTTTTGTAATTATATTTTTGTTGAAATTTGTAATTATAAAATTAGTTTTAACAAATGAATTTTTACCGATGCAAGAATTATTTTTATGGCAATTAGTTGGTGATTTTTTTAGAATTGTCTTTCTTACAATTTCTTACCAATTTTTAGCTAAAAGAATGATTAGGTTATATATAATTTGTGAAATTATTTATATGGTGCTTATTTATTTTTCAAGTATTTATCTAATAAATTATTTCGGAGCTTTAGGAGCTGTTAAAGCACATGCTCTTAGTTCCTTTTTTTACATGTTGCTAATGTTTTACATTTTTAGAAATGAATTTTTTAAAATGAAAACGGTTAATTAATATGAAGAATGTAAAGAAAAATAGATTAGGATTGTACGTGTTATTTTTATTGCCAATTATACTTGCCTTTGTATTCGAGCTGCTTTTAAAAAAAATACAAATTGAAAGACTTTATAATTTTTTAGAAAATATTTTTTTTACATTCATTTTACTACTTCCAGCATTAATTATTAAAAACAATATGTTTAAAACATACTTTCTAAAAATAGTATATACATTTTTAATTGTTATGCTGTTCATAGAAACTAGTTATTATTTTATTTTTAATACAAAATTTAGCGCGTCATCAATCTTTATTGCTTCAGAGACTAATTTCAATGAAACCATAGAGTTTCTCTTATTTTATTTTGACTATAAGCAGTTAGCTTTTTTATTAATATTAATGATTTTACTAGTTTTTTCATTAGCGAGAATTAAAAAAATATCAAAAGGCTTTTATTCAATCATAGGAAATTTTTGGGTAATAACTCTATTTGTCTTTTTTTTAACCTTGCTCATATCAATTAGTTATTCACGAAGAGAAAATCTTCCTTTTTTAATTGCTAAATCTTTTTATGATTTAAATAAAGACTCCTATTTTAAAAACTTAAGTACTTATGAAGATTCTTTCGGGCCTTTTAATAAGACATTGGAAATTGAAAAGGGTAACGATAAAATTTTTGTTATTGTAATAGGAGAATCCATATCGAAAACTCATTTCAATCTATATGGCTATAACAGAAATACAACACCTTTATTAAATAATATTAAAGACGAAATTTTAATTTATAATAATGTAATTACCTCGCATGCTTACACCACATACGCTCTTAAAAAAGCATTAACATTAAATATAGAAGACAATAATGGCTCAATAATTCAATTACTAAATAGTGTAGGTTATCAAACATACTGGTTATCCAACCAAAACCCTATTGGATTATATGAAAGCTTAGTTTCAAAAATAGCTAGCGCGAGTGATAAAAAGACCTTTTTAACAACTGCTAGGTTCATAGATAATACAATTTATGATGAAGCCTTAATAGCAGAATTAGATTATGCTTTAAATGATATTGAAACGAGAAAGGTTATTTTTATTCATTTACAAGGGGCACATTTTAAGTACCACAATAGATATCCAGATAGTTTTAACGTTTTTAAAAATATGCCACTAACAAAATTTAAGAGTGAAAATGCGAAAGATATTATAAACTCATACGATAATGCCATTTTATACAACGACTTTGTAGTAAGCTCAATAATTAATAAAGTGAAAGAAAAAAATATTGAGAGTGCTGTACTTTATTTTTCTGATCATGGTGAAGAAGTTTATGATACTATGGATTTCTCTGGTCATAATGATGATGATGTTGGTTCATTACCTATGTTCCAAATTCCATTCATATTATGGCAGTCAGAGTTGTATAAAATTAACAATAAAATTGATATAGAATTAAATAGGGCGTACATGACTGATGATTTATTTCATAGTATAGCGATTTTATGTGGAGTGAAAAGTAATTATGTAGATCTAGAAAAAAGCATTTTTAGTGACTCATTTAAAAATAAAAGAAGAGCTATTTTGAACAACAAAGATTACGATTCTTTACTAATTAAATAACACTTTTTAAAATAGATTTTGATTAAAGATAAAAAAATAGCAGTCATTACAACATCTTTAAGTACAGGTGGAGCAGAAAAAGCAGCAGTTTTACAATCTGAAATTTTTACAAATTTGGGTTATCATGTTTGCATTATCTCAATGCATAATCTTATACTATATGATTATACAGGAAAGTTAAAAAGCTTTGGAAAAGAAAAGTTTACTGGCAAAGAAAATCTTGCTTATAAAATAATTAAAATACTAAGAGTTAAAAAGTATTTGTGTAAAGAGAAGTTCGATTTAGTAGTTGATAATAGAATGAGATCAAATTCCGTATTAGTAGAGTTTTTCATGTCAAAATTTGTGTATTTTAATTTTCCAGTTGCTTATGTACTGCATCAATATGATTTTCCTAAAAAAATAAGAAAGTATAAAATTCTTTTAAAAATTTTATATAAAAATGCTTTTAAGATAATAACAGTAAGTGATGAAGTTAAATCTACTATTGAAAATGTGTATCAATTTAAAAATGTTAAGACGATTTATAATACATTCAGTAGCTCAATAGAAGAAAAGGCTGCGCAAAAAGGTTTTAATGATTCTTTCGACTATATTTTATATTTCGGTAGATTTTTAGATTCTCATAAAAACTTAAAATTTCTAATAAATGCTTATAGTATCTCCCTTCTTCCCAAAATGGGAATAAAATTAGTTTTATTAGGAGAAGGAGAGGATAAGCAAATGCTGATAGATGAGGTTAAAAACTTAAATATTGAAAATAATGTGGTTTTTATACCTTTTAATAAAAACCCTTATCCTTATGTTAAAAATGCATTATTTTCTGTACTTACAAGTCATTTCGAAGGTTTCCCATTGTCCCTTATAGAGTCTCTTGCGTGTGGGACTCCAGTTGTGACTGTTAATTGTGAAACAGGTCCATCAGAAATTGTTATTGATAATTTTAATGGGATATTAGTAGATATCAATGATATTGAAATGTTTACACAAGCCCTAAACCATATGGTTACTGATATGTCTTTGGAAAAATTAAGTGTTAATGCAAAAAACAGTTCGGTTAAATTTTCTCAAAATAAAATTTCAGATGAATGGAAAAGCATTATCGATATGATTTAAAAAAATTATTTATAACTACTTAGGTGAATATTAAATTTCTTTAATGGAGATTTTAATAATAATATCACTTTTAAGAATAATGAACTTTGCCGAAGTAAAAAGCGTTGTTTTTTGTTCAGATTAGTTAGGTCTATTTTATTAATATATTCATTTCCCTTTATAGTATTACCAACTAACTTGTATTGAATGGCAATAGAATATCTGTTTATATCTAAATACGTTTTTAATGATTTGTTTTTTTTAGCGATGGATTCGTATTTGTCTAGATTTAAAAAATTTCGAGTATTCGTATTTGTGTTAGAAATCCTATTATATGCGTCTAAATTGTGAATGGCGCTAGGTCTGTTGGAAAAAGCAACGGGATATTTAAGGGCTATTTTAATCCAGAGATCAGTGTCTTCTCCTGCCCCAAGGGTTATGTTTTCATCAAAACCGCCAATATCATTAGTGATTTTTTTGGGAATCATAACGGCAGAAGTCCAAGCAATGCAGTTTATTAAACTAGATTTAAAATAATCATCAAGAACTCCCATCCAATTACTTTGTTTAGGAATATTTTTATAAACCGATTTAATTAATTTTTTTCCGTGTTGTTTTGAGTAGGCTTTGCAATACATGCCGCAATTTGGAAAATTTTCATATAGTTTCTTTAAATCTTCTAAATGATGATTATGCCATATGTCATCAGCATCTAAAAAGGCAATAAGGTTAGCATTCGCTTTTTTAATTCCAAAATTTCTGGCATGGGAAACACCTTTGTTTTTTGTAGAATATAACTGTATTCTACCGTTATTAATAGTTTTAGCTTTATGGTAGCTGTTGTCAGTAGACCCATCATTAACAATGATAACCTCAAAATCTTTAAGACTTTGATTTAAAACACTCTTTAAAGTTGCTTCTATGTAACTCTCTTTATTGTATAAAGGAATGACTACAGAAAAAAATGGTCGATTTGTCATATGGACTATTTTAGATCTTTATAGCACATGTATCCAATTTTATAAAATTGAAAAAGGAAAATATTTGGTTTTGAACTAGTTATGTTATTTTTCATGATTGGCGACAAATTTTTAAAGCAATATGATACAATAGAGTTTAACTTATATTTTTTAAGAAAACAAAAAACACTAAGAAGTTTATTTTCATGAGCAAAAACTTTGTTTTTTTCTAATAACCATAAGAGTGTATCTATGGCTTCTTCCGTTTTAGCCAAATATATATGACTTTCATCTAGCCCTAAATGAAATACTGGGTTGTTAAGATGCTTCACCCTAATACTTCCTTGTTTTAAAAGGATGCCGAAATAATTGTCCAAGCCATAACTTTTTCTTTTAATTTTGGCATTAATATTTTTAAAAATATCTTTTTTAATTAAAAAGTTACCTGATATTACTATCTGATAGGGGTGCGAATTTCTTTTTGAAGCACCAACCTCTTCAAATTTTTTCCCGTATTTCCAACGCAGTATATAATTTGACTCTGGCTTAGAGTTTTCATAAGCAAAACCACCATACAATGCATCGTATTCTATCGAGATACTTTTTATATAATTTTTAATAAAAGTATCGTTTTTTGGCATTACATCTGAATCGAAGAATAAAAGCCAATTATAAATAGAGGCATCAGATAATAATTGCCTTGACTGAGTTCTGCCAAGATTCTTTTTAGACGTTATACTTTTTGCATAAGTCAAGGAATCAATAGTTGATTTGTTTTCGTCAATGTACTTATCAGATCCGTCTTCACAGCATATGATCTCAAATTTTATTTTAGATTCGCTTGCTTGTTGGTGAATTTCACGTACAAGATTTGAAATATCATAATTATATACAGGTATTAAAATTGAAAGCATAGTTAATTCTTCCGCTGCACCACCTCATAAACCGCATTCTCATCACACTTCAAAGTCTTACTCGGGTATTTGAGTAAAAGCGCATAATCATGCGTAGCCATAAGTATGGTATTGCCATTTTTATTAATGTCTTGTAGCACTTCCATAACTTCAACACTGGTTTGTGGGTCTAAATTGCCAGTAGGTTCATCAGCAAGTATAAGTTCTGGGTTGTTAAGAAGCGCACGCGCAATGGCAACGCGCTGTTGCTCACCACCAGAAAGTTCGTGAGGAAATTTAAATCCTTTAGTTTTCATGTCAACTTTTGTTAGAACTTCTTCAACGCGCGTATTCATTTCGGTTTTGTCTTTCCATCCCGTAGCTTGTAAAACGAATAGTAGATTGTCATTTATAGTGCGGTCTATCAATAATTTAAAATCTTGAAAAACAACACCAAGTTTTCGTCTTAAAAAAGGAATCTCTTTTTCTTTAAGATTTTTTAAATCGAAATCCACAATATGGCCTTCGCCTTCTGTAAGCGGTAAATCGCCATAGAGTGTTTTCATAAAACTACTTTTTCCTGTACCTGTTTTACCAATTAAGTACACAAAATCCCCTTTGTTAATTTCAACATTAACGTTTGAGAGCACTAAACTGTCTCCTTGAAATATAGAAGCGTCTTTAAGTTGTAAAATGGGCTGCGACATAAAAGAATAAGTTTAAAGTTACAAGTTTAAAGTTTAAAGTTTAACATAGCAAACCTTAAGTCATAATTTTTATTGTCTTACTAGAAGTTTATATTTTTTAATAGCCAATTTATTTACCATCTTCCGTCTTGTCTTCGGTTATCCGTCTTCCGTCTTCCGTCATCCGTTTTCCGTCAAATAAATATTTCCCAACTCGGTTTATAATTATGGCACGATTATTACGTTATAGGATTTATATTAATTTATCTTTGATTTCAAATTAAAAAACGAATCGTTAATGACTAAAAATAATATACTTTCCCTATTGTTGGGAATAAGTTTTAGTTTTCAAATTATAGCCCAACAATCAGCAATATATACTAGTAATTCGGTTGATTATCAAAAGGCTTTGTCACTATACAACAATCAACAGTATTTAGCAGCCCAGTCTTTATTCAGGCAAGTTAAAAAAACGACTGATGAAGCCATCCTAAAATCTGATTGTGCTTATTATATTGCCAATTCTGCAGTGCGGTTAAATCAGCAAAATGCGGATAGTTTAGTGGAAGATTTTGTAGCAGAATACCCTACGAGTACCAAAAGAAACACAGCTTTTGTAGATGTAGCCGATTATTATTTCGCTAACGGAAAATATGCTTACGCCAGAAAATGGTATGATAAAGTGGACGAAAATGCTTTAGGAAGAAAAGAAAAAGAGAAATTCTACTTCAATAATGGATATACCGCCTTTACAACAAAACAATATAAAGATGCTAAAAAGTATTTATCTAAAGTTGAGAACTCACAAGAATACGGTTCGCAAGCCAAATATTATATTGGGTTTATGGCTTATGAAGGTGATGATTACGACCAAGCAAATGAATACTTTGAACAAGTAAGCGACCAAGAACGCTATAAGGAAAAACTATCCTATTATCAAGCCGATTTAAATTTTAAGTTAGGAAAATTTGAAAAAGCTATTGAGCTTGCTAAAGAACGATTAGAGCAAACCAATGAGGCCGATGAAGTTTCAGAATTATCAAAGATTATTGGCGAAAGTTATTTCAATTTAGGGCAATATGCTGAAGCTATACCGTTTTTAACCAAGTATAAAGGAAAAAAAGGAAAACGCGACCGAACTGCTAAATGGAATAACACCGATTATTACCAATTGGGTTATGCATATTACAAACAAGGCGATTATGAAAACGCTATTTCAGAGTTTAATAAAATTGTTGGTGGCACCAATTCTATCGCTCAAAATGCCTATTATCATTTAGGGGAGAGCTATATAAATGTTGGTAAAAAGCAGGAAGCCTTAAATGCTTTTAGAAATGCTTCCCAAATGGATTTCGATTTGAAAATTCAGGAAGATGCTTGGTTAAATTATGCGAGAATTAGTTATGAAATTGGCAATCCGTATCAACCTGCTCCACAAGTTTTAGCTGAGTACTTAAACAAATATCCGAACACAAGTTACAAGGAGGAAGTTGAAACGCTATTAATTGATTCTTATATCACCTCAAAAAATTATAAAGAAGCTTTAAAATTATTAGAAAACAAAAAGAGTTTCGAGAATAAAGTAGCATACCAAAAGGCGGCTTTTTACAGAGGTATTGAATTATATAATGAAAGCGATTATTTAGGCGCCAAATCGCTTTTTGATGCGTCTTTAAAAGAATCCTTAGATCCTAAATTTACAGCGCGAGCAACGTTTTGGAAAGCAGAAACAGATTATAACCTAACTAATTATGATGAGGCTTTAATTGGTTTTAAACAGTTTCAGCAGCAAGCAGAATCTAGTTCAACGCCAGAAATGGAAAACATTGATTATAATTTAGCTTACACGTATTTTAAACAAAAAAACTATGCCCAAGCCACTAAGCATTTCAATCAATTTATTTTAAATAAAAAAGACGATAAGGTAAGATTGAACGATGCTTATTTAAGGTTGGGTGATGGCCATTTTGTATCAAGTGAATATAAAAGTGCTATAAACGCTTATGAAAAGGCTATTGAATTAAACGAAATTGAATCTGATTACGCTTTTTTCCAGAAAGCAATAAGCATAGGTTATATAGGACAATCTTCAAAGAAGATTAAAGACTTAGAACAATTTATTTCAAAATATCCAAATTCTAAATTACGTGATGATGCTATGTACGAATTAGGTAATTCCTATGTGAAAGCAAATGAAACGGAAAAAGCTATGAACATTTACAACCGTTTAAGTAGCGAATATAAAATGAGCTCTTTTGTGCCAAAAGCTTTATTACGTCAAGGTTTGGTGTACTATAATAGTAGTGATAACGAACGTGCGTTAACAAAGTTTAAAAAAGTAGCAAGCGATTATCCTGGAACTCCAGATGCGGTACAAGCAGTTTCAACAGCACGCTTAATTTATATTGATTTGGGTCGTGTTAATGAATACGCGGCTTGGGTAAAACAGTTGGATTATGTTCAGGTTACAGATGCCGATTTGGACAACGCCACCTACGAAGCCGCAGAAAAGCAGTATTTGGATAATAACACGGATAAAGCAATAACCCAATTTAACGGGTATTTGAATGATTTTAAAAACGGAATTCATGCCTTAAACGCCCACTTTTATTTGGCACAATTGTACTACAAGAAAGATTTAAAAGCTAATGCAGCACCACATTACAAATATGTGGTTGAAGCGTCCCAAAGTGAATTTACCGAAGAAGCATTATCGCGTTTATCACAATATCACTTAGAAGAAAAAGCATGGCGAAAAGCCATTCCATTATTACAACGTCTTGAAGAGGAGGCTAATTTTCCTCAAAATGTTATTTTTGCGCAATCTAATTTAATGAAAGCGTATTACCAGTTAGAGAATTACAATCTGGCGGTTGATTATGCTGAAAAAGTATTGACAAGCTCAAAAATTGACAATAAAATAAAAAGCGACGCTCAAGTCATTATTGCGCGTTCTGCTATAAAAACAGGTGATGAAAATCGAGCGAAAACAGCTTATGCGCAAGTTGAAAAAGTAGCAACTGGCGAAACCGCAGCAGAAGCATTATACTACAATGCCTACTTTAAAAATAAAGAAGGCAAGCATGAAGCCTCAAATCAATCCGTACAAAAATTAGCTAAGGATTTTTCGGGTTATAAATATTATAGCGCAAAAGGTCTTGTGCTTATGGCAAAGAATTTTTACGCTTTGGGCGATGCGTTTCAAGCTACTTATATATTGGAGAGTGTTATTGAAAACTTTAAGGAATTTGATGGTGTTTTAAGCGAAGCCAAAGCCGAATTAAGCAAAATAAAGAAAGAAGAGGCTAAAACAAATTCATCGATTCAACCCGAAGATTAAAAAAAGTAAGCAGTTTGCAGTATCAGTATTAAGTTGCAGTTTGGAAATCAAAAATCGTCAATCGTAAATCAAAAAATCTATCAGTATGCGAAAGCACATAAAACATATATTTTCAGTAGCATTTATATTAGGTGCAACTATAAGTTTCTCCCAAAATAGAGAAAACGATACTATTAATACAGGTGTAATAGACGTTGTAAAACCTTATACACCATCAATTTCTGATGCTTTTAAGGTAAAAGAAACACCGACTTTAGATGATGAAACTACCGAAACGAAAAAAGTGGTTAAATATAATATTTTTTCATTTCCCGTAGCTTCCACATTCACACCAGCAAAGGGAAAAGCGGCAGGTGTTGAAAAGGCAAAACCTATAAAATTATTTGATAATTACGCGACTTTGGGCGTGGGAACTTACACCACTATTTTGGGTGAAGTGTATTTAAATCACGCCATCAGCAGAACGGAAAGTGTTGGTGGTTATGTAAGTCATCATTCATCAGCAGGAGGCATTGAAGGTGTGGTTTTAGACGATAATTTTTCAAACTCTAAAATTAATGTCAATTATTCATCTCAATTACGTGATTTAGCTTGGAATGTTGAGGGTGGGTTTCAGTATCAAATGTATAATTGGTATGGTTTATCTGAGGAATACAGTGGGAACGAAGTATTTATCAATAGTTTAGATGTTGGTCATTCATTTTACAGTGCCCATTTTGGGGGTGATATTAGTTTTGAAGATACTTATATTAACTCTGGAAGTTTCTTTTTTAGACGTTTTGGCGATAATCAAGGTTCAGGCGAAAACCGCTTCATAGCTAAGGCAAAAGTAGATGTTCCCATTAATGGTGAAGAGATTTCTACCAATATTAAGTTTGATTATTTAGGCGGCTCGTTTGATAGAAATTATTTTACCGATGAGGAATTAAATTATGGCAACTTTCAAATAGGTATTTCGCCAACCTATGAAATGAAGCAAGATGATTTAACGGTAAACCTTGGTGTTTCTGCGGTGTATTCAAATGATAAAGAAGGTGGTGATAGTAAATTTTATATTTATCCAAATTTCACAGCAACTTACCGATTGGTAAATGATGTTTTAATCGCTTATGGTGGGATAGAAGGCGGATTGATTCAAAATTCTTATCATGGTTTTGCTTCTGAAAATCCGTTTGTATCCCCTACACTTTTTATTATGCCAACAGATCAGCAATACAATGCATATATAGGTTTAAAAGGGAAACTGTCCAGCAATATGAGTTATAGTGTAAATGGAAGTTATGTATCAGACAGAAACAAAGCTTTATTTATTAATAATATAACCTCTTTTGATTTGCTTAACGCTGAAGATTACGAATACGGTAATTCATTTGGAATTGTTTATGATAATGTAGATACTTTTGGAGTGGCGGGAGAAATAAATGTAGATGTAAATAGAAATTTTAAATTGGGTTTAAAAGCAGAATACTTCACATATGACACCGATAATCAATCTGAAGCATGGAATTTACCGGACGTAAAGGGCTCATTGTTCTTAGATTATCAAATAGACGAGCATTGGTTTGCAGGTGCAAACTTGTTTTATGTTGGTGAACGAAAAGATTTGATAACTGTTGATGATATCTTAATTGGTTTTCCTCCAACTATTGTGAACTTAGACAGCTTTTTTGACGCCAATGCACACGTAGGGTATCATATTAATGACCAAATATCGGTGTTTGCGAAAGCCAATAATATAGCAAATAATGCTTATCAACGTTGGCAAAATTTTCCAGTACAAAGCATTCAGTTTTTAGCTGGCGCAACGTTTAAGTTTGATTTTTGACGCTTGCGTCATCCTGAACTTGTTTCAGGATCTCATCAATATTCCTGTTATTAATGAGAATGCGGGGATCTTTAGTGGTAATAACTTGAACTTGTTTCAGCGTCTCATCAAATTTGTCATTGATGACAACTCAACCGCGCTAAATAATCAAAATGGGCACCTTCGCAAACCAATTCACATGCCAATCCAATGGTTTCACAAGCCAATTTTAAAGCTTCAAAATCAAGATATAACCATTTCATGGGTATTTCTTTTTCACCTTTATAGCTTAAATAATAATCTAGTTCGCCATAATAATTAGCATTGGTATCCATCCAAAAACCACCATCTTCATCTTCGTACATATATTTAATATCCGAAGAATCAATTAAAATTTGTCCTTTGGGTTTTAATAAACTCTTTAAATGTCTTAGATATTTAGATACTTGAGATAATTCTTCAAAAATCCCAGTACCATTCATAAGTAATAAAATGGTATCAAAGGTTTCGGTTTCATCTAAAATATTTAAAATTTCAGCTTTTAAAACACCACGTTTTTTAGAAACTTCAATAGCGCCTTTTGAAATATCAATGGCTTTAACTTTAATTCCTTTTTCCTGTAAATATAAACTATGGCTTCCAGCACCACAACCAACATCTAAAACAGAACCTTTACAAAGTTTTAGGGCGCTCTGTTCCAGCTTTGGCATGTCTTTAAAACCTCGAAATAAATAGGGGAGTGGCAATACATCCTCATCAGAAATACTGGTTGAAGTTTTAAGATCTTCAGTATAATTTCCGTTTTGGTAATCTATTAAAGCATTTCCGAAGAGGTCTTTCATTTAATGTGTTTGGTTAAAGTTATTACACAAAGATACGCTGAGTTTGCACGGAGAAGCACAGAGCAAAATTGCATCAATTTAAAAATGTTTAAAATCATGTCGTTTTTATCAAAATTATATTAACTCAGAATTTCTCAGCGAAACTCTGTGTGATTCTCTGTGTAACTCAGCGAAATAATACAAATAATCACGAAAAACACTATTTTTACACCATGCAAGACATCATTAAAAACCTTCCAAAGGGCGCCAAAGATAAGCATAACGAGAATAAAAAATGCTTCGCGAAGCTAAAAAGGAAACCACCCAAAAACTTGGATTATGTGATGCAAGAATTGCATGAAACCGAGTTTAAACAAACCGACTGTTTAGAATGTGCCAATTGCTGTAAAACAACGGGCCCTTTATTTACAGACAAAGATGTAGATAGAATTGCCAAACATTTTAAAATGAAAACACAACAGTTTATTAGTCAATACTTACAAATTGATGAGGATAACGATTATGTTTTACAAAGTGTACCATGTACGTTTTTAGGGGCTGATAATTACTGCTCTATTTACGACGTAAGACCAAAGGCATGTAGAGAATTTCCGCATACCGATAGAAAAAAGTTTCAACAAATTTCAAGCTTAACACTGAAAAATATAGCTATTTGCCCCGCAGCTTTTAATATTGTTGAGGCTATGAAGAAACGAGTTAAAGTTTAGTTTTAATGCGAACTTTTTAGCTTTAATACGCAAAACTTTGCGACTTTGCGACTTTGCGAGAAATACTTTTTACTATATTTAAAACAAAAATACACCTTTGGAAACACTACTAAACTATTTTGAAACCATTCCGTCACTTCACCGCGGATTAATAATTGTTGGCGGACTTACCCTCTTTTGGATTATAGAAGGCATTACGCCATTATTTGGTGTGAGCTATAAAAAATGGAAACATGCGGTTCCTAATCTATTTTTTACGTTAACGACCATTTTGGTTAATTTGCCCTTAGCATTTTTATTTTTAAAATCTTCCGATTGGGTAATGGCTAATAATTTCGGAATTCTGAATTGGCTACCAGAAATGCCATTATGGTTATACGGCATTTTAGGTCTATTTTTAGTTGATTTTATTGGTGCATATTTGCCACATTTAATTGAGCATAAAGTAAAACCTTTGTGGATGGTGCATTTAGTGCATCATTCCGATCATAATGTTGATACTACAACCGCCAACAGACACCATCCTTTAGAAAGTATTATTCGATATGTTTTCACGCTAATGGGTATTTTTATAATAGGTACACCTATTGCGCTCGTTTTGTTATACCAATCACTTTCAGTGATTTCTACACAATTTAATCATGCGAATATTAAACTCCCAAAAAAAATTGATAACTTATTAAGTTATATAATTGTTTCTCCAGATATGCATAAGGTGCATCATCATTATAAATTGCCCTATACCGACTCCAATTACGGAAATATCTTCTCGGTTTGGGATCGTCTATTAGGAACTTATATGACTTTAGATACTGATAAAATTGTTTACGGCGTTGATGTGTTTCCAGATGAAAAAAAGAATAGTAATATTAAGGATTTACTTATTCAACCCTTTCAAAAATATCAAAGACCTACGATAATGCCAAGTGAAAATGAAAATTAAAATAGTCTTACTATTATTTCTGTTTATGAGCTGTAATTCTTCAAATACTATCGATATTCAAGGCCATAGAGGCTGCCGAGGTTTGATGCCCGAAAATACTATTCCAGCATTTTTAAAAGCGATTGAACTAGGTGTAAATACTTTAGAATTAGATGTTGTTATCTCTAAAGATGATGTAGTTGTGGTATCGCACGAGCCTTATATGAATTATGAGATTTGTTTGGATTCAAACGCTAATGAAATACCGAAATCTGATGCTAAAAAATACAATTTATATCAAATGACGTTTGATAGCATTAAACAATTTGATTGTGGGACAAAACCCTATGCCAGATTCCCGAATCAAGAAAAAATAAAGACTCACAAACCATCTTTACAAGAAGTTATTCAAAAAGCAAAAAGGAAAAACCCAGCTATTAAATTTAGTATTGAAATAAAGTCATTGCCGGAATATGATGGTATTTTTACGCCAAAACCTAAAGAGTTTGTTCATTTAGTTTTAGAGATTGTAAATAAAAATGATGCATTTAATGATACCAATTTACAGAGTTTTGATTTGCGTGTTTTAGAAGAAATTAAAAAGCAATCACCAAAAATGACTATGGCGCTTTTGGTTGATGAAGACGAAAGTATTGTTGAAAAGTTAAATCAACTCAGTTTTAAACCAGAAATTATCAGTCCTTATTATCAGTTGCTTGATGCAGAAATGGTTAGAAATTTACAAGCAGAAAATCTTAAAGTCATTCCTTGGACGGTAAATAAAGAAGAAGATTTACAACAAATGATAAACCTAAAAGTTGATGGTATTATCACCGATTATCCTAACAGACTAGTGGAATTATTAAATTAACCAATTTCTAACTAAATGTCACACTGAGCGCAGTCGAAGTGAATTTAGAAACCCATTAATTATTCATAAATCAAATACTTATCACGGGTTTTCTTAAATGTTTCCAACCCTTCTTGCCATGTCGATTTAATTTCTTCTTCAGATAAACCTGATTCAATTTGTTTTTGTAATTTATCAGTTCCAGCGTGTTTGGTAAAGTTATTCGTATTGAAAAATAATGACTTGTCTGTCGAATTTTGATAGGCTTTTATAATCCATTTCAAAGTCATTTCATCTTTAACAGTAGCATTACTTAAATCTTCGCCATAGCACAATTTATTTTTATGTTTCGGGTATTTAGCACCAAAATTTTCGATAGGTGTATAGTTAAAAGAAAATACTGTTTTGTCTAAAAAAGGAGCCCCATACCGTTGAAATTGGAATTCCGTACCACGACCAGCATTTATATTGGTACCTTCGAAAAGCCCAAGACTAGGATATAATTTTATAGCCTGATCGTTTGGTAAGTTTGGTGAAGG
>CAXBID010000008.1:0-32919 GCA_963975495.1 uncultured Flavobacteriaceae bacterium | reverse complement strand
TGTTCAGTTGTACTCAAATGATTAAGAGTTTGGTTTTTCAGCATTACAGCCAACGGTTATATATCAAACCTAGTAAAATTATTCATTATATACAACCCTAATACGGAGTTATGTCACAATTTTTGTATGTTTGCTTTATAACCTATTAATCAGGAGTTATGTCACACCTTTTAAGGTTTAAAACTATTTTAGAGCTAAAACGTTACAGTGATAGTACAATAACCAGTTATACCAACTTTGTCAAAATTTTTGCAAATGCCTTAAATTTACAAAGCGAAGTTTTGGGAAATCTTCATGATAAAGATATTATTGTAACCATTATAAAATTGGTAAGAATTAAAGCTTACAGTATATCTTCGCAAAAGCAATTAATTGGTGCTATTAATTTATTTTATAAAGAGATCTATAATAGAAATATTAATTTTTCAATTATTTATCCTGTAAATAAAGAGCAATATTTACCTTGTATATTGGCTAAAGATGAAATTAAATTAATTTTGAAAAACACTTCCAATATTAAGCATAAAGCAATACTGGCTAGTATTTATGGTTTGGGCTTAAGAATAAGCGAAGTGGTTAATTTAAGAGTAGATGATATTGATAGTAAAAGGATGTTGGTACATGTTCATAATGCTAAGGGAAAAAAGGACAGAATGGTAATGCTTCCAAATAAGTTGCTTATTTTATTAAGAGTTTATTTTAAGGATTATAATCCGAAAAATTATCTTTTTGAAGGCGCAAAAAATGGAATTTATAGCCAAAGTAGTATCCGTAAAATTTTAAAAGTATCAGCAAATAAATCTAAAATTAAAAAACCCATAACCGTACATACGCTTAGGCATACTTTTGCTACGCATTTATTGGAAAATGGTACAGATATAAGAATTATTCAAAAACTTTTAGGGCATAAGAATATTAAAACAACCCTATTATATACTCAAGTTGCAGAATCTACGATTCAAAATGTACAAAGTCCTATAGATTTAATTTAATTATAAAATTAAGTTGCACTAACTACACCAAGCGTGTAGAGTTGCTCCATTGTAGGTGTAGCACTTCCGCCAGCAGGTTCTAAAGTAATACCAAAGGCTTCACTTTCGTTGGCGTTTTTAATTTCGAAAATTTTGTTTTCATCTGTTGTAAAACTATCTATAATGCCTAAACTTGTAGGAGTAAGCGGACTTAGTTTTAACGACCATACTTGATAAACAGTATTTGGCGGTGGGTCTGGTAACCCTTGGGCATCCAAGAAAATACGTTGCTCATTTTTATCCCAATATACTTTGGCATAAGTGCTAATAAAATTACCTTGACCTGCAAGCGGCACTCTGGTAATGTTATCATCGCGTAAAACATTAACTAAAGTGTTGGCTTCTTTTAAACTGTTTTTAGAACTTTCAATTTGTGTTTCCAATAAAGATTGTTGCGTTTCTGCAACTTGAATATCAGTTTGCAATTGCTTGTTTTGGTTTACAGCCCAAAATAAACCAATCCCCAAAATAATGGATGCTGCCCAACCTGTATAAGTTAGCCAGTTGTATTTGGGTTTTGCTATTGAAATGACTTTGGGACCATTCCCTTTAAAATTTAATTCTTGCTTAATCGTATTAAAAACACGGTTTGTATCTTGGGTAGAAGTTGCTACGGTAAGTTTGATTACTGCGGCTTCTATTTCTAAAACTTCTTGTAGTATTTCATGATGTTGTTGCATAAGCACATACACCTCTTCATTTTCTTTTTCAGAAAGCGTACCAGCTACGTATAGCTCTAAAATTCCAGATTCTATGTATGCTTTAATATCCATTTTAGTTTTAAAAATCACTCCTCAAGGCTTCGCATTGAGGTTTCTAATAAACTGTCGTTCCCGAGACATCGGGAATCTAAAACTAAAGATTATCTTTAGTTTAATACCATACTCCTAAGCTCTTTAATGCAATTTCTGTTTCTTGTTTTAATGGTGCCAATAGGCATGTCAAGTGCCTCCGAAGCTTCAGTTTGTGTGTAACCTTTAAAATACAAGAGATTTATAACATCTTTACATTTCTCAGCTAGCTTACTTACAAATTTTGAAATTCCAATAGCATCAGTTTTATTATCTAAATTATCAGAGCTTTCAATTATATCTACGAAAAAATCAGCGTTAAGGTTTTGTTTAGACTTTTTGAAATTTTTAGAGCGGGTTTTATCAATAGCTGCATGTCGCGCAATGCTCGGATGCTTACTAAAAAAACGCCCTTTAGAACTTGAATACGTGTCAGATTTATACCATGCTTTAATGAATACATCTTGCATCACTTCCTCTGCAATAGCATTATCTCTAACAATATTGAATATAACACCTTGCATACTTTTGCTATACATAGTATATAGTTGCTCAAAAGCCTTTTCGTCTTTTTGCTTAAATTGTTCTACAAGTGTTTCTAAGTTCATTAAGGGATTTAAAGTTTCCGAAAATAAGGGATGTTAAGTAAAAAAGCCCAATTAAATGTCAATCACTTTTTAGGCTTTTTCCGTTTAGGTATTAATAATATTATTCAATAATTCCGGCGCAACTTACTCTAGCACCAGCAGCACCAGAAGGTTGTGAGGTAAAATCGTCTGCACCAGCGTGTACAATAACACCTTTTCCTAAAATATCTTTAGTTTTGTCATCACAACCAATACACCATTCATCGGTAGAAAAAGTAATGGTGCCATTTCCGTTTTCATCAGCGGTAAGATTTCCTATATCGCCTTTATGATAACCGGCTTCATCACCCCATTTACCATGTTGTTTTGCCGTTGGATTCCAATGGCCTCCAGCCGATTTCCCATCATCAGAAGAACAATCAGATGACTCATGAATATGTATAGCATGCACTCCAGCTTCTAAACCGTCAATAATAGCCGTCATACTTACAACACCATTTTCTTCTTTAAAAACAATATTTCCACTAGTATTACTACCACTTTTAGCATTTAGTGCCATGGTTACTTTTTTTGGAGCAACTACTTCTTTTTCAACTTCAATCACTTCAGTTTCTGTAGTTTTATTTTCTTTTTTTTCATTTTTACATGCCACTGCACTTAATGCTAAGGCAATTAATAGGATACTTATTTTTTTCATTTTTATAGTTGTTTTAATTAAATCTAAAGTTACAGTATTAATAATACAATTACAAATATCACCAATTGTTTCGAGTTTAATTGACGCAAATGATAAATAATTGAATGGTTTTCATGTGTTTATAATTATTGTTTTTTATCGGTCACATGTAACATTCATTTAATCATTTCCTTGGGTATCGAAAATTTAGTTATGAATGTTTCATGTAATAATTCAAATGACATATATCATGTTTTTAAAGGGTGCGATGTTTTATTTTTGACTTATAAATGTTAGGTATGTTAAGTTCGTTAATTAATAAATACAATATAGCGGGGCCTCGCTATACGAGTTATCCAACGGTGCCGTATTGGAATCAGGATTCCTTTTCTTTGGATCATTGGAAAAATTCTTTGATCAAATCGTTTAAGGAAAGTAATTCAAAAGAAGGGATTAGCCTTTATATTCATCTGCCTTATTGCGAAAGCTTATGCACTTTTTGTGGGTGTAACAAACGTATAACAAAACAGCATGGTGTGGAATCTCCGTATATAGATGCCGTTTTAAAGGAATGGGATTTGTATTTGGAATTATTTGATGAAAAACCAATAATTAAAGAATTACACTTGGGTGGTGGCACACCCACATTTTTTAGTCCTAAAAATTTAAAACGATTAATAAATGGTATTTTGAAACATGCTAAGCGTGCTGAAAATTATGAATTTAGTTTTGAAGGACATCCCAATAACACCACACGGGAACATTTGCAAGCATTATATGATATTGGATTTAGACGTGTAAGTTATGGTGTGCAAGATTATAATGAAACGGTGCAAAAAGCCATACACAGAATTCAGCCTTTTGAACATGTAAAACGTGCCACTGAAACTGCACGCGATATAGGTTATACTTCGGTTGGGCACGATATTATTTTTGGTTTGCCATTTCAAACTTTAGAGCATGTAAAAGAAACGGTTTTAAAAACTAAAGCATTACTGCCGGATCGTTTGGCGTTTTACAGTTATGCGCATGTGCCTTGGATAAAAGGGAATGGACAGCGCGGATTTAGTGATTCTGATTTACCATCAGCTGAATTAAAAAGGCAACAATATGAATTAGGTAAAAAATTGCTTGGTAAAGTGGGTTATGAGGAAATTGGGATGGATCATTTTGCGCTTAAAACAGATGCGCTTTATCAATCTATGATTAATGGCGATTTACATCGGAATTTTATGGGATATACGGCCTCAAAAACCCAGGCGATGATTGGTTTGGGAGTCTCATCAATTAGCGATAGTTGGTACGGGTTTTCCCAAAATGAAAAAAGTATAGAAGCCTATTACAGTTTACTTGAAAAAAATACAATACCTGTATATAGAGGCCATATTTTAAATGAAGAAGATTTGATTATTAGAAAACATATTCTTAATTTAATGTGCCAGTTTAAAACAAATTGGACTCCTAATTATCTTAATTTTAAGGAGCTTCCAGATGTTTTAATTCAATTAAAGGAAATGGAAAAAGACGGATTACTCAATATAAACCCTGATAGTATTGAGGTTACTACAAAAGGACAACCATTTATCAGAAATGTTTGTATGGCTTTTGATGTGTTGTTACAAAGAAAACAACCTAATACGCAGTTGTTTTCTATGACTGTTTAATAATAAAAAGACTCTTCAAGACAAAGTATTGAAGAATCAATTGAAAATGTCTTTCTCGCAAAAGCGGGAATCTAAAGAAATTCATCGATTTTAAAATCGATGTTACCGTAGAATTTGTCATTCCCGAATAATCGGGAACCTAAAAAAAGAAAAAATGAAAAAAATTATTGTACCTATAGATTTTTCTGAACATTCAGAATATGCTTTAAAAACAGCAGCTAAATTAGCAAAGAAGAATAATGCCGAATTATTAGTATTACATATGTTAGAAATGTCTGATATTATGCTTTCAGCTTCAGACGGATTACAAAACCAAAAGGCTGTTTACTTTTTTAAACTAGCAGAACAAAAATTTCAAGATTTTCTTAAAAAAGAGTATTTAAACGATATTAAAGTGACCCCAATTGTAAAACATTTTAAAGTGTTTAGTGAGGTAAATGATGTGGCTATAAAACACGACGCAGACCTTGTTGTAATGGGGTCTCATGGCACTAGTGGTGTAATGGGGTTTTTTGTAGGCTCAAATACAGAACGGGTGGTTAGAAATTCTGAGATACCTGTTTTGGTTGTGAAAAATAACATCTCTCAAATAAATTTTGATGTTGTAACATTTGCTTGCGATTTTTCAGAAGATTCTATTAAGGCTTACTTAAAAGCAGTAAATATGTTTAGTAAAATGGGGTCTAAAATGTATTTGGTATATGTAAATCTTCCTAATGATAGATTTAAAAGCTCGTTGGAAATAGAGAAAATTGTGGTTAACTTTTTTACAAAAGCCGATGGTAATTTAAATAGAATGGAGGATGTACATTACGTTTCTGATTATACCGTTGAAGACGGTATTTTAAATTTTTCCAATAAAATAGGAGCAGATTTAATAGCAATACCAACGCATGGTAAAAAAGGGTTGGCTCATTTTTTTGAGGGTAGTATAGGAGAGGATGTTGCAAACCATGCTACTTTACCTGTTATAACCTTTAAAGTATAGTATGGACTAACATGAATATTCAAGATAGTGACTAGCTCGATAAAAAGGGAATAACAATTAAAAGTTATCCCTTTTTTTATTGGTTAATATCAATATCTGAAATGGCTAAAACATTAAATAAGCCTGCTTTAGTGTTGAAAAAATTATTCTCTAGAGCAATTGATTTTAGTTTGGCATCAATCAATTTTGATTCCCTAGAGTTTACCAAAAACAGAGAACTTTCACCTAAAAAGAATTTACGTTCTTCGGCTTTAAGCATAGTGCCATAATCATCAACAATGACGCGTATATATTCATTTTGCGATACGTAAGATTCCAATTCTTGATTTATAGCATCAATTTTGTTTTTCAATGAGACTTTGGTGGTTTGGATTTCAAATTCGGTATTCTGCATTTTTATTTTTGATAGCCTTAAATCACCGCGTTCTTTTCTTAAAAAAAGCGGAAAACTAATATTTAAACCACTTGTATAAGCCGATGTACTAAACGACCTTGAAATATCTGGTGTTTCAGATAAGAAATTGTATTGCAAATCTATTTGTGGTAATAAATTATTAAGTTTCAAACGTCTATCAATATTTAAACTTTGAAGTTTATAATCCAAAGATTGAAGTTTTGGATGATTATTTATATCTAAATTTTCAATATCCAATTCTGAAGTATTTAGAGTAGTATCTATTAATTGCAAGGTGTTTAAATCTGGAATAACATTATCCTTTATTTCAATTGGTGTGTTTTCATTTAACCATAAATAGTTGGAAAGTTCTAAGGACGATTTTACAAACTTAATTCGGGATTTTTCTAAATTCAGTTTTCTGTCGTTTAAAGCAATTCGTGCTTCAACAGTATCAATGGCTGACATTTCACCTGCTCTATAACTCCTTTTAATACCTTCAAAACGCATTTTTGCATTTACTAAAAAATCTTCGTAAACACGTTTTTCGTTGTATGTTCTTAGCCAGTTAAAATAAGTAAGTGTGGCTTCATACAAAATATTATTAACCAATAATTGTCTATCAGCTTGCGCTTGTTTTACAAATATTTTTGCTTGTTTTAACATAGCCATACGCTTGTTTATCAATAACCCCCTTGCAACTGAAACCGATACACCTACACTGTATAAACCATCATCAGGAAGACTTCCTTCTGGGTTTAAAAATAAACCATCGTTTTCTTCAAAGTTTCCTTTTAATTCAACACCATACCAAGTTGGTATTTTAAAAGCTGCGTTAAGTTTATCGTAATACTCCGTACTTTTAAACTTTTTTCTATCATAATCAACCTCTAACTTTGGGTCAAAAGCACCACGCGCTTTTAGTAAATTAGCTTCACTTTCGTTTATAACTAAATTAGCTTGCTTTACAATAGGGTGAAAGGTTTTAACATAACCCAAATACTCCGACAAATTTATAACCGTAGTGCTATCTTGAGCAGTAACAATACTGCTTAAAAGTAGCATTATACTTAATATTCTAAGTCTCATTGTTTTGCATCTTTAGAACTAGATTTCTCGTTTTCTGGTTGATAGTAATTTGGTGGAAAACTATTTATTTGTCGCCACAACTCGAACCAAATAGGCACATCTTCCAATAAAGCAATAGTTCTTGCGCCAGAGCCCACTCGAATAGCCTCAGGCCATTCATAGTCGGTTTCATCAGGTGCTAGTAAAACTCTGTATTTTCCATTATCACTGATGAATCTTTCAATGGCTACAACTTTAGCCCCATAAGTACCGTAGGATATATTGGGCCATCCGCTGAAAACAATGGCTGGCCAACCATCAAACTGAATACGTACTTTTTCACCTGGGTGCAGAAGCGGTAAATCTATAGGGCGAACAAAGGTTTCTACAGCCAAATCATATTTAGCTGGCATAATACCAACAAGTTCTTCGCCTTCTTTAAATGTGCCACCAATACCGCCTCGAAGCGCTTTATTTATGAAGCCACTTTGTGGGGCAGTGACGTAAAGTAAGCTGTTTCTAACTTTATAATTGGTATAATCGTTTTCAAGTTTTGTGACTTGAGCCTCAGTATCAAACTGACTGGATTGTGCTGTAAACTTATCGCTTTGCGCTTTGGATATTTTATCGGCATATTGTGCATTAATTCTAGAAAGCTCTATTTGTGCATTAATAACCTCATTTTTGCTAGCTAAATATTTATTTTCTTGTGAAAGAAGCTTAGCTTGGGTTTCTTGAAGTTTCAAGCGTTTTTCTTCAACATCTTTAACAGCTTTTAAACCTTCATCTTGTAAAGTTTGAATACGGTCAAATTGTGTTTCAGCAATTTTAATATTGGTTTTTGCAGCTTCAAAATCAATGCTATCGCTTTGCACTTTAAGTTTGGCTTGCATTAACTTGTTCCTGGTTTGCTCCATTTTTAATCTTTGCTCATTAATCAATGCTGAAACTTGTCTGTTTAAAGCTTCAACTTTTCCTTGATATGCGTTTACAGATGATGATTTTGCCTGTATTTGTTGATTCGTTCTTTCAACTAATTGGTCATCAAAATATTCACTTTTTACTTCAGAAATCCTTAAAATGGTATCTCCCTTTTTCACGAAATCACCTTCTTGTACAAACCATTCTTCAATGCGTCCAGGGATTTGGGATTGAATGGTTTGTGGACGTTGATTAGGTTTTAATGTTGTAACAAGGCCTTCTGCTGTTATATTTTGTGTCCAAGGTAAAAAGAGGACAATAAATAGAATAATTGCCGCAGCCAAAAGGAATCTGTTAAAATATTTATAGTAAGATTTATTTAGAATGTCTTTACCAGATTTATACGTACTTAAATCTACTTTTTTATTTAACTGGTTATGAGATATATTCAGCATAACTTAAAGGTTTTTAGTTTTAATTTCTCCTTTTTCCAAGGTTATTATTTCCTTGCATTTGTCAACCCAATATTTGCTACTGCTTACAATAATAAGTCCCCAAGGTCTATCAGGATGTGTTAAGAAATTTATAATTGCGTCAGTTTCTTTTCGATTAAACCGGTCTAAAGCATCTTCTAAAATCAGTACTTTAGGCTTTTTTAAGATCGCCCGCGCAAGCACCAGTTTTTTAGAAACGGTATGCGACATTTGTTTTCCATCGGGATACAGAATAGTATTTAGCCCATTAGGTTGCTCTTTTACAAATTCCATCAAGCCAATATCATCTAAGGCTTTGAAAATAGCTTCATCAGTAATCCCTGTATTTCCAAAAGTAAGATTTTCTTTTATGGTGCCTTCAAAAGGCGTCTCTTCAGTTAATGATAAGCCTAATTGTGAACGATAATGATTAAGGTTTAAGCTTTTTATTGATAAATTATTGACATGAATATTACCAGATGTTGGCTGCATAACACCAGATATTAAACGAAGTAATGTTGATTTACCCGAACCACTTTCACCCGTAACAAGAATTCTACTTTTAGAATTAATACTAAGAGAAATATTACTTAATATGGGTTTGTCTCTATTAGAAACTTCGTAGTGTACTTCATCAAACTCTATGTGGATTCCATTTTTAAAATCTAAAGTATCACCATTGTGATTTTCTAAATCTTTATCAACAATTTGACCTAATTTTTCTATAGATGTAAGTACATCATAAAAAGATTCTAAACCCAGAATCAATTTTTCAACTGAAGCAATAACAAGAATTATAATAATTTCAGCAGCAACAAATTGACCAATATTCATTTCCTGATTTAAAACCAATGCACCACCAATAAGCAACAAACTTGCTGTTACAACTACCTTAAAACTTATCATTTGGATGAACTGAAGAACCAAAATTTTAAAGTGGCTTTCTCTAGCAGCAAGGTAATCATTAACTAAAGCGTCATTTTTATTAACTGCTAAATTTGTATTACCAGATAGTTTAAAACTCACTACGGTTCTAGCTACTTCCTGAATCCAATGCGCTACTCTATATTTATGTTTAGATTCTTGTAAGCTTGTCTCCAATCCTCTTTCGGCAGTATATTTAAAAACGATGAAAATGAGTATTAATAATAGTAACCCGAAAATGATAAAGAACGGATGATAAAATGATAGTAATATTAAAGCAAATAAAATTTGTAATACCGCAGTGGGTATATCAATTAATATTTTTGACAGCCCTTTTTGAATTGTCAATGTATCAAAAAAACGATTTGCTAATTCCGGTGGGTAATAATTACGTAACTCAGTCATCTTAATTTTAGGAAAACGATAACTGAGCTCAAAGGAAGATCGTAAAAATATGCGTTGTTGAATCGTTTCAATAATACGTAATTGCATCAGTTGCAAGGCACCGGAAAAGGCAACACCAAGGGTAACCAATGTGACTAAAACCACCCAAGAAGTTGAGATTTGAGCACCTTGAATTAAGTTAATAATGGCTTGAATTCCTAGCGGAAGTGATAGGGCAACTATACCAGAAAAGATAGCGTAATAAAATATTTGTAAAATATCTCTTTTTTCTAATTGTAGTAAACCTATAAAACGTTTCCAGGGAGACATAGTTGATTTGTTCATAATTTAGGGTTTATGGTTTTTAAAACAAGGTTCATTATAAATTCAGTGGGTGTGGATTCGGTATTACAATCAGTCATCGATATAAAATGATGCTTTAAAAAGTGTTGATGTAAACTAGCTTCAGTAATGGTGCTGGCAAGACTGGATGGAAATTTATAATCTGGATTAATGCTTATAATCATATCCCGCAAACGGTGAATGATGCGCTTATAAACCACAAAATACCCTTCTTTGTTTTCTTTATCAACTTCTTTGGTTAAGAACGATTTAGAATTTTCGTTAATTATAATTTTATTTAATACCACCTCATTAATATGAGAGTAATTGGAATCTTCCTTTATACTTCGTGTAACTATTTGAATAGCTTTTTCTAACTTTTCATTAGCGTTTAAACTGTGGGTTTCAAAAACTAACTGATATTCAATCCAAGCCCAATACCATGACGATAAGTAAAGTAGCAATTTATGTTTACTTTCAAAATAGCGATATATGGAACTTTCATTAGAACCAATTAAAACGCCCAATTTTTTAAATGTAAAACCGTCAAAACCAATCTCATCTATCAAAAGAATACTATGCTTTATAATACGTTTGCCTAATTCTGATGATTGCGGGTCTTTTACATAGATTTTCTCTGGAACCGCAATCTTTAAATTAGAAAGTAATGAATCCATATTTAATCAATTTGATTGCAAATATAATAGTAATACTATTAAAAAAGCAAATAAAACTATTATTTTTATTGATGAACAATCAATAAATATTATGACGAAGCAGAATTGTAAATTTAATTTGCTGTAAATGAGTTGGTTTTGATGATGTGATATCCCCTTGAGGGGATTATAGGGGTGTCAATAAAGCGGAAAACACCTCACAAAGGGACAAAACCATGCAAAAAAAGAAACTTAAATATGGATTAGTAACATAACTTGGCGGATAAATGGGTTTGGGATTGAAGCGGCATCCTTTGTGCGAAGTTTAAAATACTAAAATATTATTTGAAACGAGATGTATATTGATAGTGATATCCCGAAACAAGTTCGGGACTGCTTCGCGGAAAGATATAGCGGAAATATTTATATTCATGAGTTCAATAATTTAAAATATTAAACAACGAATAAATCCCGACCTTTTACGATCCTGCAAGGTTGATACTGAAACAAGTTCAGCACTAGAAACCTTGTAGATACTGTGCTAAGGTAACCCCAAAAACTAAAATGTATTTTCTAATGGCAATCCACACCACTAGAAACCAAATCATAAATCGGTGCAGGAGATAAGTAAGGTATCCCTAAGCCCAATCCCCGAATAATGAAGAGTAGCCCAATGATGACTACAAAAACAGGAATAGCTTTCTGGATTTTTTGTCGTATTGCGCCTTTTAAAAACTGACTAAAGTAAATAGCAGTAGTCATTAAAGGAATGGTTCCCAATCCAAAAACAGCCATGTATAAACTTCCGTTCAATGCGTTGCCACCAGCAATGGCAGCTAAAACAGCCATATAGACTAAGCCACAAGGTAAAAAGCCATTTAAAAAACCAATGGTTAAAAAGGTATCCGCTGTTTTTTTCTTTAAAGCTTTCCCTAAAGCCGATTTTACTTTAGAAATAAGTTTATAGATGGGTTTGGAGAAATTGTATTTATTTAATGTTTTTTGCGGAATTAAAACAAATACAATCATTAAAACACCAATAATAATTGAAAGTTGCTGCTGAAAACCAAAAATAGACAAGCTTTTGCCAATAAGTCCAAAAACGAACCCAATCAGACTATAAGCTAAAAGCCTGCCTATATGATATATACTAATTTGTGAAAGCTTTTTATAGGCATTCGTTCGGTCTACCGGCAGCATAAAAGCAATGGGGCCGCACATACCAACGCAGTGAAAACTCCCCAATAAACCCAATATAAATGCAGAAGCTAGCATATTAGTAATTAATTGATTCTTTGAATAGATAGGATTTTCCGTTATATTCCCAATCTATTTTAATGTTCCAACGACCATCTACCAAACGTTTGTCAGGTATGAGCAAATAAGGTTTAGACAGTGAAATATCAGTATCAAAGTCTAAATGTTTGTTAGATGGTCTATATAGGAACACTTTTCCTGAAATTTTATCAAAATCAATAGTATCCGGAAAATAAATTATAAGTCCCTCAACGGATTTCTTATAAGTAATATTCTCCTTTAAATTATTCGAGTTTTTTAATTTGTCAATATCATCTTGATATGCCAACTCCTCGGCATAATAATCTTCAGTTACCAAATCATGGCTGTATTTGTCATCTATATTCATGGTGATAATAAAGTACATAATAAAGCTTATAAAGCCTATAAATGCTAAAACAATTCCAGTTCCCCAATTAATTTTCATGGTTAATTTATTTTTTGTAATCCTGAACTTGTTTCAGGATCTTTATTATTTTACTATTTATCTACAAGGTTTCCAAAACCTCGCAGGAAACTGCCAACTGCATACTAAAATACTGCTGACTTTTATTTGGGCATTCCCCTTCGGGTCGGGCTTTCCGCTATATCTTTCTGCGAAGCAGTCCTGGACTTGTTTCAGGATCTCAATTATCAATACACTTCTCGCTTCAAAAATAGTTTTAGTTTTTAAAAACTTCGCATAAAGGATGCCGCTGCAATCCCTAATGCACTCATCCGCCATAGTCCTTTCAATACTTTTAACTTTTGGCTTTATTTGCTTTCCAGACCTCACAGGTTTTAAAACCTGTGAGGTCTTATTCCAACACATACAAAGTTTTAAACCTCAAATCACAAATACATTTTCCGCACTGACTGCCTACTGCGACTGAATACTGCAAACTAATTATTTAAAACTCCGCGGTCCCAAAAAATTAGCCGTAGTCGTTTCAATAAGCTCATCACCCTTATAAACACCTATTTTAATTTTATTTCTATCCCCCGAAAGGGCAGCATTATTAATCTCAATAAACAAAGTCCCTTTAGCAATGCCTTGGCTTGGAACTATAAAATCATTACTTGTTGCCACAAGCTTTAATTCACCTGTATGGGACAACAATTTAAAACTTACATTTTCAATATCCGAGGATGTTTTATTTATCAATTTGTATGTAAACACGTTACTTATTATGTTGTTTTCCTTGTGTTCATACAATTGCCCAGGTAGCCTTAAAACATTGGCCTCAACATCATTTCGTAAAAACAACATACCAGTTAGCAAACCAATCAATATGGCAAGAACAGCTATATAGCCTTTAATTCTAGCGGTTACCTTAAAAGGGGCTTTCTTTTCTATATTATCTTCGCTGGCATAACGAATTAATCCTTTTGGAAGATTGATACTTTCCATAATATGGTCGCACTCGTCAATACAAGCGGTACAGTTAACACATTCCAACTGGGTGCCGTTTCTAATATCTATTCCCGTAGGGCACACATTTACACACTGAAAACAATCAATACAATCACCATGTCCAAGGGCTTCTCTGTCTTCATTCTTTCTAAACTTTTTTCTACCATTTTCGGCTTCACCTCGTTTATGGTCGTAAGCAACAACTATAGATTTTGTATCAAGCAAAACCCCTTGCAATCTTCCGTAAGGACACGCTATGATGCAAACCTGCTCTCTAAACCATGCAAAAATAAAGTAAAAAACAGCGGTAAAAATGGTTAGCGGAACTAGTGTGCTAACATGATTTAAAGGCCCATCAGTGATATATCGAATAAGTTTGTCACTACCTATTAAATAGGCTAAAAACACATTGGCTATAACAAATGAAATGATTAAAAATATAATTGATTTTAGTCCTTTCTTTCTAATTTTTTCAGCGTTCCATGGTTGCTTTGAAAGTCGAATTTGCTTACCTCTATCACCTTCAATCCAATATTCAATACGCCGGAAAACCATTTCCATAAAAATAGTTTGCGGACAAATCCATCCACAAAAAACACGTCCAAAAGCTACTGTAAATAAAGTGATGAAAACCACACCAATAAGTATGGAAATAACAAACAAATGAAAATCTTGCGGCCAAAATGGAAAACCGAAAATATTAAATCGGCGCTCCAAAATATTAAACATCAAAAACTGATTCCCGTTTATTTTAATAAAAGGCGAAAACAATAAAAAAGCCAATAAAAAGTAGCTTACGTATTTTCTGTATTCATAAAATTTACCACTAGGTTTTTTAGGAAATACCCAAGCACGTTTACCCTCTTCGGTAATGGTGCCAATAGAATCTCTAAAGTTTTCGTTATCTGGGGTTTCCATGTTTTTTTATCCTGCGAGATTTCCAAAACCTTGTAGGTGTCATTTTATAAGAATTAACTACTTCAAGCTTTATCAGACCTACAAGGTTTTGGAAACCTTGCAGGTAGAATCATGTTATTCCGTTTCCGCAGTTTCATCTACCCAAACATCACCTTCAGGAGCTTTTGGGTTTGCTGGAGTAGTGCCTTCTAAAGTTAACACATAACTAGATACTTGAGCCATTTCTAATGGTTTTAGTTGTGTTTTCCAAGCAATCATTCCTTTCCCTGAACGGCCACCTTCCGATACGGCTTTAAATACATTTTTAATACCGCCACCAAGTATCCAATATTCGTCTGTTAAATTCGGGCCAATACCGCCACCACCATCTACCATATGGCAAGCCGCACAGTTGGTTTCAAAAATGGTTTGACCAGCTTTTAAATCTGCGGCATCCGTTAAAACGGTTACCGTATTAATGTCAACCAAGTTTTTTGCTGTTTTTTTATAAGTTTCAATGGCTACTTTAGCATCGGCTAACTCGGTTTCCAATTCATCAATTTGAGTTGGTCCATCAAATACATGGTACCTTAATAAATATACCGCTGCAAAAATAATGGTAGCATAAAAACCATATAACCACCATGGTGGTAGGTTGTTGTCCAACTCTTTTATACCATCGTAATTATGATCTAAAATAATTTCGCCTTCCTCTTCTAAAGGTTTCTGGCCCAATAGTTTTTTATAGAGGGTTTTAAACCAAGTAAATTTGATGGTCTTTTCTTTTTCAGCCAGAAAACGTGCTTTGGCCTCTTCATCTAGCTTGTGAAGCATCACATTTTCTAAAGCGCCAATAATGGCTTCAATGGCTATTAAAATCAATAGCACTAATAAAAGAAATAATAATACGGCTGGATATTCCATAAATGCTGGTTTTTCGCCTGAGTCTATAAAGAATTCCACAGCTCCGAAAATGATAAAGAATACTATAGGAACTCGAATCCAAGATGGAATTAATTTTCGCATGATATATCGTCGTTTTGGTTGTCTAATGGAATGTTACTAACTTTTTTTATATAATCTTTTTTAGCGGTAAAAACCCACCAAAATAATACTACAAAAAAGGTGAAAAAGATAAGTAAGGATATAATCGGATATATTTCAATCCCTGCGATACTATCCATATGGTTTTTTACAAATTTTAACATGTCTATAATTTTGATGGTTAGTTTTGTGCTGTTTCTACATGAATATCAGTTCCTAAGCGTTGTAAATAGGCTATAAGTGCTACAATTTCCCTGTTTTTCATATCAATAAATTCATCACCATTTTCAGCGGCATATTTTTTATCGGCTTCGTATGATGCAACAAAGTCAGGATCGCTGTAAAGGTTTTTCTCAATTTGTTCGCCCTGAGCTAACATATTAGCTTGTGCATTGGCAATATCCTCATCAGTATAAGGTACGCCTAGTGTTACCATCGCTTTCATTTTAGCTTCGGTTTGAGATTTATCAAGTTCACTTGAAGACCCAGTAATTAACCATGGGTAACGCGGCATGATAGAACCACTTGAGGTACTTTGCGGATCGTACATGTGGTTGAAATGCCAGTTATCAGAATATTTGCCACCAATACGGTGTATATCTGGTCCGGTACGTTTACTTCCCCATAGAAATGGATGATCATAAACATATTCTCCTGCTTTGGAGTATTCACCATAACGCTCAACTTCACTTCTAAAAGGACGTATCATTTGGGAGTGGCAACCCACACAGCCTTCACGGATATAGATATCCCTACCTTCTAATTCAAGAGGTGAATAAGGTTTTACACTAGAAATGGTTGGAATATTCGATTTTACCATAATAGTTGGTACAATTTGGATAATACCACCAATTAATATAGCTACAGTTGCTAATAATGTTAATTGCACTGGTCTTCTTTCTAACCATGAGTGCCATCCTTCACCAGCGGTACGCTTTTTAGTAACACGTTCTAATGCTGGAGCTTCTGCCAATTCATCTTGTACTTTACTTCCATTTCTAACCGTAACAATTACATTATAAACTAGAATAAACATACCTACAATATACAACGACCCACCAATGGCACGCATCCAATACATAGGCATAATTTCAGTAACTGTTTCTAAAAAGTTACCGTAAGTTAATGTGCCGTCAGGATTAAATTGTTTCCACATACTCGCTTGAGTGAATCCAGCAACATACATTGGTAAAGCGTATATAATAATACCTAAAGTACCTAGCCAGAAATGTAAATTGGCTAATCCAATAGAGTATAGTTTCGTTTTAAACAATCTAGGAATTAAGTAATAGATAATACCAAACGCCATAAAACCATTCCAAGCTAAGGCGCCAACATGAACGTGGGCAATTATCCAATCTGTAAAGTGGGCAATGGCATTTACATTTTTAAGTGATAAGGCAGGCCCTTCAAAGGTCGCCATACCATAACCTGTAATGGCTACCACCATAAATTTTAAAACAGGGTCGGTACGTACTTTATCCCAAGCTCCTCGAAGCGTTAATAGTCCGTTTATCATACCACCCCAAGACGGCATCAGCAACATCACAGAGAATGCAACCCCCAAATTTTGTGCCCATTCTGGTAAAGCCGTATATAATAAGTGGTGGGGTCCTGCCCAAATGTATATGAATATTAACGACCAAAAGTGAACAATAGAAAGTCTATAAGAATACACAGGTCGGTTTGCCGCTTTAGGCACAAAGTAATACATCAATCCTAAAAATGGCGTCGTTAAAAAGAATGCCACCGCATTATGTCCGTACCACCATTGTACCAATGCGTCTTGAACCCCAGCATACACCGAGTAACTTTTCATCGCACTAACAGGCAACTCTAAACTATTAAAAATATGAAGTACTGCAACCGTTACAAACGTGGCAATATAAAACCAAATAGCAACATATAAATGGCGTTGGCGACGTTTTAAAATCGTCCAAATCATATTCACACCAAAAACCACCCAAATAAGCGCAATAGCAATATCAATAGGCCATTCCAATTCGGCATATTCTTTAGACGTTGAATATCCTAAAGGCAGCGAAATTGCAGCTGCAACAATAATAAGTTGCCAACCCCAAAAATTTATTTTACTTAAAAGGTCGCTTGCCATACGCGCCTTTAATAATCGCTGTAATGAATAGTAAATACCAGCAAACATGGCATTTCCTACAAAGGCAAAAATAACAGCATTGGTGTGTAAAGGTCTTAATCGACCAAAACTAAGCCACGAAATACCATCGGTTAGGTTTGGGAATAGAAACATAAAAGCGAGTAGTAAACCTACTGCCATTCCTACAACACCAAAAATGATTGTAGCATAGAGAAAGTTTTTAACGATTTTATTATCGTAATGAAATTGTTGCATTTTCATAAGTACATATTTATTTGATTTTCAACGGTCTTATGCAATCGCCAAATTATGATTGATTTTAATTGGTTTTTGAACTAGCGATTTCATAATTAATAGTTGTTATTCTTTTTTGGTTAGTATGGTTTTTTTTGGTTTTTCCTTAACGAGTTCATCTTCAAAAAGCATTCTCACAGAAGGTGTGTAACTATCGTCATACTGTCCTCTTTTTACAGCAACAATAAAGGCTATAAAAAAAACAACAGCTACAATAATACTTATAGTCAATAAAATATATATAACACTCATACCTACTTGAAGTTATGGTTCAAAAGTACTTTCATACTTTTTTTTAAAAGATGATATTTATCATGTTTCATTTTTAATTTCTTTTTTTATTTGGGCGTTACCCTATCGGGTCGGGCTTTTCGCTACAAGTCCTCGCTCGTACCTCGCTGTGGACTTTCCACTGCAATCCCTAACGCACCCATCCGCCAAATTCAGATTTCAATTTCCTCTCCCTAACCCTCTCCGAAGGAGAGAGAACCGTTACGTTCTTACTGATATGTTGAAAATATTTTTTATTTTTCATGAGTTCTCTCCGTTTGAGTATTCCTCCTCTTTTGGGAGGTCAGGTGGGGCTATCATATTAGTACAAATCGTTGTAAACGCCACAATACTAATAGAACTTAAAGGCATTAAAATGGCAGCAACCACAGGTGCTAACTGACCAGTAACTGCAAAATAAAGTCCGATAATATTATAGATAAACGAGAGTAAAAAACTCCACTTAATAATAGTAATAGCCGATTTAGAAATTTTTATATAATTATATAATTCATTAAACTTCGAAGCATCCAAAATAGCATCGCAAGCAGGAGAAAATACGTTCACGTTTTCAGAAATAGCAATACCAACATTACTTTGTGCTAAGGCTCCAGCGTCATTCAGTCCATCACCAATCATTAATATATTAGCGCCTTCAGTTTGATGGTATTTTATATACTCTAATTTATCCTCAGGCTTCTGATTGAATAGTAATTTCGTTTTGGTTGGCAATAGTTTTTTTAAATTGTCTTCCTCACCAGCATTATCACCCGAAAGAATAACCAAATCGTACTCTTTTTTAAGTTTATTAAATAGTTTCGATAAGCCTTTTCGGTATTTATTGTAAAAGGTAAATTTTCCTTTATAGTTATTGTTTGTACTTACATGAACTGCAGTATTTAAAGTTGCCGCATCTGATGTGAAACCAACAAAAGGCGCAGAACCTATTTTTATATTTTGGTTTTTATATTTAGCTTCAATACCTCGTCCTAAATGTTCTTCAAAAGTATCTAAAGTTAAAATATCATATTCGCTTAAAATACTATATAACGACCTGCTCAACGGGTGGTTAGAACCTCTTAAAGTACTTTTTAATAAGGCTTCATCTGTTTCCGAAAGTTCTAAACCTTCATAATTTATTGTTGTTTCTTTATTGGCAGTTATAGTCCCCGTTTTATCAAAAATGATGGTATTTATTTTTGCGAGTTGCTCAATTACCGAAGCATTCTTTAAGTAGAATTTTTTCTTACCCAAGATCCTTAAAATATTTCCAAAAGTAAAAGGTGCAGAAAGGGCAATAGCACAGGGGCAAGCAATAATTAATACCGAAGTGAATACGTTTAATGCTTTACTGGAATCTGTAAATAACCAAAACGAAGTCGCTACAATTGCAATGAGTAAAATAATAATGGTAAAACGTTTGCTAATACCATTTGTAATATTGGTAAAAGCTAATTCCTTATCATTTTTAAACACATCGTTACTCCAAAGTTGCGTTAAATAGCTTTGCTCAACCGATTTTAAAACATCAACTTCTATAGTGCCATCCAATTGTTTTCCGCCGGCAAATAGTTTATCACCAGATTGTTTTGATACCGTTTTCGATTCGCCGGTTACAAAACTATAATCTATTCGTGCTTTTCCTTTTATTAAAATGCAATCAACAGGAATAAGTTCTTCGTTTCTAATTAAAAGTCGGTCTCCTTTTTCAATATCATATACTTGAATGGATTCTTCAGACTTATCAGTATTAATTTTAGTAATCCCGATAGGGAAATACGATTTGTAATCGCGTTCAAAAGATAAAAAGGTATATGTTTTTTGCTGAAAAAATTTCCCAAGTAACAAAAAGAAAATAAGCCCCGTTAAACTATCAAAAAAACCAGAGCCTATATCAAAAATAATTTCGGCAGAACTTCTAACAAATAAAACAGTAATACCTAAAGCAATGGGCACATCAATATTTAAAATCTTAGAACGTAAGCCTTTAAAAGCAGAAATAAAATAATCTTGGGCCGAATAGAAAACAACGGGCAACGAGAAGAAAAACATCAACCACCTAAACATGGGTTTGAATTGTTCCAGCCAGAATTCGCCCACTTCAAAATACTCAGGAAACGATAGAAACATCACATTTCCAAAAGCAAAACCAGCAACGCCTAATTTGTAAATTAACGATCTGTCTATATGTTTTTTACCTACGCTATAATCATCCAAACTAATAAAAGGTTCGTAGCCAATGCTACTTAAAAGAATAACTAATTTTTTTAACGAAATGATTTCGGGATTGTAAGTAACCCGAACCGTTTTTTTGCCAAAATTTACAATAGATGAACTTACCGCAGGATTTAATTTGTTGAGGTTTTCAAGAATCCAAATACAAGAACTACAATGAATATGCGGAATGTAAAGTGTTGCAATTTGAGTCTTTTCATCGTTAAACTCTAACAATTGTTCAACAATTTTCGTATTGTCTAAAAAGTTGTATTTGCCTTCTACTTCTTTTGGTGTTGCTCCCGGTGCTTGTTGTAAATCATAATAACACGTTAAATCATTAATGCTAAAAATCTCGTAAACCGTTTTACAACCGTTACAACAAAACGATTTGTTATCAAAAACAATTTCGGAAGTTTCAGAATCCAATCCACAGTGGAAACACGTTTTTTGCTTCATCTGATGAATTTTATTCGTATGTAATCAGACAGATGCAATTCTTTAATAGCACACCGCGATGAAATCAAAATTTGTATTTGACTCATTTATGTTTATTTGCTCATTTATACCTCAAACAAAAGTCTGAAAACTTGTTACTTTTAAACATGATATTTGTCATGTTTTCCTTATTTTTACCTAACTTTCAATTATCAGGTATGGCAAAGTGTGAACAATGCATCATTAAACAATTTAATTCTCTTAAGTCGTTGACTAAAGACGAATTGATGCGTATCTCAAATTGTAAAACATCAAAAACAATAAAAAAAGGGACAGTGCTTTTTGAAGAGGGTGATGCCATAAATGGCGTTTATTGTGTAAAGGATGGTGTTTGCAAATTGTCTAAATTAAGTGAAAACGGTAAAGATCAAATTGTAAAAATGGTTGTTAAAGGTCAATTGATTGGTCAGCGTTCATTGGTAACAGATGAAAATTCAAATTTACAGGCTACCGCATTAAACGATATGGAAGTTTGTTTTATTCCTAAAAGTGAAATTATTGCGGATTTGCAAAGAAACCCAAAGTTTTCATTTGATGTTTTAAAGGACATGGCTCACGATTTAAAAGAAGCTGATGATATTATTGTGAATATGGCTCAAAAGACTGTTCGCCAACGATTAGCTGAAACACTAATCTATATTCACGAAAGTTTTGGCACCAATCCAGATGGTACTTTAAGTGTTTTATTGTCTCGGGAAGATTACGCAAATATGGTTGGTACTGCTACAGAGTCGGCTATTCGTGTGCTATCTCAATTTAAAAAGGAAAAGATGATTTCTACTCACGGGAAACATATTAAAATTGAAGATTTAAGTGCTTTACGGCGCATTGAATAATTTTTGCAATCATACCATAAATAAATCTAATTAACACCTTTCTTTTTTTTCAACAAAATACACTATTTTTATGGTGCTATGATAAAAAAGAATTTCAATAAAAAAGGTTTTGTATTTAAAAAATATGAACAGCCTTACCAATCACCATTCGATAAACTTTTTGAGGTTTTCAAGGAGTTGATTACACATACTTCAGGTGATTTTGATGAAGCCATAGATTGGTTACGGGAATTGGATAAAGAATATAAACTCTCTACTGCAGAATATACAATTGATGATTTTATTGAAGACCTTAAAAAGAAAGGGTATTTAAAAGAAGAAATAGATCCTGATGGCAATGGTTCCATCTCAATTACTGCGAAAACGGAGCGTGCCATTCGGCAACAAGCTTTAAACCATATTTTTGGAAAAATTAAACGAAGCGGACAAGGAAATCATAAAAGTAAAACCCCTGGTTTAGGTGATGAGCATACGGGCGATTTTAGAGCCTACCAATTTGGTGATGCTTTAGATAAAGTATCCATGACGGAGAGTATAAAAAATGCTCAAATTAGTAATGGAATAGGAGATTTTAGGTTGTCCGAAGATGATTTGGTCGTTGAAGAGACACTCCATAAATCCCAGATGAGTACCGTGCTAATGATTGATATTAGCCATAGTATGATTTTGTATGGTGAAGACCGTATCACGCCAGCCAAAAAAGTAGCGATGGCATTGGCGGAATTAATTACTACTCGATACCCAAAAGACACACTAGATATTCTGGTATTTGGTAATGATGCTTGGCAAATTGAAATTAAAGACTTGCCCTATTTAAAAGTTGGGCCCTATCATACCAATACCGTTGCTGGGTTACAATTGGCAATGGACTTACTAAGGCGAAAACGAAACACCAATAAACAAATTTTTATGATTACCGATGGGAAACCCAGTTGCTTGCGTTTACCAGATGGCGAGTATTACAAAAACAGTAATGGTTTAGATAAATATATTGTGAATAAGTGCTACGCTATGGCACAACAAGCAAGACGTTTGCATATACCAATTACTACATTTATGATTGCAAAAGATAGTTATTTAATGCAATTTGTACGTGAGTTTACCTATGCAAACCAAGGAAAGGCATTTTACACGGGATTGAAAGGTTTAGGTGAAATGATTTTTGAAGATTATGAAACAAACAGAAAGAAGAGGATTCGGGGGTAAAAAGCCCTACCTAACCTCCCCAAGGGGAGGAACCCAATATGTGAAAAATACTATAATAAAATATAAAGTTAAATTAGAAAAATAACCCGTAACAGTTCCCTCTCCTTTGGAGAGGGCTAAGGAGAGGAAAAAATGAAAAACATAAAAACATTAGGCGAATTAAAAGAAATTAAATACCAAAGCAAATTTATTAAAGATGAGTTGCGAGATAATTTAATTGAGAAAATAAAGAATAAAGAAACGACTTTTGAGGGTGTTCACGGTTATGAAAATACCGTAATTCCTGAGTTGGAGCGCGCTATCTTGTCAAGGCATAATATTAATTTGTTGGGTTTGCGCGGACAAGCAAAAACGCGTTTAGCACGTTTAATGCTTAATCTCTTAGACGAGTATATTCCAGTAGTTGAAGGTTCAGAAATTAATGATGACCCCTTAAATCCCATATCCCGGTTTGCTGTTGAGTTAATTAAAGAAAAAGGAGATAAAACACCCATTTACTGGTTGCATAGAAGTGAACGTTTTGCAGAGAAATTAGCAACACCAGATGTAACGGTTGCTGATATTATTGGTGATGTAGATCCTATAAAAGCGGCTAATTTAAAATTGAGTTATGCCGATGACAGAGTCATTCATTACGGTATGATTCCGCGTGCAAATCGATGCATTTTTGTAATTAACGAGCTGCCCGATTTACAGGCAAGAATACAAGTCGCATTATTTAATATTTTACAAGAAGGCGATATTCAAATTCGAGGATTTAAGTTGAGGTTACCTTTGGATATTCAGTTTTTATTTACAGCAAACCCAGAAGATTATACAAATAGAGGTAGCATTGTAACACCATTAAAAGACAGGATTGGGTCGCAAATACTAACCCATTATCCAGTTGATATCGAAACCGCTCGATTAATTACTCAACAAGAGGCAAAATTGGTTGAAACTCAAAAAACAGCTGTAATAGTTCCAGATTTAGCTAGGGATTTATTAGAGCAAATTGTTTTTGAAGCACGGGAAAACGAGTTTGTAGACGCTAAAAGTGGAGTAAGTGCCAGATTAAGTATAACGGCTCTTGAAAATTTATTAAGTACTGCAGAACGACGGGCACTTATTTCTGGTAATAAAATTACTATGCTGCGTTTAAGCGATTTTGTTGGTGTCATTCCATCTATTACAGGAAAAATTGAATTGGTTTATGAAGGTGAGCAGGAGGGCGCTGCAGTTGTAGCCTATAATTTAATAGGTAAAGCAGTTAAAAGTTTATTTATAGAGTTTTTCCCAAAAATCGGAAAACTTCAAAAACAGGGGGATGAAAGTCCTTATGATGATATTGTATCTTGGTTTTTTAATCAAAAAGATGGATTTGAATTATTGGATGATTTAAAGGATAAAGAGTATAAAAACGTGTTAGATGACATTACTCCCTTAAATGATTTGTTGGGTAAATATCAACCTAATTTAGCTAAGCAAGACAGTTATTTTGTAAAGGAATTTGTGTTATGGGCCTTATCAGAGTACAAACTATTAAGTAAACACAGGTTTACACAAGGGATTCAATTTAAGGACCCTTATGGCAGTTTTATAAGTGGTATTTAAAAAAAAGGGAAGCAAATTGCTTCCCTTTTTTATGCTTAATAATAGGAAAGTCTGAATAATACATATTTTTACAAAATTGTTAAATATTAAAAAAATAAAAGAATATTTTATTATTTCTCATTCTATTAGTTTCAATTTAACACTTTGAAAATACTGGTAAGAATCAGGTTCAATTTCTTGTATTTTACTCTGTAAAACCTTAAATTATTCGAAATACGAGCTTTAATTCAAATAAAAAAGATTAATTCATGAGCAAAACAGAGGATAATATTCAACCAGATATAAAACTTCTTTCTTTCGATATTGATAATACCTTAATAGATTTTAATACACACAAAAGTAACTTCCCAAAAATATGGAAGAAGTACAAGCCAAATACTGATATTAAGCTTGCCTACAATACAGGACGCTTAATTGATGATGTTCTCAGTTTAATAAATAAAGGCACATTACCAAAGCCCGATTATATTATTTCTGGTGTTGGAACTCATATTTATGACTATAATAAAAAACAGGTGGTTAAAGAGTTTAATGATGTATTGGAAGATGGTTGGAATTTAAATTCGGTTGAAACTATCATACAAAATATAGATCACCCAATTAGTGATCAGCCCTCAAAATTTCAACATGCATACAAACGAAGTTACTTTTTTCATGATGCGACTCCCGAACTTATTGAAGGCATAGAAAAAGATTTTGTTAAGGCTAACATGCATATAAACGTGGTTTATTCTGGCGAGCAGTACCTTGACATTCTTCCTAAATGGGCAAATAAAGGAAACGCATTACAATGGTTATTAAAAAAACTGGATTTAAAACCAATCCATGCCTTAGTTGCAGGCGATAGCGGAAATGATTCAGCTATGTTTGATATGGAAGATGTAAAAGGTATCGTGGTTGCCAATGCACATGAAGAGCTTTATAAATACACAAAGTACCGTCAAATTTACCATGCCGAGGGAGAACATGGCGATGGTGTTATTGAAGGCCTTATTTATTATGGTATTTTACCAGAAGAAGCTATAGTTGAAAATAATAAAGACCATACTGATGATTATATCATTCAGCAGGAATTAAATAATATTGCTGAAGAAGATGAAAACGAAAAAATTGCTTTAATTCGAGAAGGCTACCATAAAGCTATTGAAGCATTAAAAAAGAATATTACACCGTTAGGTTTTTCGGCCTGTTCCATAAAAGATAATATTCCTAATGGTACTGATGAAAACTATCATAGTGTATGGGCAAGAGATGGTGCTATAACCGTTATAGGGTCATTGCCACTTATCCATGATGAGGAAATTCACAAATGCCAGAGGCAAACATTAGTTACATTACTAGAACACATTTCCCGTAACGGACAAATTCCTTCAAATGTTCGTATTATGGATAATGTAGCAGATTATTCAGGAGTGGGAGGGATTTGCTCAATAGATAGTGGTATATGGGTAGTTATTGCGTTTTATGAATATGTAAATGTCACTAAGGATATTAAATTCCTTCGTCAATATATTTCAGATATAAAAGAAACCATGCGATGGTTGGGTGCTCATGATAGTAATAATGATGCGCTATTAGAAATACCAGAAGCTGGGGACTGGACGGATTTGTTTGGTGGAAGCTATAATATTCTTTATGATGAAATTTTATGGTATCGTGCCAATGTAAGTTTTGGTAGAATGTTGGAAATGCTAGGAAACTATGAGGAAGCTGGAGAATATATTAGATGGTCTCAGGTTATTAAAAAAGAAATATTACAAAATTTTTGGCCTTCAACGCAGCAAAAACTGTTTTCTTCTGTATCCTTTGCAGAACGCCAATTCACGCTTGGAGATACCCCGTATTTAATTGCACAAACCACACCATTCGATTTTAGTTGGCGTTGTGATGTATTTGGGAATGTTTTAGCATTTTTACACGGTGCTGTTGATGCCGAAAAAGCACACCAAACATTTAAGTTTATGCTTGGTGTTGGGGTCAATGATCCTTTTCCTGTTTCAAATGTATATCCAGTAGTTACTCCGGGCGATCCAGATTGGAAACCGTATTACACCGTTAATTTATTGAATTTACCAAACCATTATCACAACGGTGGTATATGGCCTTTTGTAGGTGGGTTTTGGGTTAAGTTTATAAGTAAACTTGGACTCAAGGATGTAGCCATTTCAGAATTGCACAAATTAGCATTAATCAATAAAGAAGGCTTAACAGAAGAATGGGAGTTTACAGAATGGGCCCACGGCATTACAGGAAAAGCTATGGGTAAATCGTATCAAGCATGGTCTGCAGCACAATATATTTCTGCATGCCATGATTTAAAAATAATTAAACAATAACTAAAAATAAAGATATGAAATCAATATTAATGATCTCGTTACACGGCTATGTAGGCGCTAATGCGGAATTCGGAAAACCAGATACTGGTGGTCAAGTAGTTTATGTTTTAGAGCTCGCAGAGCGTTTTAGCAGACTTGGAAAACGAGTGGATCTATTAACGCGTCAATTTGAAGATCAACCTGAATATGATCATGTCGATGAAAATTATAGCGTATGGCGTATTCCTTTTGGTGGTAAAAAATTTATCAGAAAAGAGGATATGCATGACCATTTAAAAAAGTTTGTTACAAATACTCTGGCGGCTATAAAAAAAGAAAATAAGAAATACGATGTGGTTTACTCACATTATTGGGATGCCGGTTTTGCAGGTCAGAAAATAGCAGAAGAGTTAGGTATATCCCATGTGCATACACCACATTCTGTAGGGTGGTGGAAACAGCATACCATGGGTAGTGATATGGATGAAAAAGAAATGGAAAAAACATACCGTTTTAAAGAACGCATACAGAAAGAATACTTTGTCTATCAAATGTGTAATCATATTATCGCAACTACAATACCTCAAGTAGATTTATTGACAAAGCAATATGATGTTTTACCAAAAAATTGCACGATGATACCACCAGGAATTGATGAGAATAGATTCTTTCCTGTACCTTCAAAAGAAAATGATAAAATTAGAACCAAATATGATATTCAGCCAACGGATATTTTAACACTTGGTAGAATGGCTCATAATAAAGGTTATGATTTATTAATACAAGCTTTGCCAACTGTTTTTGAACTTTGCCCTGAGGCGCGATTGGTTGCAGCCATTGGTAGCGATAAATCCGATCAAGATGATGAAGGCGTTGCCAAATTGAAGAAACTGGCGACTGAATTGGGTGTAGAGGACAAAATTAAATGGAAAAATTATATTGCAGATGAAGATTTAGCTAATGTGTACCGATCAGCTAATATATTCGCAATGCCATCAAGATACGAGCCTTTTGGTATGGTAGCTATTGAAGCTATGGCTTGTGGTACACCAAGTGTTATAACCGTTCATGGCGGATTATACGATTTGATAGATTTTGGAAATCAAGCATTATTTGCAGATCCACACAGACCTATTGAGTTTGGCGCAATGATGTCTATGCCACTTTTATATCCTAAAATGAGAAATGAATTATCGGTTGAAGGCGCACGTTTCGCGCGTCGTAATTTTGGGTGGACAGGCATTGCAAAACGAATGATTGAGGTATTTAAAAGCTCTATCAATCAACGTACAATGGAATCTAATCTGTTTTATTAAAACAGTTTTAAATATCAATAACTACCTCTTGATTTAATATTATTGGCGCATAATCGGATGATTTCAGTTATGCGTTTTTTTCTGGTTTCCTCACGTTTTGCCTGATTGAGCCAGTATAAATAGCTTTTACGGTAGGAAGGTGCAAAGTTTTGGTAATTATTGAAAGCTATTGGGGATTTATCAAATTGAACTTGTAAATCTTCAGGAATAACCCCGTTTTCAACATCATCCAATGCAATCCAACTACCATTTTGTTTTCCTATTTTTACTTTTTTTAAACCACTTTCATGCATTAAATTTTCAGAAATTAACATCTTAATATATTTTTTATTCAATGCGCTCCAAACACTTTTATCATTTCTTGGACAAAAATATTGTCTTCTTTTTCCGTCCCCTAAACTTTTAACGGTAGAATCTATCCATCCAAAGCACAATGCCACCTTTACAGCTTCTTCCCAACGCATGGTTGGAATATTCAATTCAAGCTTATAAAAAATAAGATAAACCCCTTTTTCTTTTTTGTGGTTTCCTAGCAACCAATCGTACCAATCGGTATCCCGTTCAAAATGAATTTCTTGAAAATCCAAAAGGTTTAAATTTCTTTAGAGTAAATATAAAAATCCGAGTCTACTTCTAGGGAAGCATTTTTAGAATCTATTGGCATTGTTTTCCAATCAGCTTTTGGGAATAGCCATTGTTCTTTTTCATCAATAGTAACTTGAACTGGCATATCAAATTTATCGACAATGTTGGTCCAACGGTATTTAAGTTCTTTTTTATCAATGGTATATTCTAAAGTAGGAATACGTGTATCTCTTAAATATTGATTAAAAAATTCGGTTAAATCGATACCTGTTTCTTTTGATAGAAAATGCTCAATTTGTTGTGTCGTTACGGTTTGATGATAAAACTCCACATTCATTTTACGTAAAATCTGTCGCCATTTTTCATCATCTTCAATAAGTTGTCTTAAAGTATGGAGCATATTGGCTCCTTTATAGTACATATCAGTTCCAGAACCTTTTTTATTTACATTATAATATCCAATAATTGGTTTGTCATTTTGTATAAGTTTTCTAGTGCCAACAACATATTCTGCTGAAGCTTTTTTACCATAATAGTAGTCTAAAAAAAGATTTTCGGAATAAGCCGTAAAACTCTCATGTATCCACATATCGGCTACATCCTTATTTGTAATATTGTTTGCAAACCACTCATGTCCAGATTCGTGTATGATGATGAAGTCGAATTTTAAACCCCAACCAGTTCCAGATAAATCTTTACCTAAATAGCCCTTCATATATTTATTTCCGTAAGTTACAGAACTCTGGTGTTCCATTCCTAAATATGGGACTTCTACAAGTTTATATCCATCTGCATAAAATGGATATTGACCAAACCAATGTTCAAAAGCTTTCATCATTTTTGGTGCATCTTTAAAATGTTCTTTTGCTTTTTCAACATTATCGCTTAGCACATAATAATCCATATCTAAATGTCCTGCCATACCATCATAAACCTCAGAGAAATGAGCATAATTGCCAATATTAATATTAACGCCATAGTTGTTTATTGGGTTTTTTACAAACCAATGGAATGTTTTCGTATCTCCTATTTGCTCAATTAAACGTAATTTACCATTGGATACGTTCATTAGTTTATCAGGTACATTTACACTAATTAGCATACTGTCAACTTCGTCATACATATGGTCTTTGTTGGGCCACCAAACGCTAGCTCCCAAACCTTGACACGATGAGGCTATAAAATGATTACCATTACTATCTTTTTTCCATGAAATACCACCATCCCATGGTGCTCTAATAGCCTCTTTAGGATAACCTTCATAATACACATCGATGCTATTTATATCATCAATATTTTGGTTTTCAAGTAAGGTTATAAAATGGGCATTTCCGTCATGTTTAACTTCTAATAAAGTATCGTTTTGAACAACTTTAGTTATTTTTAAAGGTGGTTGTAAATCAATTTGCATCACAGAATTAGGCTTTAAAACTTTATATTGAATAGTATTTTTACCCGAAATATATTTTTCATCTGGGTTTACTTTAATATCTAGATGGTAATAGGTTAAATCCCACCATTCACGCTCTGGAGTAATAGTTCCTCGTAAAGTATCTTGTCTAGTGAAATTATGTTTTTCTGATATAATATCTTGAGCCTGCACTGAAAAGTCAGGTAATAACATAGAAGTCAATAGTAAGTATAAGTAGTAGCGGTGTAACATTGTTTTAATTTTTTTCTAAATTAAATAAAAAGATTATTAAGTGTTTGTTAATATTTTATTCGGATTAATCTGTAAAAACCTTGTTGGGAAAAACAACAACACTTTCAAAACCATCTTCATTTACAGATGCTATTCCAAAAAAGGAATTATCAATAACAATACCATTCAAAGTAAATTCTGAAACATCACCAACATAACGGCTATAATCCCAAGTAGGTGAAGTGGTATCTCTCCAGTATATTTTATAACCTTTTGCTCCATCAACTTTGTCCCATTTAAATTTAGCAGAAGCTTCTACCACACCACCTATGGCTACATTTTTTGGAGTTGGTGGTGCCCAGGCTAAACTCGCCATGTTAATAGCATTTACAGCAGTTAATTTTTTAGCATAATCAAAATTAAGATGTTCTATAACGTCACCATATTTAATATCATTTTCTTCACGAATATCTTGATGCTGTTGCGTGTAATTTTCGTGCGCTTCCATAATGCGAATACCTACAAAACCTAAATCGTTAAAAGGCCGATGATGACCGCCACGACCAAATCTATCCAGCCTATAAATCATCATAGGATTCATTTCTGGCATATAAGTTTTCGTTGTTTTGTAAACATAACGTGCCAACTGACGTGAAATACCATCTACTTCGCCACCATAAAAGCGCCTAAGCATTCTTTCACGTTCTGTTTCATTGGCTGGAACTGGTTCTGAGAATATACGGAAGGATCTATTATCAATAACACCGTCAACGCCTTTTATGTTTCCAATCATATCGTTATTAAAAACGCCTATAATATCCCAACCTTTTTCTTTAGCATAAGCTGCAAGTCCAGCACCGCCAAAAAGCCCTTGTTCCTCGCCAGATAACCCAACATAGATAATACTATTTTCAAATTGATATTTTGAAAGTACCCGAGCCGCTTCAATAGTTCCTGCCATACCCGAGGCGTTATCATTAGCTCCTGGAGCATCAATGGTAAAATCCATGGTGTCGCTTGCGCGGGAATCAATATCGCCACTCATAATTATATATCTGTTGGGATATTTTGAACCTTTTTGAATAGCTACAACATTTACAACCCAAGCATCATGTGGAACGCGATTATTACCTTCTTTTGAAACAAAATCCTTTTGATAGAAAACATCAATACAATTATTACAATCTTTAGAAATACTTTCAAATTCCTGCTTAATCCAACGTCTAGCTGCGCCTATGCCTCTAGTGTTTGAAACCGTATCACTAAATGTGTTTCTGGTTCCGAAGTTTACTAAAGTTTGAATATCGCTTTCGATTCTATCTGCTGAAACAGCATCAATTATATCATATAGTTGCTTGTCTTTTTGAGCAGTAATGAAACAAGTTGTTAAAAATATTAAAACGAGTGCGAGCTTTTTCATATAAAAAATTTTATCTAAAGTACAGAAAATAAAAAACGCTCCAAATTTTTGGAGCGTTTTTAAATTTGAGTTAGTCACTATAAAATGCTTAGAAGCAATATTTATTTTCTTTAATTACCTTATCAGCAATTATATGTCGTAATTCTATAATGTTAGGCATATTAACATACTTTATATAGCGTTTTAAGCCCATTAGCATCATGCGTTGTTCATCACCAGTTGAGAATGAAATAATTGAATGTTTCCCTGCTGTTTCAATAACATCTATGGCATGAAATAGATTTAATTTAGCCATAGCTATTTGTTCTTTTGATTTTTCTTCACCATCTTTTTTAGCCATTTTTTCTGCACGTAAAATAGCAGATTCTGCTAAATAAATTTGAATTAAAATATCTGAAGCTGCTAACATCAATTGTTGATGCTTTTCAATTTTCTCTCCGTATTTCTGTAAAGCTGCTCCCGAAACCATTAAGAAAAGTTTCTTAAGATTTTTAATAATGCTTTTTTCTTCTGAAAATAATTCTGAAAAATCCTGAGGTTCAAATGAAGGAATACCCGTTAATTCATTTGCAACAGCTGTTGCCGGACCTAATAAATCAACATGACCTTTCATAGCTTTTTTGATAAGCATACCTATTGAAAGCATTCTGTTAATTTCATTTGTACCTTCATAAATTCTAGCAATACGGGCATCTCTCCAAGCAGATTCTATTGGGGTTTCCTCTGAAAATCCCATGCCACCAAAAATTTGGATACCCTCATCGGTACAATTTTGTGTATGCTCAGAAACTGCTACTTTCAAGATAGAACATTCAATAGCATATTCTTCAACAGCTTTTAACTCCGCTTCTTGATGCGTATCTTTGCCGTTATTTTGTCTCAGTTTAATACGGTCTTCAATGTTTTTTCCTGCTCTGTAACTTGCGGCTTCACCAACCCAACAATTAGTAGCCATCTCAGCTATTTTTTGACGGATAGCTCCAAAACTAGAAATAGGGACTTTAAATTGAATACGTTCATTCGCATATTTTACAGATTCTGTAATTACTATGGGCGAAGAGGAACATAAACTAGGTATTCGGGCTTCT
>CAXBID010000007.1:0-33607 GCA_963975495.1 uncultured Flavobacteriaceae bacterium | reverse complement strand
ATACTGATAAAACACGTCAAAACGTGAATTATCATTAAATAGATAGGATAATTTTCTAAACCATCATATCCGTCATGTCCAGCTATAATTTTTAGATTACAAGACTGCTCAATATTTGAAATTATATATTTAAGTGATTTGTTATCACTTGTGCCAGCAACGAATAACTCATTCTTATCACTTCTACTTATCATATCTAAATTAACATTAAGTTTAATGTTTTTTATATTTACTGGTGGATTTTTTACGAAATATTTGGATCCTTGAAGTCCGAGTTCCTCGCCGTCAAATGCAGCCAATATTATAGAATGCTTGGGTGGGTGCTTTTTAAAATATTCAGCAAAAGCAAATAATGCTGATAACCCTGAAGCATTATCATCGGCTCCATTATATATTTCTCCATTTTTGATACCTTCATGGTCATAATGTGCACTTATAACAATATACTTATTAGGAAATGTGTCTCCTTCAATAAAGCCAATCACATTTGTTCCGGCATATTCCTTTCCCTGGTATATAAATGAAAAAGGTTGCTGATGCGTTTTATTAATTTTTAAAACGCCTAGTTTATAGAATTCGTTAATTATATATTTCCTAGCACGTTCAGCACCTTTTGTTCCTGTGCGTCTTCCTTCATATAAATCGGAGGATAATATTTTTATATGCCCCAATAATTCAGTTTCATTAAAAAAACATGATTTATTAACTGAAATTATTTGTCCACTTAGATAAAAAAAAGAAAAAGAAAAGAGAAATGTATAGATTAATTTAATATTCATTCAAAGTTTTAATATTTAAATCTAAACAAAAAATTCTATATATTAGCTTTCATTAATTCCCTATTCATTCGGGCAATATTATCCAAAGAAATTTCTTTAGGACATTCCACTTCACAAGCACCTGTATTAGTACAGTTTCCAAAACCTTCTAAATCCATTTGAGCCACCATATTCTTTACTCTATCGGCAGCTTCTATTTGGCCTTGTGGTAATAAGGCATATTGCGATACTTTAGCACCTACAAATAACATGGCAGATGAATTTTTACAAGTTGCTACACAGGCACCACAACCAATACAAGTTGCAGCGTCCATGGCTTCATCGGCAGCATGTTTTGAAATTGGAATTGAGTTGGCATCTTGAGTATTACCAGATGTATTAACCGATATAAATCCACCTGCTTGTTGTATTCTATCAAAGGCACTTCTATCTACAATTAAATCTTTTATTACAGGAAACGCTGTTGCACGCCAAGGTTCTATATAAATAGTATCGCCATCACTAAAACTTCTCATGTGCAATTGGCAAACCGTTATAGCTCTATCTGGCCCATGTGCACGACCATTTATATGCATTGAGCACATACCACAGATGCCTTCACGACAATCGTGATCAAAAGCTATAGGCTCTTCATTTTTATCTATCAAATCTTGATTTAATACATCAAGCATTTCTAAAAAAGACATATCTGGCGAGACATCATCAAGCTTATAATCTACAATTTTTCCTTTATCGTTAGCGCTTTTTTGACGCCATATTTTGAGTGTTAGATTCATAACTTTTAATTAAATTCTAAACAATTAGTTTCTATATAATCAGCATTAAACTTTTCTTTGAAATAAAATTCTTTTGCTTTATTTGATGCTCTAGTTATTCTGCTATTTCTAAAATTCATTATTACAAAGAAATTCATATCAATCATAATAGGGTAAGCTTTTATGTAATAAGGAATAGTAACATCAAATTTTTCTATAGCTTCATTTCTTTGTCTTTTTCTTCGGCTTGCATTATTAACATCTTTAGCTTCTATAAAATAAAAGTTGTCTCCAAATACTGAAACCCAATCACACTTTTTAAGGTCATTTTGAGTCATTAAACAATTATCATTTTGATAAAAATCAACATTGCAATCAGAATTATTAATTATATTTAGATTCCATTTTTCATTTTCATAGACAAAATATGGCTCATTACTGGCATCATCATCATAAATATAATATTCTCCTTTGACTAAAGGATAGTGGCATTTTGTGTTTAAGAAGTCAACTATCATTTTATATCTAAAAGCCTTTCAAATTCGTCATTCATTTCATCAGAAACGTCATCAATAATATTATCACTAATCAATCCTAATTTCTTATCAAAGATATCATACGCTTCTCCTTTTTTAAGTTCATAAACACTTAAATCTTCTGGATTGAGCCAAGCTTCTTTTTTTATAATTTTTTCAGTTTCTTTTTCATTTTGTTGCCCTCTTTTATGAGCAACTAGTAAATCATTAATGGCTGATAGAAAATATGGCGAATGTGTTGGAATTAAAAATGAATGTCCATTACTATTGAGATTTTCTACAAAAAATTGCATTAGTTTTTCTTGAGTACTGGGAAAAAGATTTATTTCAGGTTCTTCAACTATAAATGTTCTTTTTCGTTTTTCAATTTCACTATAATACTTGATAGCTAAAACGATAGGAATTGTTGATTGGTATCCACTGGCTCCTTGATGTAAATAATAAAAATCATTTTCATTGGATTTTTTTATTTTACTTAATCCATGATCATTTCTAAAAATCAAATTAAGAGGTTTAATATTAATGTCAGATTGATATCCTCTAACAATCTTATTGATTTTAGCTAATTCGTCTATTATTGAATCTGGCAATAATGAGTCTTTTCCAACAGATAAAGACTGAAAGCCTCTTTCCGCAGGAATAAACAAAGGATTGCTCATCACTTTTTTAACATTTAGTCGAAAAAAATTTTCATTAGGTGTCCATCCTAATAATTCAAAAAAATCATTTTCATCCTCTAATTCGTCTTTTTTTAAATTTTGAAGTTGATTTAATAACTCGGTAAATACTTTTGAAGTTGACTCTAACCTTGTATGGGTTTGAAAGAATTCTTTCTTGTAATCGTTTGGTGTTGCTAAAGTTTCAAACTCTACAATATGTTCTGTCTTAAATTCAAAAGTATATAAGTCATTCTTATATATTATCTCTGAATTCTCCTTTAAATAGCCATCAATTCCCCAATCTTTTAAACCATCTGAAAATTGTAGATTTTCAGTAAATTTATTTAGTTCCGTTTCTTTGTTAGTGAAATTAACTATGTAAGAAAAATATCTACAAACACTCAAAACCTTAGCGATAGTACTCTTGCCAGTAGCTTGTTCACCAATAAGTACAGTAATCTTCCCTAAATCCAAATCAACAGATTTAATGGGACCAAAGTTTTTTATGATTAGTTTTTCTTTCAATTAATTAACGCAACTTCTTATTTATAAGAACGTTCTTTTACTTCAATATTCTCGTACACCAATTCTTCTTTATGTAATACAGCATCTTTTGGTTCGCCTTTATATTCCCAAGCCGATACATATTGAAATTCTTTTCTACGCATGGCTTCACCCTCAGGAGTTTGGTATTCTTCCCTAAAGTGTCCGCCCGCAGATTCTTCTCTTTGCAAGGCATCTTTAGCAAATAACTCACCAAGTTCCAAGAAGTCTGCTACACGTCCTGCTTTTGCAAGCTCTTCATTATATTCGTCAGCCTTACCAGGTACTTTAACATCTTTCCAGAACTCTGCTCTTAATTCAGCGATTTCAGTAATGGCAGATTTTAAATCCTTTTCATTTCTTGCCATTCCGCATTTATTCCACATGATTTTTCCTAACTTCTTATGGAAATAATCCACTGAATGTGTTCCATTGTTATTGACTAACTTATCAATATCTGCTTTTACTAGTTTTTCAGCTTCGTCAAACGCTTTAGTTTCAGTTGAAATTGGCCCCGTTCTAATATCATCAGCTAAATAATCACCAATAGTATATGGCAATACAAAATAACCATCAGCCAATCCTTGCATCAAGGCAGAAGCTCCTAATCTGTTAGCTCCATGATCAGAAAAATTAGCTTCACCAATAGCATACAAACCGGGAACGGTAGTCATTAAATTATAATCTACCCAAATACCTCCCATAGTGTAATGCACTGCTGGGAAAATCATCATTGGTGTTTCGTAGGGGTTTTGATCTACGATTTTTTCGTACATCTGAAATAAGTTTCCATATTTCGCTTTTACAATCTCTTTACCTAACTTATCTACAACAGCTTTATCATTTTCATCCAGTCCCTTAACATGGGCTTGCTCTTTTCCGTAACGTTCTATTGCAGCAGCAAAGTCTAAATATACGGCTTCGCCTGTTTTGTTTACGCCGTAACCCGCATCACAACGTTCTTTGGCAGCTCTAGACGCTACGTCCCTTGGCACTAAATTACCGAAAGCAGGATAACGACGCTCTAAATAGTAATCTCTATTTTCTTCAGCAATTTGCGTTGGTTTTAATTTACCTTCTCTAATGGCCTTTACATCATCCATATTTTTTGGCACCCAAATACGTCCGTCATTTCTTAAAGATTCAGACATCAAAGTTAATTTAGACTGATGGTCTCCAGAAACTGGAATACAAGTGGGGTGGATTTGTGTATAACAAGGATTTGCAAAAAATGCACCTCGTTTATGGGCTTTCCAAGCAGCAGTAACATTACTTCCCATCGCATAAGTTGATAGATAAAAAGCATTACCATAACCTCCTGTTCCTAAAACAACCGCATGAGCTGAATGACGCTCAATCTCCCCGGTTACTAAATTACGGGCAATAATGCCTCTCGCCTTTCCGTCAACGATAACAACATCGAGCATTTCGTGGCGACTGTACATTTTGATTTTACCACGACCTATTTGACGATTCATGGCAGAATAAGCACCTAATAATAACTGTTGTCCTGTTTGTCCTTTAGCATAAAATGTTCTAGATACCAATACGCCACCAAACGAACGGTTATCTAATAATCCACCATAATCACGTGCAAAAGGAACACCTTGTGCTACACACTGATCTATGATGTTAGTGGACACCTCAGCTAAACGATGCACGTTGGATTCTCGTGAGCGGTAGTCACCTCCTTTTACAGTATCATAAAATAACCTGTATGTTGAATCGCCATCGCCCTGATAGTTCTTTGCTGCATTAATTCCACCTTGTGCTGCAATAGAATGCGCACGCCTGGGCGAATCTTGAAAGCAAAACGCCTTTACATTATATCCTAATTCTGCCAAAGTAGCTGCTGCAGAACCACCTGCTAAACCCGTGCCCACTATAATAATATCAATATTACGCTTATTAGCAGGGTTTACTAGGTTGATTTTATCTTTATATGTTGTCCATTTATCTTTAATTGGACCCTCAGGTACTTTTGAATCTAATGTTGCCATATCTATGATAATACGTATTTAAAATAATGGAAAAGCGCAATAATAATAAATCCTAAAGGGATGATAATTGCATACGCCTTTCCAAAAGTCTGCAATTTTGCTTTCCTAATAGTCGATGCTCCCATGGATTGAAAGGCAGAAGCAAACCCGTGCATCAAGTGCAGTGCCAAAAACACAAAGGCTATTACGTAAGCACCAACTCGTATTGGGTTGTGAAATTTTTCAACCAATTCTGGGTAGTACCTAAACCCACCATTATGTGTACCGCTCATATCGCCAACAATATATTTAGTGTTTATTTCTGGAATCCAAAAATCGATAAAATGGAGCCCAATAAAAGCTAAAATAGCAAGACCACTAAAAATCATATTTCTACTCATCCAAGTGGAATTTGCAGAACCATTATATTTTATATAAGAAATTTGTCTAGCTCTCCTATTTCTGATTTCCAATACAAATCCCATCACAAAATGAAATACAACACCAAAAATTAAAACAGGTTGCAATGCAAATTGAACCAAAAGGTTTGTGCCCATAAAGTGAGATAGCTCGTTAAAAACATCTTCACTAAAAACAGAAGTAATATTTACTGTTAAATGTATAATTAAGAAAAACATGAGAAAAAAAGCTGAAAGCGCCATGGCTACTTTTCTTCCAATTGAAGATTTAAAAAATCCGCTCATTATTTTATGATTAATTTATTGTTTTACAAATGTACGCTAGGATTGAGTTTCAGACAAATAACAAATGTCATGTTTTTACTATTTAGAATGATTTTTAATTACTTATCAACTACCATGTGACCCCCACCGGACTAAAACGGCTTTTAAGTGCTTTGATTTTGTTAAAAAACTAGTCCAATACTAGCTTTGTACTAATCTTGGCATTTTCTGAATGTATATTAACAAGGTAAACACCTTTTGCCATTCCTACGATGTTTATGGTTTTTGTTTTTGAAGAGTTAGATAAGTCGTATTCAGATATTTTTCTACCACTTAAATCGTAAATCACAGCTTTTTGTAAATTAACAAAAGACTCATTTTTAATAAAGAACTGATTGGTTGCTGGGTTAGGAAAAATCCTTATGGCATTAGCAAGTTCGTCTTCTTCGGTACTTAAATCACAACTCCCTGTATAATTAGTCATTTGAGCTGTACCGCATAGAGCCGTACCTGTGCTAAAACCTTGAATTATTCCAGCTGCATTTATATCATTAGTACTTAACTCTCTTTGAACCTCAAAATTTGAAATATTAAAGTGCATAACATTATTTGTGTTTATAACGTGTCCCAATTGATGACCATGTCCCAGTTCGTGAAGTGCCACACTTTGAAAATCCCATTGTTCAAAAGCAATTCCATTAGGATCATTACCAAAATACCATGATTCGATTGCAGGAGTATCTGGATCGTTAAGATCATCATCAAATATAATATCCAATTCTCCAACTAAATCTCGAACCGTTCTATTAGGTGTACAAGCACTAATTACATAGCTACATTCCCCAAGAGTTCCTTCTGGGAGCGGATTTGAAGCACTATCAAAAGAAATAATACTGGTGTCATCAATAGCCGCCTCATTAATAGAAGTATTAGTACCAATAATCCAGTTAACACCAGTTTCACAGCGCCAGGATTCAAACGCTCTTAAAAAGGACTCTTTAGCTGGATTATTGGCATTAAAATTAGTATTCATTCTCCATGTTAGGCTCCCAGTGCCATCAGCAGAAAAATGCTGTGTTCCGAAACCATCATTTGTGTTTATTAAAGCATAAGATATGGTCAAAGTTTGATTGGAGAAACCCTCAGATGTATCATTATGCGTAATTCTAATATCACCTGTTCCGGCTCCTGAAGGAATTTCAACTGTAATTTGAGTATCAGACCATGTTAGTACCTGACTATCCAAAGCATCTATATATACTGGATCAAAATTAGGAGGTCCATCATCACCACCAGAGTCGGCATCCCTAAAACCAACTTTTCCTATATCAACATTCCCAAAACCTGTTCCCGTAATTGTAAGTACTTCTCCTGTGCCAGCTGTTGCAGTTGACAAATCAAAAGTTATCGCATCTGGAGCAAAAGAGCTTTTATTTTTACTTGATTTTGAAACTTTATTTTCTACTTCAAAGCTAGATATTTCTCTATATTTAGACTTTGTTAAACTTGTGATTTCATCATAAAATGATTTTGAAATACCGTGTTTTTTACCAAATGGATTTGATATAACATCTCGGGCAACATCGTATTTATAAAACCCTTGTAAGGAACTGTAAACATTAAATCTTTTAAATTTAGATTTACCTAATTTTTTTTGTGCAACGCTATTATTATGTAATGTAAATAAACCAATATCGTTTACATTCAATTTCAAACTCGGTATAACAATTTGCTCAACATCATCTACTTTACCTCCAGAGGTAACAACATCAATAGTCTCAATTGAATTTCCCTTAAACACTTTATAAACTTTAACTGTATGTACAGTGTATATATTATTATGGTCTGTATTCCAAAAAGATTTTTTTGCAATCACTTTTCCTTCTATTACTAAACTAGAATTATCAATCTGCTTTTTTAAAGAAACCTCCTTTAACATGCCTTGAGCCTTAGAAGCTTCTATTTGAAGAAAACAAAGTAAAAAAGCCAAAACGAAATTTATTGGTATACTCTTTTTCATAATTTTTAAATTATTTATGGAGGTGGGACAATCAAATATACTAAATTACAATCGAATTGATTTCTGAACTTTTACTACATTTATTAAACTTAATATAATCTTGATATGAAATACTTACCCATTGACAATAAACTCTTTATAAAAAACAGAAAGCACTTTGCTGCTAAAATGAAATCCAACAGTTTAGCTGTTTTCAATTCTAATGACATTTATCCTATTAGCGCAGATAGCACGATGCCATTTGAGCAACATCGCGATATTTTTTATTTAAGCGGTGTAGACCAAGAAGAAAGTATTTTGGTTTTATTTCCAGATTGCCCAAAAGAAAAACATCGTGAAATTTTATTTTTAAAAGAAACCAATGCCCATATTGCTGTTTGGGAAGGTGAAAAATTAACCAAAGAAAAAGCTTTTGAAACTAGCGGGATTAAAACCGTGTATTGGTTGCAAGACATGGAAAAAATCATGTTTGAACTCATGACGCAATGCGATACCGTTTATATAAATACTAACGAACATTACAGGGCTTCGGTTGAAACTGAAACCAGAGAAGATCGTTTTACCAAATGGCTAAAACAAAAATATCCTGCGCATGCTGTGGCAAAAAGCAATCCTATTTTACAAAGGCTCCGTTCGGTTAAAGATACGGTTGAAATCGACTTGATGCAAAAAGCCTGTAATATTACGGAAAAAGGATTTAGGCGAATTTTAAATTTTGTAAAACCCGATGTTTGGGAATTTGAAATTGAAGCCGAATTTATGCATGAGTTTTTGCGGCATCGCTCAAAAGGATTTGCTTACACGCCTATTATTGCCTCAGGAAATAATGCCAATGTGCTACACTATGTTGAAAATAACCAACAATGTAAAGCGGGTGATTTAATATTGTTTGATGTGGCAGCAGAATATGCTAACTACTCAAGCGATTTAAGTAGAACAATTCCAGTTTCTGGAACATTTACGAAAAGACAAAAAGCTGTTTACAATGCCGTAAATAGAGTAAAAAATGAAGCTACCAAACTATTAATTCCCGGTACTGATTGGGCAGAATACCATATTGAAGTTGGTAAAATGATGACCTCAGAATTATTAGGATTGAAACTACTCGATAAAGCCGATGTACAAAACGAAAACCCTGATAGGCCAGCTTACAAAAAATATTTTATGCACGGTACTTCACATCATATTGGGTTAGATACTCATGATTATGGTATTTTAACTGAGCCTATGCAAGCCAATAATGTGTTTACGGTGGAACCCGGAATCTATATTCCAGAAGAAGGTTTTGGTATTCGTTTAGAGGATGATGTGGTTATTCAAAAGTCTGGAGAACCTTTTAACTTAATGAAAAACATCCCCATTGAAGCTGAAGACATTGAAGACATCATGAGTTCATAATATGAAGGTTCTCCAATTTTAGATTGGAATTCATTATTCATCTCTACTTTAGAGAGGTCAGAACTACATTTTTTTGTAGTTCTGGGTGAGGCAAAAAAAATGGGCTGTATAAAAAATACAGCCCATTAGCTAACAATACTAAAATTTGTATTTTAAAGAGTGACTAATTCAAATAAATAATCGTTTAGTTTTTGCAGCGTATTAATTTTATCTTTTGTATTTATTAGTAAGGATATGTTGTTTCTACTTCCTCCATAAGATATCATCCTGATTTTTACGTCTTGTAATATTTGGAATAATTTATAGGTTTCTTGATGATTCACAATGGAATGGCCAACCAAGCAAACAATACTTTGATTTTTATCAACCTCAATAGTTGAAAATGCTTCTAATTCTGCCAAAATTTTATCTAAGTTTTTGTCATCGTCAATGGTTAATGAAACAGCAACTTCCGATGTGGTAATCATATCGATGGATGTTTCATAAACTTCAAAAATTTCAAACACTTTTTTTAAGAAACCATGTGCTTGTAACATCCTGCCAGATTTAATTTTTATGGCCGTAATATGATCTTTTGCAGCAATAGCCTTTACGCCGTTATCAGACGTTTCATTAGAAATTAAAGTACCGTAAGCCTCAGGATCCATAGTGTTTTTTAATCGTACAGGAATACAATCTTCCCTCACTGGCGTAACGGTTTGCGGATGCAATATTTTAGCTCCGAAATAGGCCAACTCCGCCGCCTCATCAAAGGATAGGTTAGAAATTGGATTGGTATTCCCAACATATCTTGGGTCGTTATTATGCATCCCATCAATATCCGTCCAAATTTGCACTTCTTCAGCTTTAATGGCTGCTCCAATTATAGTTGCTGTGTAGTCGCTACCACCACGTTGTAAATTGGAAATTTCACCATTATCATCTAAACAAATAAACCCTTGTGTAATGTAAATCTCAGATTCCTTTGCAGCGTTAAAAACGTTTTCAAAATGCGTTTTTATATATTCAATATTTGGCTCTTTAGCACTATCAATTCGCATAAAACTTAAGGCAGGCAATAATGCCGAACGAATACCTTCTTGATTTAAATAAGCATTAACCATGTAAGTTGAAAGCAATTCGCCTTGTGCAACAATATTGTTTTCCGAAACAGTTGAAAAAGGTTTGTACGTGCACTCAACTAGAAAATTAAAAATACCCGAAACATAGCTTTTTACATCGGTATTTAAATCATCATTTAAAATAAGTTTATCAATAGTTTCAAAATACGTATCGTGTAATGTATTAACCTTATCTATAGCTTCATTTGAAGCGTTTTCCTTTATATCATTTGCAATAGCAACCAATTGATTGGTAGTACCAGACATAGCCGATAACACCACAACTTTTCGCGCTCCGTCGTTAATAATATTTTTAACGTTAGCTATATTTTCGATGGAACCAACTGACGTTCCTCCAAACTTTAAAACCTTCATTTGCATAATTTTATGATGTAAAACTATAACTCATTATCTTAAAAAAGATATTTATTTAAAAAAAAGTTTATTTTTGCACAAACTGTTAAATATTTAACATGAAACATCATTTACCCTACTTAATTCATTGGATAAAAGGTTTTTGGATGTTACATGTGACCTTTGGAAAACAATAAAAATTATCACATGAAAACCGTATCCAACTGTGTAGAAGCTATATTAATATCGCAACCGTATTTGGAAGAAGCACTTTCCAGAAACATTATAAACTTTAGCGCTTTAGCTATTGAATTAACCGAACCTATAAGTAAAATGCTTAAAAAGGATGTGAAGCCAGGAGCTATTATGATGGCATTGAGGCGTTATAATCCGCCACCAACTTTGGGCAATTCAATAAAAATGAAAAAGGTTATCCAGAACTTGGGTGATATAACCGTTCGTTCCAATTTAACAGATTTTACGGTAAAAAATTCGGATTCATTAATTAATAATCATGCAAAGATTTTAGAACGCATCAATCAGGAATCAAAATTATTTTACACATTCACAAGGGGTATCCATGAAAGTAATATTATAGTTTCCAGTAGTTTAAATGATTTTATTCATGAAAATTTGAAAAAGGAATCTTTTCTTGCTGTTCAAGAAGGGCTTTCTGCAATAAGTATAAATTTGCCTCTGGATAATTCTAAAATTGCAGGTTTATATTATCATTTTTTTAAGCGTTTGGCTTGGGAAGGTGTTGTATTGTATGAAGTACTTTCAACAACTAACGAGTTTACTATTTTAGTTGAAGATGATTATGTTGATAAAGCGTTTGCAGCTATTAAAAAAGTAAAATCTTAATACGATTACACGGTATTTTGCCAGTCACTAATATTTGTCTGATTTTGACCGTCCTGCTTTTGGTCTTGATTGTCCCCTTGAGGGGACTTTAGGGGTGTTTTTTACCAATCGTTATTAAATTCATGCACTAATAAAGATAACGAATAATCAAAAATCTTAATTTAATTTTAGTTTTTCAAATATATTCACCAAAATAAAAGTCACTAAAGCTGGTAAAACCCAACCTAAGTTTTGTTTTGCTAATGGAATAGTTTTGTTTATAAATTCCAAATTTTCAACAGGAATAATAAATCCTAAAAAATCTGGAATACTAAAAATAAAGGCGATCAAAACAACTGCCCTAAAAACCATTTTAGAAGCAAATTTTTCGGATATCACATTCAATAGAATTAACACAATACAAATTGGGTAAATAAACATTAACGCCGGAAGTGCAATATCAATAATGTACTTCACATTCATTTGTCCAACCAGAATTCCAACCACACTGCATATAATAGCAGTTATTAAATACGCTTTTGGGTATTGCTTAAAATAAGATTTAAAAAAATCTGCTACACTAACAATAATAGCTACAGCTGTAGTAAAACAGGCTAGTGCCACCAGAACACTTAAAAAAGTTGAGCCAATATCCCCCAGTGTTTTTGTGGCTAACCCAGAAAGCAAATTTGTTCTTGAAATATTACTTTCAAATTCAGAACTATACAAAGCGCCAACATAAATTAATCCTGCATAAATAATTAACAGACCAAACATAGCTATAAATCCAGATTTTGCTATCATGGTTCTTTTTTCAACAAAAGACATCTCATTTTTTGAATTATTGATTGATACCAAAACTACACCACCCATAATCATACCTGCTATGGCATCATACGTTTGATACCCTTCCAATAACCCACTAATTATTGGTATTTCAAAATTTGATGGATTCATTTCGCTTATTGGAGAAAAAATGCCAACAGCAACAATAGAAAGCACAATTAAAACTATTATTGGGGTTAAGTATTTACCAAGTATATTTAGTGCTTGGTTTCTGTTCATCACAAAAATAAATACTAACACAAAATAGATAATACTTGTAAGCAAAGCACTAGTACCAAAATATGGCGCTATTGCCATTTCATGAGTTACCGCCGCTGTTCTTGGGCAGGGTAAAGCTATAGTTATAGCAATCACGCAAAAGCTAAAAATTAAACTAAAAACGGGTGAAACCTTTTTACCAAAATCAAACATGGTACCCTGTAATTTGGCATGTGCAAATATAGCTAGTAAAGGAATTATTGTTGCCGATGTTAAAAACCCAAAAGCTACTAACCACCAATCAGGACCAGAATTAAAACCCAATAGCGGCGGTAAAATTAAATTTCCCGCACCAAAAAAACCAGCAAAAAGTGCGAAGCCAAATACAAACGTTTCTTTAGTTTTATTCATACGATACTTTTATCTTTGCCCAATATAGGTTAAAATGAATTTAGAATACAAAGGCACAACTATTTTTTATACCGATAATGGCTCAGGCCATACCGTTGTTTTACTTCATGGTTTTTTAGAAAACAGCACTATGTGGAAACCATTTATTCCAACCTTATCCAAAAACAACAGAATAGTTTGTATAGATTTATTAGGGCATGGTAAAACAGGATGTTTAGGCTATGTACATAGTATGGAACTTATGGCTGAATGTGTTAAAGCAATACTTCAGCATCTAGAAATTAACCAAGCTACTTTTATTGGGCATTCTATGGGAGGCTATGTTGCTCTCGCTTTCGCGGAAGAAAATCCAGAATGGATTACAGGGTTGTGTTTAATGAATTCTACTGCGCAAGAAGATTCTTCTGAACGAAAAAAGAATAGGGATAGAGCCATTGCCGCAGTAAAAGAAAACCATAAACGGTTTGTAAAAATGGGAATCTCAAATTTATTCAGGCCTAAAAATAGAACCATTTTTTCTGAAGCATTAAAACAAATAACGGAAGAAGCTTTACAAACGCCTTTGCAAGGTATTATTGCAGCGTTGGAAGGCATGAAAATTAGAAAAAACAGAGAACACATATTACAAAATACAAGCTTTAAAAAAATGATGATTGTTAGTAAAAAGGATCCTGTTTTAGATTACAATACACTCATTAATCAAATAAAAAACACCAACGTAAAAGTAGTAGAATTTCCGGATGGACATATGAGTCATATTGAAAATAAACCTGATTTCCTACAAAAAATTATGTATTTCATCGAAAATAAATAACTTTTTATCGATTTATTCAAAAATATTTATAGCTTTAACAACTCCAATATATATGTACCATGAAAAAAACTACCCAAAACCCTACTTTCATCCCAAAAATGTATTGCAATCTTTTTGGTCATAATTATGAAGTAACAAAAAAAGTGACTTACCATGTTAAGGAATACACTTGCAACCATTGCAAAAAACAATTAACCACTAACAGCAATGGCAATTTAACTGAACTAACGCCCAAGTTTAAGGAAATCAATGCCATACTGGAGCGTATTCATACAAGCCGAATGGAACGTTTAAAGAGAAAAGTAGTCGCTTCATCGATTTATTAACAAGTTATTGACAACTTTGAATGTTTTTTAATATTTTAACGGTCTCTCCTAAAGTAACCTAATTAATATTAAAAAAATGAGAAACATGCATTGCAAGATGTTTGGACATGATTATAGAGTAACACGAAATGTAACCCTCCATGTAAAAGAATACACCTGTAAAAACTGCAAAAAAGAATTAACCACAAACGGTAATGGCAGCCTAACAGAGTTAACTCCAAAATTTAAGGAAATAAACGACGTTTTATCACGCATTTATCAAAAACGATTAAAACGACGTACTACCGTAGTTAGGAAAAATAATGCCATTTTACCTACTAAATTATTAGTTTTTAGCCATTAAAGTTTTTCCATCCTTGTGCCTTTAAAGGAATTCTAGTTTCTGCCCTGGTAACTAGATGCATGCCCTCGGTTTCTTCTTTCATAAAACCAATAATGCTTAGATTCGGATTTGCCTTAATTTTAAGAAAATCATCTTGGGATGTCGTGAATAAAAGCTCATAATCTTCACCGCCATTTAAAGCTACTGTGGTACTATCAATATTAAATTCTTCACATGTAGAAATAACTTGTGGGTCTAACGGAATTTTGTCTTCATATAAATCGCAACCTACTTTACTTTGTTTACATAAATGAATAATTTCAGAAGATAAACCATCACTAATATCAATCATAGCTGTTGGTTTCACTTCTAATTTCTTTAATAGTTCAATAATATCCTTACGGGCTTCTGGTTTTAATTGACGCTCAACTATGTAAGTATAAGGTTCTAAATCGGGTTGGTTATTGGGGTTCACTTTATACACCTCCTTTTCGCGCTCCAATATTTGCAATCCCATATATGCAGCTCCCAAATCTCCTGAAACTACAAGTAAATCATTTGGTTTAGCGCCGCTTCTATAAACTTCATTATGGCCTTCAACCTCACCAATTGCGGTTACCGAAATTAATAATCCCGTTGTGGAAGATGTGGTGTCGCCACCAATAACATCAATATTATAAATACTCGCTGCAGTTTCAATACCGGCATATAAATCTTCCAGTGCTTCCAGAGGAAACCTGTTTGACACGGCGATAGATACCGTAACTTGTGTAGCACTAGCATTCATCGCATAAACATCTGATAAGTTCACGATAATTGCTTTATAGCCCAGATGCTTTAAAGGCATATAACTTAAATCAAAGTGTACGCCTTCTACCAATAAATCTGTTGTAACAACAATTTTCTTTTTATTAAATGCTAAAACAGCTGCATCATCACCAATAGCTTTAATTGTTGACTTGTGATTTATTTTAAAGTTTTTTGTGAGATGATCTATAAGTGCAAATTCTCCTAAATCACTTAATTGTGTACGTTCCTGATTTTTATCTTCTATCATGTTGCAAAAATAAGAAGCTATTTATAAAACCACCTATCTTTCATTTTTAAAATAGAACGTAAACCATAAAAACAGCTCCTAAAAACCATTTTTAACACTATTTTAGTTTTAATAAATTAACTTTGTTAAGAAACGCCTTTCTTTAATATAGCAATATGCTTTGAAAATCAAGCGTTCTATTTAAGTCCTAAATTTTTAAAATCTCTAAACGAATGAAACTAGTATATAAATCGATATCATTTTTAATCGTATTCACTTTATTATTAATTGTAGTAAGTTGCAATAATGAAACCGTAGAACAAGACGAAAACAATGATACTATTGACACGCCCATGGCAAAATGTGAAAATGGTTTTGCCGATATTTATCCCTGCAATGGCTATGATTTAATGGCTCATGTCACTTTAAATACCATGGGGGCTCAAGAAGGAAATGACTCATGGGGTTGGACAGACACAACAACTAATAGGGAATATGCTTTAGTTGCAACCGATGCAAATACATCTTTTGTTGATATTACCATTTCAAATAACCCTATCTATTTGGGTAGTTTACCAACGGCAACAGTGAGTAGTTCGTGGCGCGATGTTAAGGTTTATAATAATCATGCCTTTATAGTAAGTGAAGCGCCTTCACACGGCATGCAAGTTTTCGATTTAACACGTTTAAGAAATGTTGCAAACCCTCCAGAAACTTTTTCTGCAGACGCGCGTTTAACAGGTTTTGGAAGTTCTCATAACATAGTCATTAATGAAGCTAGCGGATACGCCTATATTGTGGGTACAAACAGAAATACAAGCCCCTCGCTTGGTGACCCAATATTTATAAATATTCAAAATCCTACCGCACCTATAATGGAAGGCTCACTGATTGAAGGGAGCTATTCTCATGATGCTCAAGTTGTAACCTATAATGGTCCAGATTCAGATTATGCAGGAAAAGAAATACTCATTGGCAGCAATGAAAATGAAGTAGTAATTGCGGATGTTTCTGATAAATTAAACCCAACTATAATTTCTACAATTAGTTATAGTAATGTAAGGTACGCACACCAAGGTTGGTTTACCGAAGATATGCGTTACTTTATTTTAGGAGATGAAGTTGATGAGATTGAAATTGGAAACAAAACGCGAACAGTGATTTTTGATTTTGAAGATTTAGATAATCCGCTTTATCATTTTGATTTCTTAGGACAATCAAACGCCATAGACCATAACGGCTATGTAAAAGATAACATCTATTATATGGCAAATTATCGCGCTGGTGTAAGGATGTTGGATATAAGCAATATAGCAAATAGTTCTATAACCGAAGTTGGATATTTTGATACCTATCCAGCAAATGATGGCACAGACTTTAATGGTGTTTGGAACGTTTATCCATATTTTCCAAGCGGAAATATTATTTTAAGTGATATTGAACGCGGATTAATTGTAATTAGAAAAAGTGGGTAACAACTCAACTTTTAATTTCCCAGATGAAAAATGCTCTTTTGTATATATTAGTTTAGTACATGACAAAAATTAGTTTAGCGTTCATTAAATGATAGTAATCTTACTGAAATTGAGACCTGCCAGGTTTCCAAAACCTAGCAGGTCTGAAACATCCAAAATCATAAAACTATTGATAATTGGCGACTTAAAATATATGTTTCAATTTTTGTCATGTACTTAGAAGTTGTTCTAAAAACGATGACGGTAACACAAAAAAGCCAACTCCAAAAAATGTTGAATTTTAAAAACATTTGGAGGCTCAAAAAGCCAAAGTGGTCAGTCTATAACTAAACCCCAGGACGGTGCTTACGCCATTTTAGGCTATAGGGAACGTCTAATATTCAATTACTTAATATTAGACGTTCCGTTAATGCTTTCAATAATATAAATAGTTAAATACTAGTAGTTAGCCTGCGTTAGGGATTATAGTGGAAATCCTTTTTGTGCATATCTATAAGTTTGAATTTAACCTATTGTATAATATATAGAAATTATTTGATGCCATACTGAAATCGGAGATTCATGAATACTTTAATTTAAAATAGACAGTTATGAATAAACACCTTCAGCACAAGAAAGATTGCAATGAAACATTTATGTTCATGAATTCAGAAATATTAAATAGAGACGCATGAATAAAAGCCCTCCCGAGCTATCGGGATTGTGGTAACGCCCTTATTTTTATTTGTATTTAAAACCCATAAGAAAAAGCTATAAAACTATATGCTAATATAATGTTAGGTTCTATGGTAATCCATGACTTATATTGTATATTTGTACTCTATTTAGAAAGTGTCTTAATAAAATTATGTGCATTTTCTAAGTAATTAATAACAAAGCACTCAATACTACCTCGTTTTGAGTCTCTTCCCTTTGGGAAGGTTAGGATGGGAAAAGAATATGATAAAAGTTTCTGAAACAGCTAAAAAAAAGGTTATTGAATTAATGACTGATGATGGCTATAACCCAACCGAAGACTTTGTACGTGTAGGCGTTAAAAGTGGCGGTTGTTCTGGCTTATCTTACGATTTAAAGTTTGATAAAGAAAATCAAGAAGAGGATAAAGTATTTGTTGATAATGATATTAAAATCATAGTTGACAAAAAAAGCTTCTTGTATTTAATTGGCACTACCCTTGAATACTCAGGAGGATTAAACGGAACAGGTTTCGTTTTTAACAATCCTAACGCAAACCGTACTTGTGGTTGTGGCGAATCATTTTCACTTTAAATTCAAGGTTTTAAGTTTTAAGTTCAAAATTATGGCAACTGTTAAACAATTTGAAGATTTAAAGATTTGGCAATTAGCTAGAGTGCTTTGTGATGACATAAATAAAGTTGCCAATAGAACAGACTTGAGAAGAGATTATAAACTATACGGTCAAATTGATGGCTCTTCGGGTTCTGTAATGGATAACATAGCAGAAGGCTTTGAAAGAAACGGGAACAAAGAATTTGTTCAATTTTTATCAATAGCAAAAGCATCTTGTGGTGAAACAAGGTCTCAACTGTATAGAGTTTCTGATAGAAATTATATAATTATAGATGAGTTTAATAAACTAAAAGAACAAACACTTACCTTGAGTAAGATGATTGGTGGTTTTATGAACTATTTAAAAAAGAGTGATTTAAAGGGAAGTAAATACAAAGCGGATTAGCCCAACTTTGAATTTTGAATATTAAATTTGGAACATGAGTAAATATACAGAAGATGATTTAAGAGAAGAGCTTAAAACCAAAGAATACGAATACGGTTTTTATACCGATATTGAGTCTGATACATTTCCAAATGGTTTAAACGAAGATATCGTTCGTGCTATTTCTAAAAAGAAAGAAGAACCACAATGGATGACCGATTGGAGATTGGAAGCATTTCGTGCTTGGGAACAAATGATTGAACCTGAATGGGCAAACGTGCGTTATAAAAAACCAGATTTTCAAGGTATTTCTTATTATTCAGCGCCAAATAGCAAACCCAAATACGATAGTTTAGATGAAGTTGATCCTGAACTTTTAGCCACATTTACTAAACTGGGCATATCAATTGATGAACAAAAAAAATTATCAGGCGTTGCTATGGATGTCGTTATAGATTCTGTTTCTGTGGCTACAACATTTAAGAAAACCTTAGGTGAAAAAGGCATTATATTTATGAGTATTTCTGAGGCTATAAAAGAGCATCCCGAACTTGTAAAAAAATATTTGGGAACCATTGTTCCGCAAAAAGACAACTTTTACGCCGCCTTAAATTCTGCTGTTTTTAGTGATGGTTCTTTCTGTTACATACCAAAAGGGGTGCGCTGCCCGATGGAATTATCAACTTATTTTAGAATAAACCAAGCAGGAACAGGCCAATTTGAACGCACTTTAGTAATTGCGGATGAAGGTAGTTATGTAAGTTACTTAGAAGGTTGCACAGCGCCTAGTAGAGATGAAAATCAGTTACATGCCGCTGTTGTCGAGCTTATTGCTCTAGATGATGCCGAAATAAAATATTCAACCGTACAAAATTGGTATCCTGGAAATGCTGAAGGCAAAGGTGGTGTTTATAACTTTGTAACCAAACGTGGTTTATGCGAGAAAAACGCAAAAATTTCTTGGACACAGGTTGAAACTGGTAGTGCCATCACTTGGAAATACCCAAGTTGTATATTGAAAGGTGATAATTCAGTTGGTGAGTTTTACTCCATTGCTGTTACCAATAATTATCAGCAAGCAGATACGGGAACTAAAATGATTCATTTGGGAAAAAATACCAAATCGACCATTATTTCAAAAGGTATCTCAGCAGGAAAATCGCAAAATAGCTATCGTGGTTTGGTTCAAATAAATTCTAGGGCTGAAAATGCGCGTAACTTTTCACAATGTGATAGTTTACTAATGGGTAATGAATGTGGTGCACATACATTCCCATATATAGAAGCAAAAAATAAATCGGCAATCATAGAACACGAAGCAACAACCAGTAAAATTGGTGAAGACCAAATTTTCTATTGTAACCAGCGCGGTATAGATACTGAAAAAGCCATTGCATTAATTGTAAATGGTTTTAGTAAAGAAGTACTAAACAAGCTCCCGATGGAATTTGCTGTTGAAGCTCAAAAATTATTGGAAATAAGTTTAGAAGGAAGTGTGGGCTAAAGCCCATTCCCATGAAAATGGGAATCTTTAAAATTGAAACAAATATTTAAATTGAAGTTTAATTAAAAAGATACTCGCTTTCGCGAGCATAAAAAATGAAAAAAGTAGTAATTCTAATTTTATGTATTTCAGCAATTATAAGCTGTAAAAACGAATCAAAAAAAGAAGAAACTTCAACAGAAAAAACAGCAAAACAAAATGATGGGTTAACCCTATTAAAAGGCGATTTTGTTTATTATGAAGGTGCTGCAGTTTTGCAAACCCACGCTGAGATTTATGGTGTTTTTATTACAGATAAAATGCTGGAGCTAAACAAAATGGCTGAAGCCTATAAAAAAGCACCTACCGACATGGTTCCCGTGGAGATAAGAGGAAAAATAACAACCCAAAAAGACGAAAAAATTCTTTGGGAAAATAAAGTTGAGGTTGTAGAAATAGTAAACGTAACACAACCCAAAAAAGAAGAAAACGACGTTTTAAAACTAGGAGAATAAGATAATTATGTTAAAAATAAACAACTTACACGCCAGTGTTGATGGTAAAAGCATTTTAAAAGGTATTAATCTTGAAATAAAACCTGGTGAAGTTCATGCTTTAATGGGACCCAATGGTTCTGGAAAAAGCACATTAGCTTCAGTAATAGCTGGAAAGGAAGAATATGAAGTAACAAAAGGAAACATACTTTTTGAAGGTGAGGATATTGAAGAACTAGCAGCTGAAGAACGTGCCCACAAAGGTGTCTTTCTATCATTTCAATATCCTGTTGAAATTCCTGGTGTTAGTGTTACTAACTTTATGAAAACAGCCATAAACGCAACTAGAAAAGCGAAAGGTTTGGAAGATATGCCAGCAAAAGATATGCTCAAATTGATTCGTGAAAAATCTGAACTTCTAGAAATCGACAGAAAATTTTTATCGCGTTCTATAAATGAAGGGTTTTCAGGTGGTGAGAAAAAGCGTAACGAAATTTTTCAAATGGCGATGTTAGAACCTAAATTGGCTATACTTGATGAAACCGATTCCGGTCTAGATATTGACGCCCTTCGTATTGTTGCCAATGGTGTTAACAAACTAAAAAGTAAAAATAATGCTGTTTTACTTATTACGCATTACCAACGTTTGTTAGATTATATCGTTCCTGATTTTGTACACGTTTTGCACAACGGAAAAATTGTTAAATCTGGACCAAAAGAACTGGCACACGAGCTTGAAGCAAAAGGTTATGATTGGATTAAAGAAGAAGTGAACATATAAAATAGTCGCAGTATTCAGTCGCAGTTGGCAGTTGCTTACCCAAAACTGAACACTCATAACTTTAAAAAATAGTCGCAGTATTCAGTCGCAGTAAACAGTTGCTTACTCAATTCTGATTACTCAAAATTTAAAAATTAGTAAACAGTCTTTCTCGGTTTTTCTTTTTTACTGAAAACTGAGACTGCGACTGAAAACTGAATACTGCGACTGAAAACTGAACAAGATGGAATTAAAAGAAAAATTAGTATCCTCATTTTTAGCATTTGAAAACGACGTTGATGTTGACGCTTATGTTCATGATGTTAGATCTGAAGCTATAAAAATATTTGAAGAAAAGGGCTTCCCAACCAAAAAGGAAGAAGCTTGGAAGTACACATCTTTAAATAAAATTTTAAAGGAAGATTATAGCGTATTTCCAAAACAGGAAAATGCCATTGAATACAGCGATGTAAAAAAGTATTTAATACATGATATAGACACGTATAAAGTTGTTTTTATTGATGGTAAATACGCTTCACACCTATCGCAAACTACACATGATGGCATTGATGTTTGCTTAATGTCAGCCGCTTTATCCAAACCAAAATACCGTTTGGTTATTGAAAACTATTTCAATAAAGCAGCCACAAAAGATAGTTTACCATCATTAAATACTGCATTTTCATGTGAAGGCGCATACATTAATGTCCCAAAAAACAAATTAGTAGAAAAACCGATACAAATTATTCATTTTTCTACTGGTAACGAATCTGCTTTAATGCTTCAACCACGTAATTTAATCGTAATTGGGGAAAATTCCCATGTACAAATTATTGAGCGTCACCAAAGCTTAACAGACAATCCAGTTTTAACAAATAGTGTTACTGAAGTTTTTACAAATAAACGTGCTATTGTCGATTACTATAAAATTCAAAACGATAATTTAAACGCTTCCTTAATAGACAACACATTTATCAAACAAAAGCAAGAAAGTATAGCATCAGTACATACTTTTGCATTTGGTGGTAAATTAACGCGTAATAATCTTAATTTTTACCAAAACGGCGAGCGTATAGATTCTATCTTAAAAGGCGTTACCATTATTGGCGACAAACAACACGTAGATCACAATACTTTGGTGCATCATATTCAGCCAAATTGCGAAAGTCATCAAGATTACAAAGGTATTTTTGGCGAAAACTCTACGGGTGTTTTTAACGGAAAAATCATTGTTGAAAAAGAGGCTCAAAAAACCAATGCGTTTCAATCCAATAACAATATTTTAATAAGCGATAAAGCTACCATTAACACCAAACCTCAACTTGAAATTTTTGCTGATGATGTAAAATGCTCACACGGTTGTACCATTGGTCAGCTAGATGAAAGCGCCATGTTTTACATGCAATCGCGCGGTATTCCTAAAAAAGAAGCCAAAGCACTTTTAATGTATGCCTTTAGTAATAACGTTTTAAGTTCGGTTAAAGTTCCTGAAATAAAACAACGTATCACTAAAATTATTGCAAACAAATTAGGTGTAAGTATTGGGTTTGATTTATAGTATATTTTGTCATTCCCTCGAAGGAGGGAATCTCATGATGCTTATTAAAATATTTTTTATTTGAAGCTATTTCCCGCTATCCGCTATATCTTTTTTGAGAAAAACAAAAAAGGTTAAGACTATCGCAAAATAGTCGAACGGCGAATATCGGGGCTAAACTTAAAGCCATGTTCAAAGTAGAAAACATACGAAAAGACTTCCCCATTCTTTCTCGAAAAGTAAATGGCAAACCTTTAGTCTATTTAGATAATGCAGCCACATCACAAACGCCACAGCAAGTTATTGATGTTATTGTAGATTATTATTCAAATTACAATGCCAATATCCATCGTGGTGTGCATACGCTAAGTCAAGAAGCTACCGATTTATACGAACAAGCCCGACAAAAAATACAAGCCCATTTTAATGCCAAATATTCGCATGAAATCATTTTTACATCGGGCACAACTCACAGTATAAATTTAGTAGCTAATGGGTTTTCATCCCTATTAAAAAAAGGAGACGACATTATCGTTTCGGCTTTAGAGCATCATAGCAATATTGTGCCTTGGCAAATGTTGTGCGAGCGCACGGGCGCTTCGTTAAAGGTTATTCCAATGAATGAAGATGGCGAGTTAGTCATTTCAGAATTTGATAAAATACTTTCAAAAAACACGAAACTCGTTTTTGTAAATCATATTTCAAATGCTTTGGGAACTATAAACCCCATTGAATATATTATTGAAAAAGCACACCAAGTTGGTGCTGCCGTTTTAATTGATGGCGCACAATCTACACCACACATAAAACCCGATGTTCAAAAACTAGATGCCGACTTTTACGTCACTTCAGCCCATAAAATTTGCGGGCCAACAGGTGTTGGGATGCTTTACGGAAAAGAAAAGTGGCTTAAAAAATTACCGCCTTATCAAGGTGGTGGCGAAATGATTGCAGAGGTAACATTTGAAAAAACCACCTATGCCGATTTACCCCATAAATTTGAAGCAGGAACACCTAATATTTGTGGAGGCATCGCTTTTGGAGCCGCCATAGACTATATGAATTCGGTTGGTTTTGATAATATAGCGAGCTACGAAAATGAGTTGTTAGAATATGCTACCAAAAAACTTTTAGAGATTGAAGGACTAAAAATATACGGCACATCCAAACAAAAAACGTCCGTAATATCCTTCAATTTAAAAGACATCCATCCGTATGATGTGGGTACCATTTTAGATAAACTAGGTATCGCTGTTCGAACGGGTCACCACTGCGCACAACCTATTATGGATTACTTTAAAATTCCAGGAACAGTGCGCGCTTCTTTTTCATTCTACAACACAAAAGAAGAAATTGACACTTTAGTCGCAGGCGTTAAAAAAGCAAAAATGATGCTGTCTTAAATTATAACAAATTTCCGAGGAACTATGTTTCGAGGTTTCCTTTGAAATTGGCGTCTTTTTTGTACATTCATATTTAAAAAAATCAATTAGATGAAATATTTTTTAATGGTTTTCAGCATGATGGTATTAAGATGTTGTTGGGGACCGACAGATTATCAGTTTATGTTGCAAGAACAATATCATGATGATACAATTTTGAAAGAACTTAATGGTAATTATAATATAAACGAGCTAAATGGCGAAAATGTTTCATCTTTCAACCTAAACATAACTTTTAAAGATAGCACAAAACAAGTTTCAGGCTTTTCAGGATGTAATCGTTTTTTTGGGTCGTTCAAATTAAACAAAGTTTTTTTAGAATTTAGTGATTTGGGGTTAACCAAAATACTTTGTGCGAAGGATAAAAACAATGTAGAGGACAAGCTTCTTAAAGCCTTTAAAAAAGCCAATGTAATCTTATTTACAAAAAATGGTTTTTCAATTTATAATAAAAAGAAAATATTACTAACAGCTTCAAAAGAAATAGAAGAAGTTTCAAATATTGAATATGTTGCCTCTTCAAGAGGTACTTATAAACAAATAATTATTAATAAAAAAAATATTTCAACAGTAACTAAAAGAGGCGGGAAACCTACTAACAAAAATTGCAGTACTGAGGATTGGGAACGTATTGCTAAAATCTTTAAATCTATTGAAGTTGAAAGAATTTCTGAACTTGAGCCACCGAGTAAGGCCTTTCAATTTGATGGTGCCGCAATTGCACGATTAAAAATAACCATGGATGGAAAAGATTATGAGACCCAGTCTTTCGACCATGGAAATCCTCCAAAAGAAATAGCAGAACTTGTTAAAGAAATCCTATCAATTTCAGAAAACATTGAATAGCAACTTTTCATCTGTTAAAATATATTTTTTTAGGCGTCAGATGTAATGCCTTAAAATGCCTCTAATGGTTTTATAAATTTGTTGATAGGCATTTGTTATTGTATTTTTGTAATATGTCAGGTTGAGCGCAGTCGAAACCCATTTTAACTTTAAAGCTAAAAATAAAAAGTGACTATTCAAGAAATTCAAAACGAAATTATAGACGAATTCTCAATGTTTGAAGATTGGGAAGAACGTTACCAATATATGATTGATTTGGGGAAAGATTTACCCCTTATTGACGACCAATACAAAACCGATAGCAATATTATAAAAGGTTGCCAAAGTAAAGTTTGGGTACATGCCGAAATGAAAGACGATAAAATAGAATTTACTGCCGATAGTGATGCGATTATTACTAAGGGTATAATAGCTATTTTAATTAGAACCTTTTCTAACCAGCACCCAAAGGATATTATCGATGCCAATACCGATTTTATTGATAAAATTGGATTAAAAGAGCATTTATCACCCACGCGAGCTAACGGATTAGTAAGTATGGTGAAACAACTTAAAATGTATGCCATTGCATACCAAACACAGTTAAATTAGTTTATTTGTTTAACGGTTTATCAGTTTATCAGTTTATCAGTTTATTTACCTAAACAACTTTTAAACCTCTAAACCTCTAAACCTCTAAACCCATAAACGTATAAACTTAAAAAAAATGAGCGAAACAACTATAGACACCACCGAATTAGGAGAAAAAATAGTAAACGTACTTAAAACCATTTACGACCCAGAAATACCTGTTGATATTTATGAACTCGGTTTAATTTACGATGTATTTGTAAATGAAGATTACGACGTAAAAATATTAATGACGTTAACAACGCCCAACTGCCCAGTAGCAGAAACCTTGCCTTTAGAGGTTGAAGAAAAAGTAAAATCGCTTAATGCGGTTAAAGGTGCTGAAGTTGAAATTACTTTCGATCCGCCATGGACACAAGAATTGATGAGCGAAGAGGCGAAGTTAGAATTGGGGATGCTTTAGTGGAGTAAGCAGTATTCAGTCGCAGTTTGCAGTAGTTAAAAAAACAATAAAATGTCACCTTGAGCGCAGTCGAAAGGTCTCTTATATTATGGCCGGAGAATACTATAAAACCAAAGAATCTGTTCAAGAATATATAAAATTAGCTGAAGGCATTGATGGCAGGAAATTAATTGAAAAACTTAAAAAAGTTTTACCATCCAATTCGACGGTATTAGAAATAGGTTCTGGACCAGGTAGTGATTGGGAAATATTAAGTAAATATTACAATGTTGTAGGTTCAGATAATTCAATTGAATTTTTAGATCTCTTAACTGCAAAATATCCAAATGGAGAATTTCTTGAATTAGATGCCGTCATTTTAAAAATCGATAAGACCTTTGATGGTATTTATTCGAATAAAGTTTTACATCATTTAACGGATAATGAATTAACGCATTCCATTAAAAGACAACATGAAATTTTAAAACCTGAGGGCATAGTTTGTCATTCTTTTTGGAAGGGAGAAGGTTCTGAAGTTTTTAAAGGTCTTTTCGTTAATTATCATGATAAATCAAACCTTGATGAAATTTTTAAAGATTATTTTGAAATACTTTCAATTGAATCTTACGAAGAGTTTGAAGAAGGTGATTCACTTTTACTGATAGCAAAGAAAAAATAAAATGTCAGACGAAATCATAAATCGCGTAGCGAATAGCAAATTAATTACTTTAAATTTAGAGGATTATTATCCTAAAGGTAATCGTGTGCTATTTGATATCAAAGATTGGCTTTTTGAAGGTTTTGTCTTACGCGAAAAGGATTTTAGAACTCAGATTGATAAATTTGATTGGTCGCAATTTCAAGACACTTATGTCGCTTTAACTTGTAGCAGCGATGCTATTATTCCCGGGTGGGCATATATGCTGTTAAGTATTCATCTTGAACCTTATGCGAAAAAAATAATTATTGGTAATCTTGAAACTTTAGAAACCTCTATTTATCAAGATGTTTTAAATAGTTTGGATGTTTCTGAATATAAAGACAAACCCATCATTATAAAAGGCTGTTCCAATAAACCCGTGCCTCAAAATGCCTATATTATGTTAGCAACAAAGCTAAAACCTGTTGCAAAATCTATTATGTACGGCGAAGCTTGTTCCTCAGTACCGCTTTTCAAAAAGAAATAATTCTTATAGTATTTACTGTGACTAAATTGTAAAAGAGGGTCTAACTCTTATATTTGCACAAAATTCAACAATTTAAAAAAATGAAAAAACTATTACTAGTATGTGTTTTCTTTATCGGATTAATATCGGTAAATGCACAAACAGAAGAAGAACTTAAAGCTACACAAGCTGTTAAAAAAGATTCAATAAAAGCTATCAAAGGTCGCGTTGACGCATTACAGGCACAAATTGATGCTTTACCAGGTTGGAAAAAAGGTGCTTTCGGAACAATTGGAGGTAGCTTTTCAAGCTTTAATAACTGGTATTCTCAGGGGTCTCCTAATAATTCATCTGGAAATATTGGTTTTACCGCTAATGCTTTTGCTAATTTAAATAAAGAGAAATTCTTTTGGAGAAATGCAGGTAATATAAACTTATCTTGGGTAAAATTTGACGATAAAGACAACCCTACTGATAATTCAAAATTTAGAGAAGCCACAGATGTTTTTAATATATCTTCATTATACGGACAGAAATTAAGTGAAACATTCGCTATCTCTGGTTTAGGGGAATACAGAACTACAATTCTAAACAATTTCAACAATCCTGGATATTTAGATTTAGGTGTTGGTGCCACTTGGACGCCTATTAAAGACTTGGTAGTCGTAGTCCATCCATTAAACTACAACTTTGTGTTTACAAAAGAAGATGCTATTTTCTCATCGTCATTGGGTGCTAAAATTCTTGTAGATTATACGAGACAAATAAATGCCATTAGTTTTAAAACAAACCTATCCATGTTCCAGAGTTATGAGTCAAGTGATTTATCCAACTGGACTTGGAACAACTCTTTTAGTTATACCTTATGGAAAATGATTGGTGTTGGTTTTGACTTTGGTTTAAGAAATAACAGACAGGAAGCTCTAGATTATTCTATAAACACATTAGGAAATACTACTGATACTTTTGAAACAGTAGATAATGATTTACAAACGTATTTCACAATTGGTTTAAGCTATAAGTTTTAACATATTCAATTTATATAATAACAAAAAGCGTTTTCAATTTGAAAATGCTTTTTGCTTTAAACCAAATTATGACGCATTTTGATTTACTAATCTCCTTTAAATTTCTTCTTTTTTTGCTTACTTCCAAAAATTCTTTTCAATAGGTTATCTCTTTTTTCTGGATTGCAATCCAAATCATCTAATACTTCCTGAGAAGGTGATTCAAAAGTGCTTTTTGTAATTTTATTATAACGCGAATCGGCATTCAATTTCTGATAAAACTTACCAAAAATCGGAAGTGCTGAATTAGCACCTTGCCCAATACTTGTAGATTTAAATCCAATGCTGTGGTTATCATTCCCCACCCAAGTTACAGTAACTAAATTGGGTGTTATGCCAACAAACCATCCATCTTTATTGTTTTGGGTTGTTCCTGTTTTTCCAGCTATATCGTTTTTCAAATTATACGTCGTTCGTAATCTTGACGCTGTTCCACTGTTTATAGTAGATTGCATCATTTTAAGCATCACTTGTCTTGTATAATCGCTATAAGCCGAAACCTCAGCAACTTCTTGTTCAAAAGATGCAATAATGTTGCCTTCTTTATCTTCTATCTTCGTAATAATATATGGTTTCACGCCTTTACTATTATTCACATAGCTGGCATAAGCACCTGTTAGTTCTTTTAAATTGATTTCTGCTACGCCCAATGCCAAAGACGGTTCCAAAGGAAGATCTTTTGTAATCCCTAACTTTTTTGCTTGTTGTACGACCTTTTCAATCCCTACTTGATTTAAGACTTTTACGGCAATGGTATTTACAGAATTACTCAAAGCCATTTCCAAATTAAAATTAAGATGTGGGTCTTCTTCTTTTTTGCCCGAATTAGTAGGTGTCCAATTATCAAAATTGGTATATGTAACCGCTTGTAATGAAAAATAAGTACACGGTTTCATTCCGTTTTCTATCGCCGCCGTATATACAAAAGGCTTGAAAGTTGAACCCACTTGCCTTTCGCTTTGCGACACATGATCGTACTTAAAATATCTGTAATCTATTCCGCCGATATACGTTCTTACTGCTCCAGTATTAGGTTCTATGGCAAGCATTCCAGTATTTAAAAATTTTAAATAATGCCTTAAACTGTCAATGCTTGAAAGATTTTTAACAACATTACCTTCCCATCCAAAAAGTTCTGTATCTTTTTTTATAGATAAAGAATCTTCAATTTGTTTATCAGTTAATCCTTTTTCTTTATAGAATTTATATTTTGGCAGTTTTTTTACCGCAGCTTCAATTATACGTTTATTGGTGATCCAAGGTGCATTTTTTCCATGTGACGTTTCAAAATCGTTTTGTAATTTAGAAAGGTGTTCTTTCACTGATGCTTCAGCAAGTGTTTGCATTGTTGAGTCTAAAGTGGTATGAACAACTAACCCATCACGATATAAATCGTATGAATCTCCATTAGGTTTTTTTAAGGTGTCTAATACTTTAGATAATTGTTTTTTTACTTCTTCCCTAAAATATGGCGCTAATCCTAAATCGTGACTAAAAGATTTATAGTTTAAAACAATGTTTTGCTTGGAAAGTGAATCAACCAAATGTTGGGATATATAATCATAATTAAGCATTTGATTGAATACTACATTTCTACGCATTTGGCTATTTTCAGGCCGGAGTCTGGGGTTGTAATAACTCGTAGCCTTTAAAGATCCAACTAAAGTTGCGGCTTCAGAATATGTTAAGTCTGATGCTGGTTTATTGAAAAATTTACGTGAAGCACTTTCTATACCATACGTATTATCAGAAAAAGAAACCGTGTTTAAATACAACGTAAGAATCTCATTTTTTGAATAAATTTCTTCAATACGCTTGGCAATTATTGATTCCCTAAATTTATTAATCAACATGCTAAATAGCACATACTGTTTTCTTCCAAATAAATTTTTACTCAATTGAAGGGTGATAGTACTTCCGCCTCCAGCAGATTTATCTTGAAAAATGATATTTTTAACAAAAACACGTGCTAAACTCACATTATCGATACCGTCATGTTCGTAAAATCGGGTATCCTCCGTGGCAATAAGTGCATCAATAAGATGCTGTGGGAAATCATTGAAAGCTAGCGGTTGCCTATCATAAACATAATATTTACCAATTAGTTTTCCATCTTTATCTAAAACTTGAGTAGCCTCTTCCTGCTGAATTGAACTCAACTCCTTTACAGTAGGTATTTTACCAAACGCCCCTAAATAGATACTAATATATAAACCAAAGAAAAATATAAAAATAGAAACCGCTAAAATTAGAGCCCATTTTACCCACCGTTTCTTTAATATTTTTGATACCCAAATAAAATAAGGTGAACCTTCGGCTTTATGCATATATTTATTAATTATACTCTTCTGTATAATCTGGATAAAGAAAATTATTATAGGGAAAACGGGTTACATGAATGTCTCTAACCTCATCGTAAACACGCTTTTTAAAGTCTTCTAAATTTTTCTTATTTAATGCAGAAATAAAGAGCGCATTGTTACCTAATTTATTCATCCAAGTGCTTTTCCATTCTTCCAAAGAGTAATGTCTCTCGGTACGTTCAGTTTCTAAATCGTCTTCCTCTAAAGGTTCTGCTTCGTAAGCGTCAATTTTATTGAAAACCATAATAGTGGGTTTATCACCACTTTTTATTTCGCCTAAAACTTTGTTTACAGACTCGATATGCTCTTCAAAATTAGGATGTGAAATATCAACCACGTGAAGCAATAAATCGGCTTCTCTCACTTCATCAAGCGTACTTTTAAAACTATCTACCAATTGCGTTGGCAATTTGCGTATAAACCCAACGGTATCGCTTAATAAAAATGGCAAGTTTTGAATTACCACTTTTCTAACCGTAGTATCAAGGGTTGCAAACAACTTGTTTTCGGCAAAAACATCACTCTTACTAATCACATTCATTAGGGTAGATTTACCAACATTGGTATACCCCACTAAAGCCACACGAACCATTTTTCCGCGGTTACCGCGTTGTACCGCCATTTGTTTATCAATGGTTTTAATACGTGATTTTAAAAGTGAGATTTTATCCCGTACAATACGTCTATCTGTTTCAATTTCTGTTTCACCGGGTCCACGCATACCAATACCCCCTTTTTGTCGCTCAAGGTGCGTCCACATCCCTCTTAATCGCGGTAGTAAATATTCACATTGTGCCAATTCCACTTGCGTTCTTGCATAACTAGTTTGGGCACGTTGTGCAAAAATATCCAAGATTAGGTTTGTTCTATCTAAAACCTTAACGTTAAGTATTTTACTAATATTACGTTCTTGTGCGGCTGATAATTCGTCATCAAAAATAGCAGTACTCACATCGTTATCTTCAATAAACTGCCGAACCTCATCCATTTTACCTGTTCCAATAAAGGTTTTAGGATTAGGCATATCCATTTTCTGGGTAAAGCGCTTTACGGCATACCCGCCAGCCGTAAAAGTTAAAAACTCCAATTCATCTAAATATTCTCTAGATTTTTCTTCACCCTGATCTTTTGTAATAATGCCTATTAAAACCGCTTTCTCCAAAGCAATATCTTTCTTTTCTATCATGCTGCAAAGTTAAACATTTGTAGCTAGTATTGTTCGAAAAAGAATTCCTCGATACCTTTTATCGAGGTTTCAATTGAAATTGTCATTCTCGCGAATGCGGGAATCTAAAAAATAAAGAATTTATCAAATTATTTATTTTAAATTTTTAAGCCTATTTTTGATTTATGACAGAATCTTTTGAAGACATTCCCGTGAGCCATGATATGCAAACTGTGGCATTTTATAATCTTGAAAATTTATTTGATTTAGTTGACGACCAACACACTAACGATAACGATTTTTTACCAACTTCTGCTAAAAAATGGACGCCAAAACGCTACGATAATAAATTGAGGAAATTAGGATATGCTATTTCCAATATTGGGCGAAGAGAAACAGGTAAACATCCAGCAATTGTAGGTTTAGCCGAAGTTGAAAACAATAAAGTTATTGAAGATTTAATAGCTTCAAAACATCTTGAAGACTGTAATTATGGTTATATCCATTATGATTCTTTAGATGAACGCGGGATTGATGTAGCTCTCATTTATGACACGACTGCCTTTGAAGTATTACATTCTGAAACATTTACTATTCAATTGACTGATGATGATGGTTCGCCTGATTACACCAGAGATATTCTATTGGTTTCGGGTTTACTTGATGGTGAAAACGTGCATCTTATTGTAAACCATTGGTCGTCTAGACGTGAGGGTGAAAAGGAAACCGAACCCAAACGTATGGCTTCGTCGGATAAAGTTGGCGAAATTATTTCTTCATTACGACAAAAAAATGAAGCTGTTAAAATTATTGTAATTGGCGATTTTAACGACGACCCGCATAGCAATAGCATAAAACGTTTAGTTGAAGGTTTTGATTTATTTAACCCCATGGAAACCTTAAAGTCTTTTAATAGGGGAACCACTAAACACAACTGGCAATGGAATTTATTTGACCAAATTTTAATTTCCACTAACTTTTTCAAAACTTCAGACTTGTTGTTTGAATATAGTTCTGCTAATATTTTTGATGAAGATTTTTTAAAACTTTTTAACGGTAAATATAAAGGCTCACCGTTTAGAACTTATGTTGGTAAAAAATATAAAGGGGGTTATAGCGACCATTTCCCAGTGTATGTTATTTTTAAGAAGTGATTCTATTTGTCACCTCGAACGCATGTTAGAGGTCGCATATTTTTTATACCTATTTATTTTAATGCGTTTTTTATTATGTGATTTCTCACTTTGTTCGAAATGACAAAAACTTCTTTTTTAAAATCTTAGTAGTGAAAGATTTTGAAAACTTGACAATTATGAAGCCTGAAACACCACATAGGTTAAACCTAAAATAGCAACTGGCAATAACCACAATAAGTATATATTATATGTGCTTTTAGATTTCTTTTTATTCATTTTAGCATGTATCATCATGCGCCTTTTTCCTGTGTATTGCATCCAGTTTTTAAAATACCTTAAATCCGCAAGTTTACTGATTAAAAACTAAGTCAAATCCAGTAAGGG
>CAXBID010000006.1:0-33718 GCA_963975495.1 uncultured Flavobacteriaceae bacterium | reverse complement strand
GATCCAAATTTAGGAGCACTTTATTTTAATGTTTTTGAAGAGACTGATCAGTTACTAAAAATTTAACAGTTAAAAAAATCCAAAACCTACCAATACCTCGTATTTGCTTCATGCGTTAATTTTTAGATATTCAATACTTTAACACATTATGAAACAATTATTTAGATATTTTTGTATAACTTAATTTAATTATAAATTTTAAATGAAGAACACGGTTTATTTCTTATTGATTTTTTTTGGTTTCAATTTGTCAATTTACGGTCAAAAAGGACTGCCAATTCAAGTAAACGATTCCAAAATAAAACCATTAGCTTCTTTAACTAATTCTACTTTACAGAAAAACTTAGAGCAAGAACTGAATGCAAACCCCCATTGGAAAAAATTGATTGCAAATAAAAAAATGGCTGTGGGTGTTGTTGATTTAAGCAACCCGAACCAAGTAAAATATGCGAGTGTAAATGGCAACCACATGATGTATGCTGCTAGCTTGCCTAAAATTGCCATATTGTTGGCAGCTATGGACGCTATTGAAAAAGGAGAGCTTATAGAAACGCCTATTATTAAAGCAGATATGCGTTTGATGATTAGTAAATCTGATAACCGCGCTTCAACACGGATGATTGACAGATTGGGATATGAAAAGATTGAAAGTGTTATGACAGATCCTAAATACATGTTTTATGATGAAGATAAAGGTGGTGGATTATGGGTTGGAAAACGTTACGGAGGTGGCGGTGACACGAACAGAGAACCTCTTAAAAACTTAAGTCATGCTGCGAGTGTAAACCAGGTTTGTAGATATTATTATTTACTGGCGCATGGTAAATTGGTAAATGAAAAACGTTCTAAACAAATGTTAGACATTATGGGAAATCCTGATTTACACCATAAACTTGTTAATACGGTTGAAAAAATAGCACCTAAAGCTAAGTTATTCAGAAAATCGGGATCATGGAAAACCTATCACTCAGACTCTATTTTAGTTTGGGGAAATGACCCAAGCAGACGTTATATTATAGTGGCACTTATAGATGATGCCAATGGGGAACAAATAATTAGAAGTTTGGTTAAACCTATTGAAAAAGCAATAAAAGCCAAAAGCATTACCAACAAGAATGGTTCAGTGGTTTCAAATTAAAATATGATAATTTATTAAATTGTTAATTATCAAAATGTAATGCCTTAATTTTGTGTTGGAATTATTTAAGTTAAATTCCAACACAAAATTTATAGTATAAATTGCACCAACTCCATGCCAATTAATAATACCCTCAAACTATATATTCTTAAAGTTTTTGATTTAAAAGAAGAAGAGCTTACCAAAACCCTTTTACTTCAGCTTAATGTATTTATAATTATAACGACCTTATTAATTGTTAAACCTACAGTAAATTCATTATTTCTTTCAGAACTCACATCAGATGCTTTACCGTTAGGCTATGTTTTAACAGCTATATTGGCCGTAGTTGGGTATTATTTTTATGATAAAGCTCTAGAGAATTATGCCTTAAACTTTATTATAGATAGAACCATAATTGGTTCTGTGCTTTCACTTATTTTATTTGCTATCGCTTTCAATTTTAATCTAGCAAATGGTATGCTTTTGTACATTCCTTATGTGTGGGTTGCCATTTTTGGTTTATTGACCGCATCACAATTCTGGATTTTAGCCAATTTGGTTTATAATGTAAGGGAAGCAAAACGTGTATTTGGTTTTATTGGTGCTGGCGCCATAGCTGGTGGAATTTTTGGCGGCTATTTAACCTCTTTACTGACTAATTTTTTAAGAACAGAAGACTTATTATTTATTGCGGCAATATTGCTCATGGGCTGCATACCCATAACCAGATATATTTGGAAGCACGAGGTAGAAAAACTTAACCCGTTTCAAGTATCATTAAGAACAAGTCCTAAAGGGGAATCGCCAATTAAATTAATAAAACAATCTAAGTTACTAAGCTTAATTGCAGTGGTTATTGGTATTAGCGTTTTAATTGCAAAACTTGTTGATTACCAATATAGCGACTATGCTTCAAAATTAATTTTAGACCAAGAAGAATTAACCTCATTTTTTGGGTTTTGGTTTTCCACACTTAGTGTTATTTCTTTATTAATCCAACTATTTCTAACCAAACGTATTGTTGGTACTTTCGGCGTAGGTAAATCACTTTTATGGTTACCGTCGGGTATTCTTATTGGCTCCATTTTACTGCTCATATTACCACAACTTTGGGTTATTGTATTTATAAAAATTATTGATGGCAGTTTAAAACAATCCGTAAACAAAGCGGCAACCGAATTACTTTCCATACCCATTCCTATTGAAATAAAAAAGAAAACCAAAACATTTACCGATGTGGTAATTGATAGTATTGCCACAGGTTTAGCGGGGTTTATTCTTATCTTTTTTATAAATGGTTTAGAGATTTCATCAACTTATATTAGTTTAATTATTATTGTTCTAATTTTAATTTGGCTGTATTTTATTTATCATTTAAGACTGGAATACATTGTTGCTTTCAAAGCTTTATTTGAAGAAAAACCCAATGTAAAAAAAGAAAAAAATAGTAAAGAAGTTATAAAAGTAACCTCTATTATTGATACGGTTTCGCGGGTTTTAAATACGGGCACAGAAAATCAAATCATACACATGCTTCAAAAAACACTTGAAGTTAAGGATGAACGCTTTTTCTATCCTATAAAACAGCTTTTAAGCCATCCATCTGCTAAAGTAAAAGTGTTAGCTATTGAAAATTTATACTTTTTAAGGACTGAGAATTTATGTGATTCTATAGAGTCGATGGTGCATGATGATAATCAAGAAGTTACTAAATCTGCATTCAGGTATTTGTTAAAACACTATAAGAAAAACACCGTTGAACTTTTTAATACCTATTTAAAAAGTGAAGATAAAACCATAAAAAATGCTGCACTTATTGGGCTTTCGCTAGAATTAAGGAACAATACCGCCCTTCAAAACAAATATAGTTTAGAACAACGGATTGAAAATGCGCTTATTGAGTACAATAATACAACCGATGAAAATGACAAAGTTGATAGTATGCAAGCCATACTTGAAGCTATTGGGCATTCGCGTGTTGAACGATTTTATAACGTTATAATATCAGAACTAAATTCAAAAAATAAAGCTATTTTAAACACCGCTATTTTAAGTGCTTCACATACATTGGATAAACAATTTATTAATTTGATTGTATCCCATTTATCAAATAAGGATACTAGGAAACAAGCTATAGATGCGCTTTTCTTTTTTGGGGAATCTATAATTGATGTGCTCTATACCATTGTGAAAAATGAAACGATTGATTTGGATGATGCACTTTATATCATAACTACAATTGAAAAGTTTGCATCACAAAAAGCCATCAATAAATTAATAAAATTAACCGAAGATACTGAGCATGTTGTTAAAATAGAAGCTATCGAAGCCCTTAAACGCCTTAAATGGAAACACTCGCATCTTATTATTAAAGACCATTTAATTGTAGATAAAATTTTAGATGAATGTTACCTGTATCAAAATACGCTTTCTGTAATTCACACTCAAATCGTAATTCAATATAAAAAGAAAAGTCAGAATCCCGAAACACAGGAGAACCAAGCTAGAAAAGCACTAATAAATTTATTGGAGCAACGTTTAGATCGTCAATTGCAGCGTATGTTTCGTTTTCTAGGTATTAAGTATCCACCGCAGGATGTTGACCCTATTTTAAATACCATCATGAATGGTAAAGAAGAGCAACGTATTCATGCCATTGAATTTTTAGATAATATTCTTGATAAACAACTTAAAAAGGAATTAATTCCGGTAGCAGAATCCATATTATTTGAAACCAATACCGAAGAGAAAATCAAGAAACTAAACGTTAAAATTTTAAGTGAAGCTGAATGTTACCATGCGCTTTTAAAACGAAAAGATTCCAAATTAAAAATGGCAGTTTTGTACCTTATTGAACAATCTACTGATTCAAAATTCAACACGCTTTTAGAAACGGTCATCCAAACTGAAGCCAATAATAAAGTAAAGCAACGCGCAGAAGACATTTTAACTATTTCTTCCTAATAACCTTATCAATACTTGCCGCTAACATCATGTGGTCTGTTGCCGAGTTTTTGCGTAAAACATTCGTCATTAAAACCACTATATAATTACAATTATCTGGATGCTCCACAATAGCCACGGAGTTCATAAAATTTGAAACATTACCCATATATTTACCACAAACTTGTCCGTTACTTCTATCACATTTATACAAACTACCTGATTTAAAATATACCGCAGCTTCTTTTAAAACAGGCGATTGCGCATAACGAATACGTCTGTCGGTCATATACATAAGGCGTTTCATTTCTAAACTCGATTCTACATCCACTGCATTTCCTTGTTCTAACTGTACCAAGAATTTCATTAAGCCAATTGTAGTTCCAATACTTCCACCTTTATCACCAACATACGTATTTGCTCCTCTTGTAAAAAAGCTTCCTAAACGCCACTCATCATGTGAAATTCCTAAATCCCTCAATGGTAAATTAACCACATCATTTCCAATATCAGTAAGTTCTTTTTTAGGTGTCGTTTTAAAATAAGTCATCGCTTCTTCTTCTGTTAAAGCAGGATATTTATTACCAAAAGCTTGCATAAGCAACACTTCGCGCCAAACGATACTTGCGGCACCATTATTACTTACAGACATCATGTGGTCTGCCCATTCAAAAAGCGTAAACACATCACTAGCAATAACTTGTCGTTTTACCAATTTTTGAGTTTCAACGTTATAAATTGGAATGGTATGCTCGTCGGTTAATCCCCAAACTCCAGCTTTAACCGATTTATTCCTCAATAATTCCAAACGCTTTTCAAAATCATCAGGATAAATATTTGCTAATTGATTAAACAAACCTAATAAAACAGCAATTTTACCTACACTACCCGGTTGGTAACCAGAGGTTTCGTTACGTTGTGCAAAACGCACATGGTCAATATCTGAAATATCCAAAACTGCTAAAGAGTAACTTTTATCCAGACCTCTAAACAAATTACTAATGTCTTTTTGAAATGGTTCATCAACCTTTAAAAAACAGTGCACACTATCGTTTCTTTTTGGCAATAAATTCAACTCAATATCCATATAAGATTTATAAGCACCTTCAGGAAGTTTGGTTGCGTCTTTTATTTCACCACTTTTAATAAGTTCTAAACGTTTTAGGCGCTTAATTCCAGTATGAGCGTAACCATCAATAGGATAATAAGTGTACGTTGTAAATGCAGAACAAAGTATTATTATACCAAATACTAAAATAAATTTTTTCATATTTTTTTATATTTTTTTTGAAAGCGAAATAGCTTTGTTTTTATCGATTACTGGAGTTATAGATTCTAAATAACCCGAACTTAGTGCTTTTTTATTTTCAACAAAAGGACGAATTTGAAACAACCACAATTTATTGTCTTTAAAGCCTAACTCAACATCGTAAGCCCCTTCGTAATCAGAGTCCGTTTCCTTTGGAAGTGTTGCCCTAATGGTTTTTGCAAGATTCCTGATAGCATTTATGTTTTGTTGATTTAAAATTGGGCTTTCAAAAGTTGCTGATTTTTTATCAGTACCTCCAGTTACAGGTAAACGGTTATAGTAAGGTTCGCGTGCTGGGGCTAAAAAACGCGTACCGCCGTTAATATGAATTAAATAGGTCTCTGCCGATTGTCCGTCAACAGCACCACCAGCTCCCCTACTAAACGCCACTGTTAAATCGTTTTCTTCACCATTACTAATACCTTTGGTTATCAAAACACCCGAATAATCTACATCTACGCTAGGAATAACTAAAATAGACGGAAATACATTTTCTGGATTCAATAAATATTTTTGACGCCATTTAAAACTGCGTTCTGTGTAAGGTGACGCCCAAACAGCTTTAATACCTTCTATGATTTTGTTTTTATCAGCGACATTAAACAACGTTAAATTCAATCCTGCTCCTGTAAAATCTTTAAGATCTTCCATATTGGTGTCACTTCTTAAAAACACAGGAATATCCCCTAAATCCTTTCCCAAAATGGTTGTAAACTGACTTTCCAATTGTGAAATAAAATCAGGATTTAAGGGCATTACTTTGATCGCTTTACGAAGAATTTCCAATTGTTGCAATTGATAATTTTCAACCCCAGCTTCGGTAACACCGTTAGTTCGCATTTTTTCAGCTTCAGCAAACATCGTATTTAAAAACGTCCAATACGAAATGTCTCGATTTGGCATCTTTTTATTCATATGTTCTTTAAAAATCCCAAACGGAATAACCAACCCTTCCACAACTTGCTCTGGAAACATTTTTTTAAGTTGCCCTAAATTAGCCGCTTTTGGTCCGCATAATTTCCCAGAATCACTGGCGTCAACGCTTCGTAAATTCAAGATATTGGTTTCAGTCAAATTAATGTTTTCAACAGGAACTTCTATTTTTTCTTCGTTACGCTCTTTTTTAACAAAAAGTAAACGCTCCGCCTCCGTCATGTCTTTTTCAGCTTTTAAAATGATATTGCCCTTATTGGAAACCGCATAAAATACTTTAGTTCCATTATATTTTTTAAGACTTTTTAAATTATCATCTGACAACGCCGCATTGGGAATTCCTAGATTTCTCGCTAATAATTGCACATGCGACACCATATTCCCTTCTGAAACCGTCGCAATACCAGCAACGGGTTTTAAATCAGCTGGTGGACGTTGAAAAATATAGATATTATCAGAATCGACTTCAATGGCATCTGGAGAACCATCTACTACCACTAATTCGCCAAAAGCATAACCTGGGTTTAAACCTCTAAAAGAACTCTGATTGGGAATATCCATAACCTTATTGGTTAAAGCAGATTCGTTAGCAATAAAATCGCCTAATTTACCAACACTTTCACCAAGTTGCAAAGCAATAGATCCTCTTATTTTATCATCAATATATCCATACGCTTTTGGTTCAAATTGGGTGTAAACATCTACAATGTGCTGATAATTTGCCTTTACCATTGACGCACTCCACTCTACTAAACTGCGTGCGTTCTCTAAGGTGTTAGTAAGTTCGTTTAAGGTTAAACTCCCTTCACTTTCAAAAGGCGCTTTTAAGTTGATGTTATCCCATTCTGATAATTCAATATACCCAGAACCAACTGTTGCCATTCCTAAATAACACACTTTATTAAGCATTTGCTGAAGGTTTTCAGGCTCCCATTGGGGTGATATTTTAAAAATGATTTCCTCCAGTTTTAATGATAAATCCAAAAGCTGTAATCGAGCTAATGGTCTTTTTTCTTCTAAAAGAGATTCTCTAATGGCTAATAATAATTCAGCTGTATCTGGAATTAAATTAGACGCAGGTGTTTGCGAGTTGTGGTTACTAACATACCCAGCTATTTTTTTACCAATTGGTGTATCTTTAAACAATGCCGTTTTATCGACCAGAGATTTAATATCAATAGGTTTGTAAAACCTAGACATAGTTGTTACCAACTCATCGATCTTAGTTACTTGATTAGTGGTTAATTTAGAGCTGTTTTTTTCTTTAAAGGCTTTTACTTTTTCTATATCTGAAAATTCTGGTTGACCGTGGATTTTAACTCTCAAATCCATAAAAGGTAAAAATTCATCTGAAATCACTTTAGATTGACTTCTAATAAGCTGCGATAAATTATCATCACCGTTATGTGGAATATCTTTTAGTGACTGACGAATTAAGAAATAGTTGCTTTTCAAATACGCGTCATCTTTCAAAAGCCATTTATAAAAATCAATACCCCAGGCTTCCTCATCTTCAGATTGAATGGCACCTCTATAGAATTGTCCTTTTTCGTTTATCCAACCATTATCAACAGCACGTAAATACTTATCCAATTGATATTGTTTAAGTCTGGAATGGTTATTATTTACATCCCAAAATTCATCTTTATTAGTATAGACTAATATTTGACCAAGATATATTTGATTTGTTTTTGCCAATTGCTCAACAGCATCTTTATAACGCGCATGTTGCACACCTGGACCAATTTTTTCTGGACAAGGGTCTTTGGGTTGCCTTATACTACCATCGGTACAAAACCAACGAATGTCTTTATAGGGACCACGAACGTCCTTTTTATATTGAATGATTTGTTCAGAAATGGCCTCATTACTCAACTTTTGAGAAAAGCCATTCGTTATGAAACTTATAAAAACAATTAATGTTAATTTTTTCATTTATAGATTTTAAGGCACTATTAATTATACCAAAGATAATATGTATTTTGATGGAAAAAATTAAGATTTTAAATTATTTATTAAGAATATCCTAATTAGGAAATAAGCGCTTATCTAACCCTGGCACAATACGAAGCGCGTTTTTATAATACACTTTTTTTAAAACATCATCAGGTAAATCTAAACCGTACATAGCCCAAAAAGCATGGTACTTTTTATGGTAGGGAAAATATTCATCATCACTCTCCAAAACTCTAAAATAGGTTGGGAATTCTTCTGGCTTCCAACTATCTTTTCCAAATAAAATACGATCTTGATATTTAATAAAAAAGGCTTTTGCAAATCGCGGTTGTCTTCCTAATTCTGCAATAATGGCGCCAATACCCACATTCATATTAGGCATGTCGTCTAATAATTCGCTTAATTTACCCAAATTATTAGCAAACCAACCCATGTGTGCATTGATAAAAGTTGTGTTGGGGTGCTTTTTAAACATACGATGCTGTTCTGCAATAATTTGCTCCCATGATGCAGGATTATCTGCGCTTCGTTTTCTGCGTGGGTGTGTTTTAAGTTCTAACCAACGCTCGTTATCGCCATCAAATTTATCCCAAAACGATTTTGGATCTGCGGCATGAATAAGCACAGGAATACCCAAATCGCCACAAGTTTTCCAAATAGGGTCCAATCGAGCATCATCAATAGCCAATCTATTACCATCAACATCTTTATTATACATCCCAAGGCTTTTATAAACTTTTAAGCCTCTTGCACCATTTTTTACGTCTTGTTTTAGTTGATGTACTGTTTTTTCAATCCAACCTTCTGCGCCGGCATTATTAAAATCAATGTTCGCAAACACCACAAATCTATTTGGGTAATGGTCTGCTATATTTTTCATGGATTTCTGTAAATCCTCGCCAGAACGCCCACTTAAATTCACCATAATGCCCATATTAAGTGTATCCATGGCAGCAATAACGGGCGACAAATCTTGTGTTGGCATTCTATATTGATGCCCATGTACGTCTATAAAAGGGAATTTAGCACGCTTTATAATTTTTCCTGGCACAACCAAAGTTGATTTAGGGTTATAATCTTCAAAAGAGATGTCTTGAGATGAAACACCAAATGAAAAAAGCAATACAACTATAATTAAGGTGATTTTTTTATAATACATGAATGACATTGTTATTTATTTAGCTTTAAAAATAAGCAACTAAATGCTTTAAGTTATCATTTTTATGAAGGGTTTAACAACCGAGAAATAATATCTAGTTTACTCTAATAAATTAAAGTTGACAATTTTAAAATAGACCTTACTTATCATTTGGTTCTACCACGAATTTAGTGGAAATGGATGGTTTACTGAAACTTCGATTGCTTAGTACACTTTTTAAAAACGCTGTGAACTTTGTGCAAAACTTGGTGCCCTTTGTGGTTAGTTCGGCGATGTTCATTTAACCACAAAGAACTCAAAGGCAAGGCACAAAGGACACGGAGAATGAATCTATCCATTAAAATAAGGGTAGAACCTATCATTTATATTGCTATCAAATTCAGCAATAATAACATTGTATTAATAAATGATTAATCACTTATTTCTGTGTTAAATTGCTCTATTTTTGCCAAATGCAAAAGGAGAATACTTTTAAGTTTGAATTTGTTGCTTTAATGGCTTCCTTAATGTCTATTGTAGCCTTATCTATTGATGCCTTACTTCCTGCTTTGCCTGAAATTGGAAGTTCTTTGGGAGTTACCGATCCCAATGACAATCAATTGTTAATTACCATGATTTTTCTCGGTTTAGGGTCTGGACAACTTATTTTCGGTCCTCTATCAGATAGCTTTGGAAGAAAACCTATCGTATTCATTGGTTTTATAGTATTTATTATGGCTAGTATTATTTGCGTAACAACTGAAAGTTTTGAGATGATGATTTTTGGACGCATATTACAAGGTGTCGGGATATCATCTCCCCGAAGTTTAACCCTGTCTATGATTCGTGACGAATTTAGTGGCGATTATATGGCTAAAATAATATCAATAGTCGTGATGTTTTTTATTTTAGTTCCGGTTATTGCACCTTCATTGGGTCAGTTTTTACTCTATTATTTCAATTGGGAATCTATATTTTATTTTAATCTTGGTTTTGGTCTTTTAATTATGATTTGGTTTTGGTTACGACAACCCGAAACACTTATTAAAGCCAAACGCATAAAATTTACGTCACATCTTTTTATTGATGGCACCAAAGAGTTTTTTAAACACAAAGAAGCTGTCGCTTTTACCTTTGTTTCTGGATTTATTACCGGCTCTTTTATGGTGTATTTAAGTACCTCGCAACAAATATTTCAGGAGCAATATAATTTAGCAGATATGTTTCCCTATATTTTTGCAAGTTTAGCAATTTCAGTGGGTTTAGCTACATTTTTAAATAGTCAATTGGTAGTGAAATTTGGTATGTACAACATTGCGTTTATATCTTGTATTGCATACGCGGTTGTTTCTATTTTATATGTAGTTCTTTTTTCTTCAGGTCAAAACCCAAGTATAGCTATTTTGATTAGCTTTTTTGCTTTACAATTTTTTGCTGTTGGTTTTCTTTTTGGAAATTTACGTGCTTTGGCCATGCAACCGCTAGGGCATATTGCAGGTATTGGTGCAGCCATAAACGGGTTTATTTCTACTGTTATGGCGGTGCCTATTGCAAATTATATTGGTGGTTTTGTTGAAACCTCCGTTTTACCATTGTTTATTGGATTTTCAGTTTTTGGAATACTATCTGTTATGGTTTTTCTTATTGTAAGAAGGCAAAGAAACTTGGTAACTGCTTAGACTATTTTACAAATAGCGTTCTTCAATAATATTCACGTGATGAATTTCATGACCAATGGTTGAAAACGCTGTAGACCGTGCAGACATCACATTATCACTAGCTTGACCAATATATTTTAAATCTTCATCACTTAAACTTTTTAAAAGTACTATAGAATATTGTCGCGTTGTTCTGTATTCCTCTAATAAGGATTCAATAGATTTGCTATTTGCTTTTGATGGTATAATGTAATCATTTTGTTCAAATCCTGCTAAAGCCGTTTTATCATGCCTTGCAATACGTAAACAACGATACATAAAAATGCGCTCAGTATCTATAATATGCTGGAAAACTTCTTTAATCGTCCATTTATCATCAGCATATTTGTATTCTAGTTTTTCCTTTGGAATAGATTTAAAGAAGTACACTACATTTTTAAAACCCGATTCGAATCCTTCAACTAAATCTACCGATTCGGGAATCATATTGATATATGTTTTATAAAACGGATGGTATTCCTCGGAAGTTAAATCTTGTTTTGTCATGCTAATTAAATTTTAGCTTGATAGGTATATAAATCGTAATATCTACCACCTGACACTATCAATTCATCATGCGTACCGCGTTCTACAATTTTACCAGCTTCAATCACTAAAATTTGGTCTGCTTTTCTAATAGTACTTAAACGGTGAGCGATAACAATAGTCGTTCTGTTTTTTATAAGTTCTGCTAAACTTTTCTGAATTAAAGCTTCACTTTCGGTATCTAAACTTGAGGTGGCTTCATCTAAAATAATGATATTTGGGTTCGCTAAAATAGCACGTGCAATGGCTAGACGTTGGCGCTGACCGCCAGAAAGTTTCACACCACGCTCGCCTATTAACGTTTCTAATCCGTCATCAAATCTATCGGTAAATTCATTTACATAAGCGGCCTTAACCGCGTTTTGTAATTCATCTTCTGTTGCATTAGGTCTGGGGAACATAATGTTTTCTCTGATAGTGCCTTCAAATAAAAATTCATCTTGCAACACCACACCTAAATATTGACGATAGCTACTCAATTTCACTTTAGATAAATCTTGATTATCAATAGTGACTTTACCCGATTTTGGTGTTAAAAAGGACGCCGAAAGACCAGCCATAGTACTTTTACCAGACCCCGAACTCCCTACCAAAGCCGTTACCGAACCTGAAGGTGCCTTAAAATTAATGTTATGCAATACATCTTTCCCTTCCTCATAAGAAAAGGACACATCCTTAAATTCAATATCACCTTTAATAGTATCTAAAAGAATATCACGTTCTTGGTTATCCTCCTCAGCAGTCATATTCATTAACTCTTCGGTTCTATCCAAACCTGCCAAAGCTTCTGTAAGCTGACTTCCTATGTTACTCATTTGAACAATGGGCGCAATCATAAAGCCTAAAATTAGAGTAAAGAATAAAAATTCACCCGTAGTCATTTCATCTAAAATCATATAATAACCACCAATTCCCATAATACCAGTAGTAGCAACACCTATTAAAAAGGTTGAAGCGCTCGTCATAAATGCGGTGGCTGTTAAACTCTTTTTCACATTTTGGTATAAGCGTTCTACACCTTTTTCGAATACTAAATTTTCTTGGTCTTCAGCATTAAACGCCTTTATAACACGAACACCAGCTAAAGTTTCAGTTAATCGCCCTGTAACTTCAGCATTTATTTTTCCACGGGTTCTAAAAATAGGACGAATATATTTGAAAGCTCTCAAAGCTATATATCCAAATATTGATAATGGCACGAATACGAAAAGCGTCATCCAAGGATTTAATTCAATCAAAATTATTAATGACACTATAGCGGTAAAACTACCCCCTACCAATTGCACCAACCCTGTGCCTATTAAATTTCTAACACCCTCAACATCGGTCATAATTCTAGAAACCAAAGCTCCAGATTTCGCATTATCAAAAAAACTAATGGGTAAAGGCAAGACCTTCTTTTGAACTTGGGCCCGTAATTCGCTTATTAGATACTGCGCTTGTACGCTTAAAATACGTGTTAATGAAAACGAGGTTACAGCTTGAATGGTTATTGCTGTAATAACAATAGCGATTAAACTGTATAATTGGGAATAATCTTTATTTGGGACTACATCATCAAGCAATACTTTACTTTGCCATGGCAAAACCAAACCAGATAAACTGCGAATCACGATTAATATTAAACCAATAAAAACCAGATTTCGCCTTGGCCAAATAATGGTTTTAAAGGCTTGCGCCATGGTAACTTTAGATTTTGTTGTAGATTTATCCTTTAAGTGTTGCATTTCTAGATTTTTTTTTGAGTAAAAATAAGTATTCTTAAGAACGCGTTCTACAAAATACTTTGAAATTAACCACTATGGATTTGAAATACATAGTTTTAAAATAAAAGAATGAAATTATTTTTAAAGTTGGCATGTCATTCCGAATGTTACTGAAATCAAAATATATTTTGATTGAAAGTACATTGCGGAGCAATCGAAGAGGAATCTCATTATTATAAGATTTATCGTCACTATCCCGATATATCGGGAGCAATGTGATTACAGGTTTTTAACCTTTAATTAGATAATGAAAAAACCACCCTAAACAGGTGGTTTTAATTTGTAATATTCAAGAATAAGAAATTAAGTGCGTTTTGCTTTTTTAGCCAATTTTGCGGCTTTCTTTTCCTTTGGTGTTAAAACCGCTTCTTTCTTAACATTCTTTTTTGCGTCTTGTGATTTTGCCATGATTTCTAATTTTAGTTATTATTGTTACAATTATGCTTTAAGCACCAATCTGAATCGGGCTTTTCCTTCCTCTAAATGTTTAAGTGCTTTATTCACATCTTTCATTTCAAATTCCTCAACCGTCGGATAAATATCGTGTCTTACACAAAACTCTAACATTTTTCTAGTAAGTGCTACGCTTCCTAATGGGCTTCCGCCAACAGATTTTTCCCCCATAATCATACTAAAAGCAGGAATTGCCATAGGTTCTAAAACTGCTCCAACGGTATGCAGTTTGCCTTGTGGTGCCAAGGTTGTTAAAAACGAATCCCAGTCTAAACTTACGTTTGTGGTATTCAAGATAAAATTTAATGAGCCTGCAATATTTTCTAAAGCCTCAGGATTAGTAGAATCTACAACATGATGCGCACCCATTTTTAAAATGCTGTCTTTTTTCTTTGGGCTTGAGCTAAATGCAGTCACCTCACAACCCCACGCTTTTAAAAATTTAATAGCTATATGGCCCAAACCACCAATACCAATAACTCCAACTTTATCAGTTGGTTTTACTCCAGATAATACTATGGGGTTAAAAACGGTAATTCCGCCGCAAAACAAGGGGCCAGCCTTTGCCATATCCAAACCTTGTGGTAAAAGTGTAACCCAAGACCAATGGCCTCTAACTTTATCGGCAAATCCACCATGACGACCAACAATAGTGCTCTCTACAGTGCCGCATAAATGTTGTTTTCCATCCATACATTGGTTACAATGCATACAGGATTCAGAAAACCAACCCATGCCTACTTTATCGCCAATTTTCAAGCCTTTTACCTCGCTTCCCAAAGCCATAACTTCCCCTACGATTTCATGCCCAGGCACTAATGGATATTGCGTCATCCCCCATTCATTATTTATCATACTTAAATCAGAATGGCAAACCCCGCAGTAATGCACTTTAATATCTACATGTTCATTATCAATTTCGGGTAAATCATATTGAAATTCCTTAAGTGCTGCCCTAGCCTCTTGTGCAGCATATGCGTTTACTTTTTCCATAAATTATGTTTTTACGATTACTATAATTAAATAAGACTTAAAGTTAACACTATTTCTGTCCATAATTAAACTTTATAATTAAAATTATTGTTTCTTAATTATTACTTTTACTATAAATAAAAAAACACAACAAAAACATGAAAATAATAGGCATCGGCAAGAATTATGTGAACGATAAATCTGAAATTAATGCCTTAAAAACTGGAGACCAGTTAATATTTTTAAAAGCTGAAAGCACTTTAGTTACCAATAATAAAAACATTCCTTTTCCTGCTATAACCAATGCATTAGTCTATGAAGTTGAATTGGTAGTTAAAATTAGTAAAAAAGGAAAGGATATTTCAGTTGAAGATGCTAACTCTTATATTTCAGGAATTGCGGTTGGCATTGATTATACTGCAAAAGATGTGCTTACATCTAGTAGAGCGAACAAAGGGCCTTGGGCATTGGCTAAAGGGTTTGATGGCGCTTCGCCCATTTCTAAATTCATACCTATTTCAAATTTTAAAAATTTAAATGCTATTAATTTTGATTTACGCATTAATAATGAAGAAAAACAGGTTGGAAATACCAGTTATATGATTTATAATTTTGCAGAAATGATAACCTATGTTTCAAAATATATGACCTTAGAGCCTGATGACATCATTTTTACAGGCACACCAGCCACAGGTACTGGATTAAATATTAAGGGCGATCATCTGCAAGCTTCTATTGAAGGTAAATTGCTTTTAGATTTTAAACTTCTATAGGCTTCTAAATTTATAAACTGAAATCCGTATATGAAAAACTCTATTGCCGAACGAATTCGTGATTATCTTATTATATATCCGCCATTCGATTTACTAGAGCCTAAAAAACTTTTAGAAATATCGGAAGATGTTATTATTATCTATTTAGAAAAAGGAGACACCCTTTTTAATGCAGGCGATTCTGCTAACGAGCATTTTTATATGGTTCGAGATGGCGCCATAAGCTTAAATCATACAAAAAATGGTACTAAAGAAATTGTTACCATAAGTGATACTGGTGATATTTTTGGCGTTAGACCATTAATCACCCAAGAAAACTATAAACTTACAGCCACTGCACACGAGGAATCTATTATTTATGCCATACCCATTAAAACCTTTCAGGAAGCAGCAGAAAACAATTCCAAGGTTTTCAAATACTTAATTACCGCCTTTGCAACTAATGCTTACGATTCTTATACCGCTAGAGAAAATCAGGAAATATTTGTGGATTATCTTCCCAATAACCCGCAAGATATTGCTAATTTCCAGACGGCAAATTATACTAAAAACCCAGTTACTTGTCCTATGGATGCTACGCTTCAAGAAGCTGCAATTAAGATGAGTGAACACAAAATTGGGTGTATAATTGTTATAGATGATAATCAAAAACCAGTAGGCATCATTACCAACAGTGACATAAAAAACAAAATTGCCACAGGATTCTTTCCAATTAGCACAGCGGTTACTAATATAATGAGTTCGCCTGTTATTACTGGCAAAAAAAACTTAACTGTTGCCGACGGCCAACTACAAATGATAAAACACAGTATTGGCCATTTGTGTATTACAAAAGACGGCACCGTAAATTCTAAGCTTATTGGGGTTTTAACACATCATGATGTTTTGGTGACTTTAGGTAATAACCCATCGGTTATTTTAAAGGAAATAAAACGTGCCCAACGTACCAAAAAATTACGAACTGCTAGATTAAAAGCGAATACCCTACTTAAAAGTTATTTAGAACAAAATATTCCGTTATCACATATTATTAAAGTGATTTCCCAGATAAATGATGCGGTTACCGTTAGAGTTATTGAGTTGTCACTAAAAAAAATGCCCACACCACCACCAGTTAAATTTTCGTGGATGGCTTTAGGTAGCCAAGGTAGAAAAGAACAATTATTATTTACTGACCAAGACAATGCTTTGGTTTTTGAAGATGTACCGGAAGCTAAATACAAGGAAACACAAAGCTATTTTTTAGAACTTGCAAAACACATTACCAAATCATTAAACAAAATTGGTTTTGAATATTGTGAAGCCGATATGATGGGAAGTAACCCGGAATGGTGTAAATCTATTACCGAATGGAAAAATCAGTTTAAAAGCTGGATTTTGAAACCCGATGAAAAGGCTATTTTGCTATCGTCTATATTTTTTGATTACAGCCGAGTTTATGGTGATGAAAAATTGGTTGATGAACTCTCTGAAACTATTATTGAAACTTTAGAAACCTCATCCGCATTTTTTAAATTTATGGGAAGTAACGCGGTTAAAAGTCCGTCACCACTTAGTTTTTTCAAACAATTTGTGACTGAAGAAAAGGAGGATAAAAAAGATTTGTTTAATGTAAAAAGTCGTGCGTTAATGCCCTTGGTTGATGCTGCAAGATTGCTCATTTTAAGTAAACACGTTAAAGGCATAAATAACACTTATGAACGCTATGAAAAATTAGCCCAATTAGAACCAGAAAACAAAGAGCTGTACGAATCGTGTTCATACGCTTTTAAAGCCTTATCAAAATTTAAAACCAAACAAGGGTTGCTGCATAGTAATCCAGGAAAGTATATCCAATTAGAAAGTTTAACAAAAGAAGAAAAGCTAAAATTAAAACGCTGTTTTAAACCTATTATTGATATTCAAGATATCTTAAAAATACGTTTCGATTTAAAAAATTTTATATAAATGATATTTAATTGGTTTAAAAAAAACAAGACAGATTACCCAGGTTTCTATTTGGTATATTTAGAGCTGTTTGAAACCAAAAAAAAAGAGACCATTGAAACTACCCGATTTGTTGCTTTTGATACTGAAACTACAGGGTTTGACACAAAAGAAGATCGGGTTCTATCTATAGGAGCGGTTTCATTTGTTGGTAAATATATTGAAGTCAATAAAAATTTTGAACTATACATTCATCAAGAGGTATTTAAACCCGAAACCGTAAAGATTCATGGCTTATTAAAAAATAGCAAATACGAAAAAGTAACCGAATTAGAAGCACTGGAAGCATTTTTAGGTTATATAAAAGATAGTGTTTTGGTGGCACATCATGCCAATTTTGATAAAAACATGATGAATGAAATGCTTTTACGAAACGGTTTAGGCAAACTGAAAAACAAATTTATTGACACAGGTGTTTTATACCGAAAATCGAAACATATTATTTACCGTGATAACCTGCCACATTATTCATTAGATGATTTATGCAAAGAACTCAACGTACCCAAAGTAGATAGACATACCGCAAGTGGCGATGCGCTAATTACTGCCGTTGTATTTCTTAAAATTTTAGCGCGTTTGGATAAACGTAAACACATGAATTGGGGGTATTTGTTGAGTGGTTAATTTTTGCCATTCAAGTTATAATATAAATTAAAAAATTAAATCACAATGCATTATCCATAATATCCTGCACCACTTCTGGGTTTAAAAGGGTACTGGTATCCCCTAAATTAGAGGTGTCCTTACAAGCTATTTTTCTAAGAATACGACGCATGATTTTACCCGAGCGGGTTTTTGGCAAGCCGTTTGTAAACTGGATTTTATCGAGTTTTGCAATGGGGCCAATATGCTCGGTGATAATCTGGTTGATCTCTTTTCGAAGGTTGTTATGGTCACGTGTTTCGCCCACATCTTTTAAAATAACATAACCGTAAAGGGCATTTCCCTTGATGTCATGAGGAAACCCTACAATCGCACTTTCTGCAACTGCAGGATGTTCGTTAATAGCATCTTCAATGGGTGCGGTTCCTAAATTATGACCTGAAACTATAATCACGTCATCTACGCGGCCTGTAATTCTATAATACCCAACCTCATCACGCAACGCGCCATCGCCTGTAAAATACTTGTTTTCGTAAGCTGAAAAGTAGGTGTCTTTATACCGCCCGTGATTGCCCCAAATGGTCCTAGCCATACTTGGCCAAGGAAATTTGATACACAAACGCCCGTCCACTTGATTGCCTTTTATTTCCTGTCCGTTTTCATCCATTAAAACAGGCTGTATCCCTGGAAACGGCAGGGTGGCATAGGTTGGTTTTGTTGGGGTTACAAACGGAAGTGGCGTAATCATAATGCCTCCTGTTTCGGTTTGCCACCAGGTATCTACAATCGGGCTTTTCTTTTTTCCAATGTTATCATTGTACCAGTGCCACGCTTCTTCGTTTATGGGTTCGCCTACGGATCCTAAAACTTTTAAGGATGATAAATCATGTTTTTCAACCACATCCAAACCTTCTTTTGCCAAGGCACGAATAGCCGTTGGTGCGGTATAAAACTGGTTTACCTTATGCTTTTCTACAATCTCCCAAAAGCGTCCAAAATCTGGATAACTGGGTACGCCCTCAAACATTACTGTGGTTGCGCCGTTTGCCAATGGCCCATAAACAATGTAACTGTGCCCCGTGATCCAACCTATATCGGCAGTACACCAATACACATCACCTTCTTTATATTGAAATACATTTTTAAAGGTATATGCGGTGTAGACCATATACCCCGCTGTGGAATGTACCATGCCTTTTGGCTTGCCCGTAGAACCTGATGTATATAGAATAAACAGGGGATCTTCGGCATCCATAATTTCTGCCTTACAAGCTTTTGAAGCGTCGTCCAACAAAGGCTGTAACCATTTGTCACGACCCGTTTTCATGGTTATATCTGAATTAATTCGCTTTGCCACTAAAACACAATTGACTCCATCACAAGTTTCCAATGCTTCATCAACAATGCCCTTTAAATCAATGGTTTTTGCGCCTCTATACGAACCATCGCTGGTAATGACCATTTTACAATCGCTATCGTTTATTCTTGTGGACAAGGCTGTTGCCGAAAACCCGGCAAATACCACGGAATGTATGGACCCTATTCTGGCACATGCCAAAACAGAAATAGCCAATTCTGGAATCATAGGCAAATAAATACAAACACGATCTCCCTTTTTAATGCCTTGGCCTTTCAAAACATTGGCAAATTGGTTTACGCGTTCGTGCAGTTGGTTGTACGTAATATATTCTGCTTTTCCATTGGGGTCATTCGGTTCAAATAAAATCGCCGTCTTTTCACCCCGGGTTGCCAAATGCCTATCGATACAATTTTCAGTGATGTTTAATTGCGCGCCTTCAAACCACTTGACCTCAGGTTTTGAGAAATCCCAACTTAAGACCTTGTCCCATTTTTTACGCCACATAAAGTGTTCTTCGGCTATTTCTTCCCAAAAATTTTCGGGTTCCCTTACCGATTTTCTGTAAACTTGATAGTATTCTTCTAAATGTTTTATGTGGTAGTTGCTCATTTGTTTAGTCTTTTTAATCTAAAATTATAATGTTAAAAAATCAATTTACTTGTTATCAACATTGGTTTCGACAAGCTCAACCTGATAACTAATTATAAATTTACTTTTTAAAAAATTACTATTATTCGACTTCTAAAATAATAAATTAATGGTTTATGATTGCTGTTTTTTCTACGAATAACATGAAACTGTCTATGTATGATTTTTAATTTTCATCACATTGAGTTACACTGAAACAATGTATTATTACTTTTCTTTGGGGCTAACACCCGCGTATTCTATGATAAAAAACAAATAAAAGTCTCATAAATTAAGCTACAAATTTATAGTTATCTACAAACGGGGAATCTCTATTGATTACAGCAAAAATCCGACCTATAATCTTACACCTCACATTGTTTAAAACCAGCATTTTATTTTTTCCTTCATCTTTTTTTCTTACATAATACGCCTTTAACCCCGCTCCCGCTAAGCTCTGCTTAGTGGTGATATAATTCAAGCAATTAATATTTTTACAACAAACATAGCCCTTTCTCAAGATTTAAGATATTTTCATGAATAAATAAAAGGTATTACCGCCACTAAGCAGAGCTTAGCGGGAGCCTTTCCAAGTATAAACCAAATTTTAATTTAAAACTAAGCTAGCAAATACATGCGTAGGGATTGTAGTGGCATCCTTTTTAAACCTTATTTACAATAAACTTAGTAATAAAACTTAAACTAACAGATTGCCACCTCGTTTACTCCTCGCAATGACACTGTTTAAAAAGATACAACGGAAAGCCCGACCCCACTTTTGGGTGGGGTAACGCCCAAATAATAATTAATGCGTAGCCTTACCCGCTCCACTGGGAATCCTAATATTTTCAACAATATCCTGTACATCTTGAGGCGGGTCTGGTGTAAATTTCATAATTACAATGGACACAATAAAATTAAGAATCATGGCAATGGTTCCAAAACCTTCAGGTGAAATTCCAAACCACCATTCGCTTTTATCTGGTAATACGTCATCAAACCAACCCAGTCTGTATTTAACCATATACAATAGCATGGCAGTGATACCAACTACCATACCTGCAATGGCGCCTTCTTTATTCATTTTTTTATAAAAGATACCCAAAATAATGGCTGGAAAAAAAGATGCTGCTGCCAAACCAAATGCCAAGGCCACAGTAGCGGCAACGAATCCTGGTGGATTAATTCCGAAATACCCTGCAACACAAACCGCTACTACCGCAGATAAACGTGCCGCTATCAACTCGCCATTCTCCGATATATTTGGGTTAATCATTTTCTTGATTAAATCATGGGAAACTGATGATGAAATAACCAATAATAATCCTGCTGCTGTTGATAATGCTGCAGCTAAAGCTCCCGCTGCCACTAAAGCGATTACCCAATCTGGTAAATTTGCTATTTCTGGATTTGCCAGAACCATGATATCATTATCTACGATCAATTCATTTTTAGATGTATCAGCTACATATTGTATAAGCCCATCATTATTTTTATCATTAAATGTAATTAAACCCGTGGTTTCCCATTTTTTAAACCATACAGGAACCTCCGCATAGGGTTTATTTGAAACGGTCTCAATCATATTTGTTCTTGCAAAAACAGCTACTGCTGGTGCTGTAGTATATAAAATGACAATAAGCAATAAAGCTATACCTGCAGATTTACGTGCATCTTTTACGCGTTTTACCGTAAAGAAACGAACTATAACATGTGGCAGACCTGCTGTACCAACCATTAAAGCCAGCGTAATAGCAAAAACATCCATCATGGATTTTGAGCCTTCGGTATATTCATTAAAACCAAGATCGGTACTTAAACCATCTAATTTATCCAATAAATAAGTGCCTGAACCATCTGCTAATGTACTACCAAAACCTAATTGTGGAATGGGGTTCCCTGTCATTTGAATAGAGATAAAAATAGCAGGCACCATAAATGCAAAAATCAATACACAATATTGTGCTACTTGCGTATATGTAATGCCTTTCATACCTCCAAGTACAGCATAAAACAATACGATAAGCATACCTATAATAACGCCTGTATTTATATCAACTTCTAAAAAACGGGAAAATACTAATCCCACGCCTCGCATTTGTCCTGCTACATAAGTAAAAGACACTAAAAGTGCACAAATAACACCTACAAAACGTGCGGTGTTAGAATAATATCGGTCACCAATAAAATCAGGAACAGTAAACTTTCCAAACTTACGTAAGTACGGTGCTAATAATAATGCTAAAAGCACATAACCACCTGTCCAGCCCATTAAATATACAGCACCATCATATCCTGCAAACGAAATAATGCCTGCCATGGATATAAATGAGGCGGCACTCATCCAATCGGCAGCGGTAGCCATTCCATTTGCTAATGGCGATACGCCACCGCCAGCAACATAAAATTCTTTGGTAGATCCTGCCCTGGTCCAAATAGCGATACCTATATAAATTGTAAATGTAATGCCTACTAAAATATAGGTCCAATTTTGTACACCTATGCTTTCAACCAACAAACTATGCATCATACCCATATTTTTTATCAAGTTTGTTCATCAATCGAACATATACAAATATGAGCACTACAAACACATACATTGAGCCCTGTTGGGCAAACCAGAAACCTAGCTTGAAGCCTCCTAGTTTAAATTGATTAAGGAAATCCTTGAATAAAATACCTGCGCCATAGGATACTAAAAACCATATGGCTAAAAGTATAAGAACATATCTTATGTTTTCTTTCCAATAGGCCTTTGCATTGCTTTTTGTCATATCAAATTAATTTAGTTGTTGGTCGAAACATAGATTTAACATCTCAGGCTTAAATGTATAAAATACATTTATCTTATTTGAACATTTAGGATTATTTTACGTGTTCACATTTATTATTTTTCTATTGACTCAATAGAACATCTATACAATTATTCTTGTCTGTGACTGAATTTTTTGTCATTATTATCTCTTTTTAATCTTTCTAAATATCCCTTAATTTCTTTGGTTACTCGTGGTGCCATAATTAAAGTAGCCGTCATTGTTGGTATTGCCATAAGTGCAAAAAAGCCATCAATAAGATTTATCATCATACTCAACGATGTGGTTGCACCTAGAATAATACTCACAATATAAAAATAATTATAATACTGTTTTTTATCAGCTCCGAATAAAAATGACATACATTTTGTGCCATAATAGGAATATGAAAATAGTGAGGAAATACTAAATACTGCAATGCATAGCAGTAATAAATAATTGCCAAAAACTGGCATAGCGTTAGAAAATGCCGAAGCCGTTAAACTCACTCCATTTGCATTTGAGGTCTCCCAAACACCAGTGACCAAAATAGCCAAGGCGGTAAGTGTGCAAACTACCAACGTATCAATAGCAGGACCTAACATAGCGACCAGCCCTTCGCGAACAGGTTCATCTGTTTTTGCTGCACCATGCGCCATTGGAGCAGTACCAATACCTGCTTCATTTGAAAATGCACCACGACGGATTCCTAATAAAATCAATCCGCCTAAAGCACCACCTAAAAAGGCATCACCTGTAAAGTTTTCTGCAGCAAAAGCATCAGTGAAAATTAGTATTAAATATTTCGGAACAACTTCAATATTGAGGACCAGAATTATCATAATCAACACAAAGTAAAGTAGCACCATAGCTGGCACTAATTTAGACGCTGTTTTACTTATTCGATTTAACCCGCCTAAAATAACAATGGATGTTATCCCAACTAAAACCAATCCAATACTGAAATTTGACCCAAAACCAACTTCTATCCCGTTGGGGATTAGAACAATATCATTAACAGCTTGAGTTAATTGATTCACGTTAAAAACAGGTAATGCGCCTACCAATCCGAAAATACTGAACATGACTGCTAAAGGTTTCCAAGCCTTACCCAAACCTTCAACTATAAAATACATGGGGCCACCTTGCAACTCGCCTGCACTATCTTTCCCCCGATACATGATGGCCAAAGTGGATGTAAAAAATTTGGTTGACATACCAATTATGGCACTTATCCACATCCAAAACATAGCACCTGGGCCTCCAATTGAAATAGCAACAGCAACACCTGCAATATTTCCCATACCAACGGTTGCCGAAAGTGCCGTTGTTAATGCTTGAAAATGACTTATTTCACCAGGATCATTTGGGTTGTCGTACTTTCCCCGTAACACTTGAATGGCATGCCCTAAGTATCGAAAGGGTAAAAATCTGGAACGTATTAATAAATATAATCCGCCACCTATTAATAAAACCAAAAGTGGCAACCCCCAAACAAAAGATGAAAATTCAGCCATAAATTCTTCCATGCAGCGCTACATTTTTTTAATGATTTTATAAATATATCACTTTACAAACATTACGTTTTAAATATTTAAAAGTATATTTAACATGATCAATTTAAAACTATTTGCAAGCTAAACGTTTATACTTTATTGATGCCGTTAGAGCGTTTGCTATTTTAATGATGCTTCAAGGTCATTTTATAGATACCTTGTTAGACCCTGTTTATAGAGACACTACGAACAACGCTTACAATATTTGGTCTTATTTTAGAGGCATTACTGCGCCAACTTTTTTTACAATTTCAGGTTTGGTTTTTACTTATTTATTACTGCGAGCCAATGCCAAAGGTGATGATATGCCACGAATTAAAAAAGGCCTTTTAAGAGCCCTGCTACTTTTAGGTATTGGTTATAGTCTTCGTATTAATTTATTAAGCTGGTTTTATGGTAATTTTAGTACTTATTTTCTAGTAATTGATGTACTGCAGTGCATTGGTTTATCATTACTCATTTTGGTTTGCTTACATGTTTTGTTTAAAAAATACAGTTACTTATTTTCTATCGTTCTATTCACAATTGGATGTATTTGTTTTTTATCAGAACCCCTGTACAGAAATTTAGAAATAACAAATTTACCATTAATTGTTGCCAATTACATGACTAAAGTTAATGGGTCGGTTTTTACCATTTTACCTTGGTTTGGGTATTCTGCTTTTGGTGCTTTTTTATCTACCGTCTTCTTTAGGCATGTGCATCGGGAACACTTTAAATTATTTACTATTATTACGTTTTTTATTGCTGGTTATTTTTTTATGTATCATTCATCATGGCTTTTAAACAAACTATTTTACATCACTGATATCGATTTATTTAAACTTAGCGCAGACTATAATTATTTGTTTACACGCTTTGGTAATGTGCTCATTTTATTCGGTGTTTTTTATTTGTTTGAACGCTTTTTAAAACAATTTATAATATCTAAAATTGGAGAGAAAACCTTATCTATTTATGTTATCCATTTTATTATCCTTTACGGAAGTTATACAGGTTACGGTTTAAAACGCTTTTTAAATAAATCCTTAAATCCTACTGAGGCTATCATTGGCGCTATATTATTTATGATTGTTGTGAGTTTAATTTCATTTCATTATGCCAAAACCAATGCATTTATTTATAAATTAGCGAGAAAAGTAAGTGACCAATTTAAAAAATGAATTATGGCTTATGATGACTATTTAGCCGATAGAATTAGGCGACAGCTAAAAGACAAGCATATTGCTTTTGACGAACTCAAAATGATGGGTGGTTTATGCTTTAAAGTGGATAATAAAATGCTGTGTGGCATTCATATTGATAAAAAACCTGCCCGTGCGGCAGGCGGGTATGGTGATAGCCTACTTATGGCGCGTGTTGGTGAAGCTGTTTATTTAAATGAACTTGAAAAACCAGAATGTTTACCCATGGATTTTACAGGGTGCCCCATGAAGGGTTATATTTACGTAACTTCTGCTGGTTTTGATACTGAAAATGAATTAAGTTATTGGATAGATTTATGTTTGGACTTTAATCCTTTGGCTAAAGCGAGTAAACCAAAAAAGAAAGTTAAATAGTTTTTTTCCGACCAAAAACCTTTCCTAAAAATACTACGAAATAACATGAGATTTTACTTTAATATTTCAATACTTATAGTTTTTTTCTTTACAGTAAATAATCTCATCAGTCAAAATATTAAAAATCCTAATTATCCAGCGGCGATATTTGAAGCACATCGTATTATAGATTCGTTACAACAAACCCAAAATATTCCAGATATAGATATCGCTATTTCTATTGATGGAGAAATTGTATGGTCTGAAGGCTTTGGGTTTGCAAACCTGGAGCATTATGTGCCCATAAAAACTGGGGAAACACGTTTTAGAGTTGGTAGTATTTCAAAACCATTAACGTCTGCTGATCTGGGTAAATTAATAGATAACGGCAAATTAAATTTAAACTCAAATATTCAAACCTATGTGCCTTATTTTCCTGAAAAAAAATACGGTATTAAAAAACGGTAAAAAAACAGGTTATGGTATGGGATGGGGCATTATTAAAAGAAAAAAATTAAAAGGTTTTGGGCATCATGGTGCGTCTGTTGGTGGTACAACCCAGTTTGAGGTTTTTCCAAAAGAAAAACTTGTTTTTATATTGATTTACAACACATCTAATACTGATTACGGTAATTCTATTGATAGGATAGTGAAAGAATTTATCAAAAATAAGTAGTGTTTTTTTTAAAATCAATAACGTACACTAAAATTTTATTGAAAAAAAATTCAAAACATGATAAAAGTAAGGTTTTGTACCAGATATATATATAATTTTGCAGTGTAAATTTATCAAACTTGTACATTATGAATACCAAAATCACTTTGCTTTCCTTATCATTTTTAACACTTATAATTTCATGTAAAGATGCTAATAAAACAGCTCATGCAACCCATACAGAAAATGAGCACCATTGGAGTTATGAAGGTGAAACATCACCCGAACATTGGATTGACATTGAAAAAGATGCTGATTGTGATGGAAACAGTCAATCTCCCATTAATATTATAAATAAAGATGCTGATTCTGTTGCAAAAAAGAACGCTCTTAAAATATTATACTCTCCAAAAACACTTATTAGTAAGGTTGAAAATAACGGCCATTCCATTCAATTTGATTTTGAAGCAGGCGATTCCATAAACTATAAAAATGAAACCTATTATTTAAAGCAAATTCATTTTCATGAGCCATCTGAACATAAAATAAATGGGATTATTTACCCTATTGAAATGCATTTGGTTCATGTTAGTAAAACAGGGCATATTAGTGTTTTGGGTATTTTGGGTGAAGAAGGTGACGAAAGCCAATTATTTGAATTCTTTGAAAGCTTTCTACCTTTAGAAAATGGCGCTACAAAGGATATTCATCATCAAATAGATTTGTCAAGTTTATTTTTGGAGAATAAGAATTATTATTCTTACAGAGGCTCTTTAACAACGCCACCGTGTACTGAAAATATTAATTGGATTGTATTTAAGCAGCCTTTTATTTTATCAGTTGAAGAAGTGCTAAAACTTAAAAAAAACATGCCCATAAATAATTATAGGAATGAACAACCTTTGAATAAACGTGTGGTTAAATTTAATTATTAACTTTTTGGGTTGACTACTTTTCTTGTAAACCTTGTATTACCTCTTGATTTTCTGAGTATAAAAAATTAACTTCGCTTATCGTCTGATATAAAACATTAAAACGATTTCCGGACTGATACCGCCGAACGTCATTAAAAACTTCACGTTAAATTTCATATTTTGACAATTAAATTATAATTAATTATACATTTATGACAATTTTATATTATATTAGTCGTTAGATAATATATCAATGAACGGGTATGACATACATCTATGATTTAGGGAATAATAAACTTATTGAAGTTGAAATTGTTCTTGCATCTGGAAAAATGCCATTAAAAAAAGACGGTTGGAAATTTGATTGGAACAAACTGATTAAAGAAAAAAACACTAAAACTTATGTGTTAAGATTAAAAAGTGACCCTCAAAGTGTCGAAGGTCTTCTGCAATTGAGAATTGAGAACGATATGCTGATAATGGATGTTATAGAAATTGCACCTCACAATTTTAGTTCTTCGAATAAAAAGTTTGATTACGTCGCTGGTTGTTTGATTGCATTTGCCTGTAGGGAAAGTTTTAAAATTGAGGGTAATTACAAAGGATTCTTGACCTTTACATCCAAAACGAACTTAATTGAATGGTACAAAAAAAAATATGGAGCAACACAGGCTCTTGGTCAAAGAATGTATATTGATGATTCCATCGGATTAAAATTAATAGAAAAGTATCTATACTAAAATATAAGAATTATGAATAAGCAAGAAATCAATAAAAATAAAGCACAGGTTTTAACTGACAGAATGGATGTTGGCACCAGAGAATTTAATGAATTTCAAGCTATCCTTTTAAATAAATCCAAAGAACGATCGAACGAGCAGAAAAAGATGATAGAACTAATGGCTCTTAAATTTAAAATGGAGGATTATTTAAACTCTAAAGACAAACATTCAAAACTAGTAGGAGACTTTCTTAAAGCTTATTTGAATGCCTTTGAGATTAGACAAAATAAGTTTGCCCAATACATTGGAGTAAGACCATCGAATTTAACTAAACTTATAAAAGGCGAACGTTCTTTAAATCACGAATTAGCACTTGTTTTTGGAACAATCTTTAGAAACGACCCAATGCTTTGGTTGGATATTCAAGATAAAAATAAACTTTATGAATTATCCAAAATTAAAGAAAAAGAAATTAAGAAATATTCATTAGATGATTTGATAAATAAATAACGTTGGGTAATAACTAAGCATATGGCGTGCCGATAGGCCAACGCTATATGTCTTGTTGACTGACCCACTACTTAGAATAAGGGGGAAAACGTTTTTTTGAGGTATTTATTAAAAGACTATCTATAAAAAAAGTGATAAAGAAGCACCCACTTAAGGTAATAAAACAGATATTCTTATAATCGTTGGGAAGCTTCCGAGGTTACGAGGACTTGTATATTACTCACATCGCCTTTTTCAAAAGTTTCTCCTGTAATATTTTAATAGTCATGTCGAAATGAGGCACGATCGAGACATCACATAATAATTGATTTGAGATTTCTCCAATCGTCGAAATGACTCATCAACTCAATAAAAAATACTACTTTAAATACGCCAAAACATTCGCTTCAATACGTTCCTGTATATTACTAACATCAGCTTTTTCAAAAGTTTCGCCTGTAATATTTTCGTAAAGCTCAATGTAACGCTCACTAACAGTCTCAATGTATTCGTCACTCATAAAAGGAACGGTTTGCCCTTCTAAGCCTTGAAAATTATTAGCTATTAACCATTGGCGCACAAACTCTTTGGAGAGTTGTTTTTGGGGGTCTCCACTATCTTGACGTTCTAGGTAGCCATCGGCATAAAAATAACGTGATGAATCTGGGGTGTGGATTTCGTCTATCAATACAATTTTTCCTTCTTTAGTTTTTCCAAATTCGTACTTGGTATCTACTAAAATAAGTCCGCGAGATGCTGCAATTTCAGAACCACGTTGAAATAACTTACGGGTGTAATCTTCCAATATCAAATAATCTTCCTCAGAAACAATACCGCGTTTTAAAATATCCTCACGCGAAATATCTTCATCATGGTCACCCATTTCTGCTTTTGTAGCTGGCGTAATTATAGGTTCTGGAAACTTATCGTTCTCTTTCATACCTTCTGGCATTGCCACACCACAAAGCATACGTTTTCCTGCTTTATACTCGCGAGCTGCGTGTCCAGACATGTAACCACGAATTACCATTTCTACTTTAAAAGGTTCGCATAAATGCCCCACAGCTACATTGGGGTCTGGTGTAGCGGTTAACCAATTGGGCACTAAATCCTCTGTAGCCGCCATCATTTTAGTAGCTATTTGGTTTAGTATTTGCCCTTTATACGGAATGCCTTTTGGCATCACAACATCGAAAGCTGAAAGTCTATCGGTGGCTATCATAACCAATTCTTGGTTGTTGATGTTATATACTTCGCGTACTTTTCCTTTGTAAACGCTTTTTTGGTTTGGAAAATTAAAATTGGTGTCTATGATGGTGTTGTTTATTTTTGCCACGAATTCACTAGTTTTTTATCTCGCAAAGGCGCAAAGGCGCAAAGCTTGAAATCTGTTATTTTAATAATTTATTTTTTTTCAATAGACACTTCGCTAAGCTTTCGCTTGGGTACTTTCAATAAAAATACATTTTTATTTCAGTAGTGCTCAGTGTGACATTTAGTTACTATTATTATTATTTTTAGTTAGTATGCCCTAGCCCCGATTGATGCGGCATCCTTTTTATGTGCTTTCAACTATTTAATTATAAGGTAAAATTTACAGTTATACTATTACTTTTATAAGATACTGAAACAAGTTCGGCACATGAAAAGATATAGCGGAAAGCGGGAAATAGCTTCTAAATATTTTTATTCTTTTCAAAACGTTTCGAATGTGCCCAACTTAACATTTTATTTTCATATTTCTATTTGACTGAAAACTGCGACTGAACACTGATAACTGATTAGTTTACGTTTTCAATGCCTTTATAGGCTTCAATAACTTTTTTAACGAGTTTATGACGAATAACATCTTTATCGTCTAAAAATATCATGCCCACGCCTTCTACATTCTTCAATATTAATAAGGCTTCTTTTAAGCCCGATATGGTTCGGCGTGGTAAATCTATTTGCCCTGGGTCGCCGGTTAATAAAAACTTGGCATGTTTACCCATACGGGTTAAAAACATTTTCATTTGTGCATGCGTCGTGTTTTGGCCTTCATCTAAAATCACAAAGGCATTATCCAGTGTACGCCCACGCATAAAGGCTAATGGTGCTATTTGTATGGTGCCCTTTTCAATATAACTTGCTAATTTTTCGGGTGCAATCATATCGCGCAACGCATCATAAAGTGGCTGCATGTAAGGGTCTAATTTTTCTTTTAAATCGCCCGGTAAAAACCCTAAATTCTCGCCTGCCTCAACAGCTGGACGCGTTAAAATAATACGCTTTACTTCTTTATTTTTAAGTGCTTGAACTGCTAAAGCAACGCCTGTATAGGTTTTTCCGGTACCTGCCGGCCCAATAGCAAAAACCATATCGTTTTTACGCATACTTTCTACCAATTTGCGCTGGTTGGCGGTTTGCGCTTTGATGAGTTTTCCGCCAACACCGTGCACGATAACTTCGCCACTTTGCTTTGATGTTTTATAATCATCGCTACTTTGGCTAGTTAGCACACGCTCAATTACGTTTTCGTCTAATTTATTATACTTACCAAAATGTTTTAAAAGCATGGAGATTCTGCGGTCGAATTCTTCAAGTAATTCTTCATCGCCAAAGGCTTTTAATTTATTTCCGCGCGCAACAATCTTTAACTTAGGGAAGTATTTTTTTAGTAGTTCAATATTAACATTTTGGGCTCCAAAAAATTCTTTTGGAGAGATTTCTTCAAGTTCGATAATGATTTCGTTCAAAGGCGTATTTTTAATTTAATGTTTACTATCGCAATAATAAAAATATTGTTTAGTTGGATAATTATGGCTATTCGTTTTATTCAACCTAGATTTTCATTCAAAATATAAAAACAAAAACGAAAATTTATGTAGGTTTGTGAAACTAATTACTTAAACCCAAAAATACATAATTTTGGGTGACCTAACGCTAAAAACATATCAACAATTTGCCAATGGCAATTATAACCTTAACAACCGATTTTGGAGAAAAAGATCACTTTGCTGGCGCAACAAAAGGTGCTATTTACAGTGAACTCCCCGATGTTAAAATTGTTGATATCTCACATTCCATATCGCCATTTAGCATTCCTGAAGCGGCATATATTATTCAAAATGCTTATAGTAGTTTTCCAAAAGGAACCATTCATATTATAGGCATAGATTCTGAGATAAACCCTGAAAACAAACATGTTGCCTTAAAACTAGACGACCACTATTTTATTTGTGCCAATAATGGGATTATGAGTATGATTTGTTCTGAAATTGCACCAGCTAAAATTGTTGAAATTAATATTCATGATAAAATACAAACTAGTTTTCCTGTCTTGGATGTGTTTGTAAAAGTGGCTTGCCATATTGCACGAGGCGGCACATTGGAAATTATTGGAAAAACCATTGACAGTATAAAACCTATAAAGAATATTGTACCTTATGTGAACGATGACAAAACACAAATTATTGGAAGCGTTATTTATGTTGATAATTATGGTAATGTGGTAACCAATATTAAGCGTAGCTTTTTTGAAAGGATACAAAAAGGACGCACTTTTGAGATTTCGGCACGTAATTATAAATTCAAAAAAATATTTAAGAAATATAGTGAGATTGTAAACTTTGAGATTCCAGAAGACAAGCGGCAGGATGAAGGCAGGAAATTAGTGGTTTTTAATTCTAGTGGGTTTTTAGAAATTGCCGTTTTTAAAAGTAATCCGTCAACCGTGGGAAGCGCTTCTACCCTATTGGGTTTAGGTATTATGGATGCTGTAAGTGTTAATTTTAGCCCATCCTAAATCCTTCCCAAAGGGAAGAACTTTTTATGATAGAATAAAAAAAATTATGTTAATACGAATTGTTAAAATGGGGTTTCACAAACAGAATATTGACGTATTCTTAAAACATTTTGATGCTAATAAAACTAAGATTATAGGGTTTGAAGGCTGTGCGTTAGTAGAATTATATAGAGATAAAAATGATCCCACTCTATTTTTTACTTATAGCTATTGGGAGTCTGAAGAAGCCTTGCAGAAATATAGAAAATCTGAAGTGTTTAATAACGTTTGGGCTAAAACCAAACCGCTTTTTAATATCAGGCCTGAAGCTTGGAGTGTTGATAAATTGGAAAGTTTAAAGTAAATAGTCGCAGTGTTCAGTCGCAGTGTTCAGTTGCAGTGCTCAGTCGCAGTGTTCAGTGGCAGTGTTCAGTGCTCAGTGCTCAGTGCTCAGTGCTCAGTGCTCAGTGCTCAGTGGCAGTAAACAGAAAACAAAATTCTTTTTGGGTAATAATGCTCAAACAAGCAGAAAAAATTATTGGGACAATAGGATTTCAAAAATTTTCTGATGATTATTTATATACAGAAGTTGGATATGAATTACATTCAAGTTTTCATAAAAAAGGATATATGACAGAAGCTCTTCAAAAAGTTATTAGTTTTGGTTTTGATTGTCTAGAACTTAAAACTATAGAATCATTTACAAATAAACATAATGAAAAATCTGAAATTTTACTTGAAAAAAATAATTTTATTTTTCAACCAGATAGGATTGATGAAGGTTATGAAAATAATAGTATATTTCAATTGAAATCACGAAACACTTTTAACTTTTAACTAAAATTAAATGTTAGCCATACTTAAAAAAGAAATAAATTCATTCTTTGCGTCCCCAATAGGGTATTTGGTTATTGCTATTTTCCTGTTGCTCAACGGACTCTTTTTATGGCTTTTTAAAGGGGATTTTAACATCCTTGATTATGGGTTTGCAGATTTATCATCCTTCTTTTTATTAGCACCTTGGATTTTAATTTTCTTGATTCCTGCAGTTACTATGCGCAGTTTTTCTGATGAAAAAAAACAAGGTACATTGGAGTTGTTATTGAC
>CAXBID010000005.1:0-34203 GCA_963975495.1 uncultured Flavobacteriaceae bacterium | reverse complement strand
AATAACATTATTAAATCCAGAACTACGCTCTGAAGCAGGTGAGGACCCCAACAGCAAAATGATATAGAAAAGCAACAAGATAAAATTCAATTACAAGAAAAAACCTATTCCACCCAAAGTAACAGATTAAAAGTGCTTTTAGGTTTGTTAATTACTAGTTTACTTTTAGCAGGCTATAGTATTTATTCGGCATATAACATCAAAAAGAAAAAACGTGAGTTAGAAATTCGTAATAATAAAATAACTATTCAACGTAATCAAATCAAGAAATTTGCCGAGGAAGTTAAAATAAGTAATGATGCGAAAGTAAACTTTTTCACTGGGCTTTCGCATGAATTTAAAACACCAATAACCCTTATTTTATCTTCAATAGAATCTTTAAGTGAAAACAATGCCTTAAAAGATAACAAGCTTTTAAGAGAAGTTGGCTTGATTTATAATAACTCTAAACGTTTATTAAGATTAATAAATCAACTACTGGATTTTAGGAAAATTGAAGACCGAAAATTTATTTTAAAAGCTTCAGAAACTAATCTTTATGAGTTTTCAACTGGAATTTTCAAGGATTTTGAACGTGAGGCACAAAAACGAAATATAGAGTTTACTATTAACACTAATGATGAAAATTTAAAAATATACATTGATAGAAATTTAATGGATAAAGTTTATTTTAATTTATTGTCCAACGCTTTTAAGTTCACACCAGATAATGGAAGCATACATATTAATATTGAAAACGAAACTGATAGTAATTTTGTCAAGATCCTTTTTAAGGATAGTGGAATAGGCATTCCTAAAAAAGATTTGCAAGGTGTTTTTAAAGCCTTTTTTCAAGCATCAAATAATAAAAAACCAAGTTCGGGTATTGGTTTGCATTTATCAATGGAGTTTGTAGAGATGCATAAAGGAAGTATTGATGTATCAAGCAAGCATGGTACAGAATTTACTTTAAAACTTTATAAAGGACATGCGCATTTAAGTTCTGATGAGATTGTTTACGAACCCGATTTGGTAGATAATTCTATTTTAAACTTTGATTCAAATTTTGAAGAAAATGAGTTTAGCGAGGTGGGTGCTATAAATGATGATGAGCGTTATTCTATTCTTATAATTGAAGACAATTCAGATTTAATTAAATTCTTAAGAAATAAACTCAAAGATGAATATGAGGTACACATATCTGATGGGTCGGACGGTATTGAAAAAGCTTTTGAATTAGTGCCAGATATCATTATTTGCGATATTAATTTACCAGACAAAACAGGTTTTGAAATATGTGAAATTTTGAAAAACGACCTCAGAACATCACATATTCCAACAATTATGCTTACAGCATTAAACAATAAAGAGTCTTATATAAAAGGTTTAGAATCAGGTGCCGATTTATACTTAACCAAGCCCTTTAGTTTTGCTATCCTTTCCCAGTCGGTTAAAACCATGATTTACAATCGCGAAAAGCTTCGCTATTATTTTATAAATAACATTCACAAAATAAATACAGAACATGATTTTGGTTCCATTGAACAGGATTTTTTATCTAAAATCAATCAAATAATAAATGAGAATTTAGATAATTCTAAGTTCTCTGTAGAAAATTTAGCTAGTGTATTAAATATCTCTAGAGTACAGTTATACCGAAAAACCAAAGCTATTTTAGGCGTTTCAATTAGTGATTATATTCAAAATATACGCTTAGAAAAGGCAAAAACGCTTTTACAGGAAACCCAATTAACAATTTCTGAGATTGCATATGCAACAGGTTTTTCTTCACCCAATTACTTTTCAACAAGTTTTAAGAATAAATTCGACAATTCACCAAAAGCGAATAGAGAGGAGTCTTAAACTATTGTAATTAGTATGACTTCTTCATTTAGTAGCTACCATTTTGTAATTCTTATAAATTATAGAAGGCTTTTTTAAGCATTCTAATAATTATGTGACTGTATTCAACGAAAATGATAAATATTCATGTTATTTTTTGTCAAATTAACATTTTGAATAATAAAAAGAAGTAACCATTTTGAAACAATGATGTAACAATTTTAGAGTTCAGTTTTTTTTCCAAGAAAATATCAAATATTAATTATCTAAAAATCAATTATTTACATGGTTTTAAGTGTAGAGTTAACAATTTCATTATCTATTGATACAAATGTAACATAGTAAAACAGCCTTTCCATGTAATTTGCACCCACTAGATTACCAACTAAACACCACCACATGAATAAGAAGATACTAATATGGTCTATTACAGCGGCTTTAGCTGGTTTCCTTTTTGGATTTGATACCGTTGTTATTTCGGGGGCAGAAAAAAAATTACAATTATTATGGAGTTCTTCAGATATGTTCCATGGCGTAGTTGTAATGGGTATGGCATTGTGGGGTACAGTAATAGGAGCTTTTTTTGGAGGTATACCTACAAATAAGATAGGACGTAAAAATACCTTAATATGGATTGGTGCTTTGTATACCATATCTGCAATAGGGTCTGCATTATCAAATGATCCTTGGACGTTTGCCTTTTTTAGATTTATTGGAGGTTTAGGTGTGGGTGCATCAACCATTGCAGCACCTGCTTACATTTCTGAAATTGCACCAGCAAAAGATAGAGGTAAGTTAGTAGGACTTTATCAATTCAATATTGTATTTGGTATTCTTGTCGCTTTTTTATCTAATTACTTATTAAATAATATAGGTGAAAACGCATGGCGATGGATGGTAGGTATAGAGGCACTTCCTGCAGTTATTTATACTGTTTTAGCTTTTACAATACCCAAGAGCCCCCGTTGGTTACTTACAAAATTTAGAAATAGTGAAGCAGTAAATGTTCTTCAAACCATCAGCCCTTTTCAGGATCCAGGGAAACTGGTGATGGAAATAAAGGATGAAATGGAGAACACCGTACCCAACGAAAACATTTTCCTTAAAAAATATAGATTTCCACTTATACTAGCATTCCTTATTGCGTTTTTCAATCAATTATCAGGAATCAACGCATTACTTTATTATGCCCCAAGAATTTTAACAGAAGCAGGTCTTGAAGAAAGTTCGGCATTATTAAGTAGTATAGGCGTAGGAGTTACCAATATGCTTTTTACCTTATTAGGTATCATGCTGATAGACAGATTAGGCAGAAGGCAGTTAATGTATATCTGTTCATTCGGTTACATTATATCGTTATCATTAGTTTCGGCTGCATTTTTATTGAATTGGGAAGGTAGTTCTATGCCTATATTTTTATTCATGTTTATTGCGGCGCATGCTATTGGCCAGGGCACGGTTATTTGGGTTTTCATTTCCGAAATTTTCCCGAATCATTTAAGAGGCTCGGGGCAATCATTTGGCAGTTCGGTACACTGGGTATTAGCAGCCGTTGTGCCTTCATTAGTCCCAGTATTGTTTTCAACCATAGGGGCTGGCATGGTATTTCTCATTTTCGCAATAATGATGGTGCTTCAATTATTATTTGTTGCCTTTATGATGCCAGAAACCAAAGGCGTATCACTTGAAGAATTAAGTAAAAAACTAATTAAAGATAAAAATTAAACTAACTAAAACTATAATATTATGAAGCAAATGAAATTAAAAAACCTGTTTTTTATTGTGCTTGTTTTGGTGGCTTTTATCAGTTGCAAAAAGACAGCTGAAACTAAACAAAGTGACATTGAAGAAGCTATGTCTTATACAGAAGAAGATTTGTATAGACCTAACTATCATTTTACACCTAAAACTAATTGGATGAACGATCCAAACGGTATGTTCTATTACAATGGATATTATCATCTATACTTTCAGTATCATCCAGAAAGTAATGTATGGGGACCTATGCATTGGGGGCATGCCATTAGTACGGATATGATTACTTGGACTGAGCAACCCATAGCTATTTATCCAGATGAATTAGGGACTATTTTTTCGGGTAGTGCTGTAGTTGATATTAGCAACAGTTCTGGTTTTGGAGAGGTAAGTAATGCCATACCTATTGTGGCCATGTATACAAGCTCAAAACAGCTAGAGGGGACTGACAATTGGAAGCAAACACAAAGTATTGCTTACAGTAATGATGAAGGTAAAACATTCACAAAGTATGAGAACAATCCAGTTATAGATAATGATAAATTCAAAGATTTTAGGGACCCAAAAGTAACATGGGATGAAGAACGGAATAAATGGGTGATGGTTCTTGCTGCTGGTGATAGAATCATGTTTTATGAATCAAAAGACTTAAAAAAATGGAACTTGCTTTCAGATTTCGGACAAGGTATTGGCGGTCATGGCGGTGTTTGGGAATGTCCAGATTTATTTCAATTACCTGTAATAGGAACAGATGAATCTAAGTGGGTGCTTTTTGTAAGTATTAATCCTGGTGGTCCAAATGGCGGTAGTGCTACCCAGTATTTTATTGGAGATTTTGATGGTACAATATTCACAATGGATGAAGATTTTGAAAACGCATTGAATGAAGAACATAATTATTGGATAGATTTTGGTAGAGATAACTATGCAGGCGTATCATGGTCTAACGCTACAAGAAAAGACGGTAGCAAACTCATTTTAGGTTGGATGTCCAATTGGGATTATGCCCAAAAAGTACCAACTGAAACTTGGAGAAGCGCTATGACTGTAGCTAGAGAAGTACAGCTTCAAAAAAATGAGAGCGGTTATAGATTATTATTTAATCCTGTAAAGGAGCTTACTAATTACAGAAGCACCAAATATAAAAAGGAAAATATTGCTATCAAGGGTGATACAAAAATTATAGATGCTGATGCTATGGATTTGTCTAGTACAGAAATTCAATTTAATATTTCAGATTTAAAAGAAACCACATACACTTTTAAATTATCAAACAAGCTAGGTGATGAATTGTTATTTGGCTATGATAATACAAAGAAAGCGTTTTTTATAGACCGAAAAAATTCAGGGAAAACAAGCTTTTCTGAAAACTTTGCTAATAAAGTCTCAACGGCTTCAAGAACATCAACCCATGAAAACCTTACGGGCACCATTTTATTGGATAAAACATCTATTGAGTTGTTTTATGATAATGGAGAAACTGTGATGACAGAAATATTCTTTCCAAATGCCCCCTATGATAAACTAAGTATTGAAGCCAAAAACCAAGAATTTATTCTCGATAATATCGAAGTACATAAACTAAATTTTAACTAAAACTAATTAATTATGAAATGTAAACAACTGTTATTTTTACCCATATTTGCTCTTTTTAGCATATTTGCTCAAGGCCAAATTAGTGGTACTGTTACTGATCAAGCAGATGGGATGCCGCTTCCAGGTGTTTCAATAGTAGTGTCAGGAACCACGCAAGGAGCTGCTACAGATTTTGATGGAAATTACACATTAGAAAATGTTAGTGATGATGCCACTTTGGTATTTAGCTATATTGGTTATAAAACCCAAGAAGTACAAGTAAATAACCGTTCTGTTGTAGATGTTGCTCTTATAGCAGATGCTGCAGAACTTGATGAAATTGTAGTTACTGGGTATTCCAGGGAAAGAAAGGTAGATGTTACTGGAGCTATTACCGTTGTTGACTTAGGGCCAACAGAAGGCGTAAGTATGAGTTCTGGTAGTGCCATCCAAGGGTTGCAAGGACGAGTTCCTGGACTATTTATAGAAAAAAATGGCGACCCAACGGGTACTAGCAACAATATTTTAATTCGTGGCGCTACTACTTTGGGAGATAATAATCCTTTATTCGTTATTGACGGTGTGCCTACACAACGACAAGAAGTTTTTGCAAGTATTAATCCTAGTGCTATTGAATCTGTACAGGTGCTTAAAGATGCATCTGCATCTTCACTTTATGGTGCTCGTGCGGGTAACGGAGTAATCATTGTAACAACCATGAACAGTGCTAAAGCTGCTGGTGGGGAAAAATTTAAAGTGAGTATAAACTCTAATATTTCTGTACTTTCCGAGAAGCAACAACGTTATGATATGCTGAATGCACAACAAAGAGGGCAGGCATTATGGCAAGCATCTGTTAACGATGGTGCAGATCCTAATGGTGGATATGGTGAAATATATAATTTTGACTGGAATGGCGATTTTAATAACCCCGTTTTAAACAGTGTTACTATACAACCTTTTGTAGGGGGCGATCCTACTGTTCCGGCAGGAGATACCGATTGGCAAGACGAAACCTATGAAACAGGTTATGTGTATAACAATGAAATTTCTGTTTCTGGTGGTACGGATAATTCTTTCCATTTGTTAAATATTGGTCATTTAAGAAATACTGGGATTTTAAAAAACACAGGATATGAAAGAATTACAGCAAAATTAAATTCTAATTTTAATTTATTTAATAATAGATTAAGAGTTGGTGTTAATACGCAAATATCAACCTCTGATGAAACTTTAGGTTCTCGTGATGTAGGTAGTGCATTTATTCCTCAATTAGCAATTACTTTAGCACCAACATTGCCGGTTTTTGATGCAAATGGAGAGTTTGCAGGCCCATTAGGTGCAGGTTATTCAGATAGAAATAACCCTGTGCTCATGCAATATTTAAACCGTTGGGATAATACCAATAGAACTACGTTTTTTGGTAACATTTATGGTGAATTTGATATTATTGAAAACTTAACATTTAGAACTAGTTTAGGTTTGGACTACGGTGGTGTTGATAGAAGAGATATTGAAACTAGAGTAAATAATGGTTTTATTACCAGAGGTAATAATAGATTAATTCAAGGTACAAATAGATTTACCAGTTTGGTATTTACTAACACATTAAACTATCAGTTAGAACTAAATGAAAAACATAAAATAGGTGTTTTATTAGGAGCGGAATCTATTAAAGATGATTCTAATAGTGTCATTGCACAAGCTGACGGATTTGCTGTGGAAACAGAATCATTTTTCCAATTAGATGCCGCTACCGGAGCAAAAACTAATGTGGGTTCTTCAACAGGAAGTCGATTATTATCTCAATTTGGGAAAATAAATTATGCTTTTGAAGATAGATATTTAGCATCTTTCACATTGCGTCGTGATGGATCTTCTAGATTTGGTGCTGATAACAGATATGGTATTTTCCCAGCAGCAACTGTTGGATGGAGAATTAGTAACGAGGAATTTTGGAATGATAATGACCTTGTAAACGCATTAAAATTTAGAGCTGGTTACGGAGAAGTGGGTAACCAATCCATCGGAGATGTAGCACGTTTTGGTTTATTTCAATCTAGATATGGTCAAAATCAATTACAAGCAACAGGAGATACCTTCTTTTTTAACACCTTTTACAATGTAGGTACAGCTTATGATTTAAATGGAGCAGATACAGGTAATTTACCTTCTGGGTTTGTATCTATACAAGGTGCTAATCCAGAACTAAAATGGGAAACAACCAAAGAATTCAACTTTGGTATAGATTTCACATTGTTTAATAACGATGTTGTTGGTTCATTTGATTATTTTACAAGGGAAACAAGTGATATTTTAACAACCCCTCCAATTGCATCAGTAGTTGGTGAAGGTCAGCAACGTGTTTTAAACGGAGCTACAACTGAAACTAGAGGTTGGGAATTGGCTTTAACATATTCTAAAACTTTAGATAATGGATTATCATTTGCAGTATCTACCAACTTTGGTGCTTTTAAAGATGAAATAACCGAGTTGCCTGATGAGGTAGTGTCATCGTTTCCAGGAACAATAGATAACTCTATAATAGGACAATCCCAATTTTCTATTTTCGGATATAAAACAGCAGGGTTATTTCAAAGTCAAGCAGATATTGATTCAAGTCCAACACAAGTTGGTGCAAGACCAGGCGGTTTAAAATTCCAAGATTTAAGTGGTAACGGCAGTATAGGTGCAGAAGATAGAGATTTCTTAGGTACAACTCTACCAGATTTAGAATATGGTATTCGCATTGATTTAAATTATAAGAATTTTGACTTTTCAGTTTTCGGATCAGGTGTTGCTGGTAGAATAGGACAAGACCCATACATTTTTTGGAATAATTATGCATCAGGCAGAGAAAATTCTGGCTTAGGTGTATTAGATGCATGGACACCTACTAATACAGGAAGTGACATTCCATCATTATCATTAGCTTTTAATGATCAAAGAATTTCAGATTATCTGTATAGAAAAAATTCATATTTCAAATTGAGAAATCTTCAATTTGGTTATTCGCTTCCAGAGGAAATGATTAGTAAATGGGCAGGTATGACAGGTCTTAGAATTTACTTTCAAGGAGAGAATTTGTTTTGGTTCACACCTAACGATTATATAGGTGCAGACCCAGAAAGAACAAACGTGGATAATATTCCCGTACCTACGACACTTTCACTAGGACTTAACATAAACTTTTAAAAAAATGGTAAACATGAAAAATATAAAAACACTGTTAATAGGACTTTTTGCTACATGTATTGTAGTAGGGTGTTCCGAAGACTTTTTAGAATACGAACCAGAAGGCGTATTATCTAACGAAAATGTTGCTACTGCAGAAAATGCAGAAGCCTTAGTTGTTGCTGCTTATGCTGGAATGGCAAATGATGAGATGGTAGGGCCTTTAACTAGTATGTGGGTATTTGGTAGTGTACGATCTGACGATGCCTACAAAGGCGGAGGCGGCCGTAGTGATGTTGATATTGTTGATAGATACGAGCAATACAACTTAACCGTAGCTGATGATCCTTCAGATTGGATGGGACCAAGAACTTGGACTAATTATTATAAAGCCATTTCAAGAGCAAATTTTGCTCTAAGAGTAATTAACGAAATTCCTGATTCTGAATATGCTGATAAAACTACTAGGCAAGCAGAGCTTCGCTTTTTAAGAGCGCACTCGCATTTTATGCTTAAGTTGTTATTTAAGAAAATTCCATATATCACTGAGGACCTAACACAAGAGGAAATTATTTTGGTTTCAAATGATGTTGATAATGATGCGTTGTGGAATACTATTGCAGATGACTTCTTATTTGCTTATAATAATTTATCACAAGCTCAAGATCAAGTGGGTAGAGCCGATAAAAATGCTGCTGCTGCATATTTAGCAAAATTGCGTTTATATCAAGCCTATGAACAAAATGATACACATCAAGTAACTAGTATTAATATGTCTCGTCTACAAGAAGTTGTCGATTTTGCAGATGATGTTACTGGTGGTTTGGAAGCAGATTATGGGAATAATTATTTAGATGGTTTTGATAATGGCCCAGAATCTATTTGGGCTGCACAATTTTCTATTAACGATGGAACAACTGTTGGTAGAGTTAGTTTCGTAACAGGATTAAATTCACCACATGGTACTGGTTTATATGGTTGTTGTGGTTTCCATTTAGCCAGCCAAAATATGGTCAATGCATTTAAAACGGATGCCTCTGGATTACCTTTATTAGACACATTTAATGATACCAATATTTTTGATGTTGTTGATGGTAATGGGGAAACAGCATTGGCAGGGGGAATAACTTTGGATCCAAGAATTGATCATACTGTTGGTATCCCTGGCCGTCCGTTTAAATATCGTAATACAGTTACTGAAGCTGGTGATATGATTTATAATTTCAGTTGGGCAAGAGACCCTGGTGTATATGGTTATTTTGGAAATATGAAAGAGCAACAAGCACCCGATTGTTCATGTTATGTAAAAGAGGGGCCATTTGTTGGAACGTCTAAAAACATAGATTTTATCCGTTACGCTGATGTGCTTTTGTTTAAAGCAGAAGCCTTAATTCAAATGGGGCAAGTGGATCCAGGAGTAACTATAATTAATCAAATCAGAACTCGAGCTGCTGCTAGTACACAACGTCAACTGGATGCTGGAGCAACTGATGTTTACAATGTAGGAACATACCCCATGGGGCTGTCTCAAGAAGAAGCTTTAAAAGCACTCGTTTTTGAAAGACGTTTGGAGTTTGGTATGGAAGGCCCTCGGTTTTTTGATCTGGTTAGATGGGGCGTAGCAGAACAAGTGCTTAATGGGTATTTAGCTGTTGAAAAAACAAGAAAAGATTTTTTAACCAATGCCCAATTTACAGCAGGTAGAGATGAGTATTACCCAATACCACAAAGAGAAATTGATTTTACAGGTGGTTTATATGACCAAAACCCTGGATATTAAAATTAAAAGTATTTGTTTAGTTTTTTGAGTTAGTTTTTTAAAATCCAGAAGAAATTATATGATTTCTTCTGGATTTGTTTTAAATTTAAGCTATGAAGAAAATAGTTTGTTTTGGAGAGGTTTTATGGGATGTGTTCCCTACACATAAAAAAATTGGTGGAGCACCACTAAATGTGGCTTTGCGCTTGCAGTCGTTTAATAATGATGTTGCTATGATTAGTAGCGTTGGCGATGACAAGCGGGGTAAAATGCTATTGGATTATATGGTTGAAAATGGTGTAAACACAAATCATGTTCAAATAAATAATAAATTTAAAACAGGAAAAGTAAAAGTGATGCTGGACGAAAAAGGGTCGGCATCCTATGATATTAATTTTCCTAGAGCATGGGATAACATTGGTATTGATAAAAAGGCAATAGATTTAGTTAAAAAGGCTAATGCATTTGTGTTCGGTAGCTTGGTAGCAAGAAATGATGTTTCTAAAAACACATTATTTCAACTTTTGGAACATGCCAATTATAAGATTTTTGATTTGAATTTACGGCCGCCATATTATACAAAAGCCGTTTTAATTCATTTAATGAATAAAGCAGATTTTATAAAATTCAATGATGATGAATTGTATGAAGTAAGCGGCTACTTAGGTTCCAAATACCGTTCAATGGAACAAAATATACGCTACATAGCTCAAAAAACGAATACAAAACATATATGCGTTACCAAAGGACACCATGGAGCAGTCCTGTTATACAACGACACGTTTTATTACAATAGCGGTTATCTTATTAAAGTTTTAGATACAGTAGGTGCCGGCGATTCGTTTTTGGGTTCGTTAATAAGTCAATTATTAAATGATGTAAATCCTCAAAAAGCTATAGATTTTGCTTGTGCTGTGGGCGCTTTAGTAGCACAAAGTGAAGGTGCAAACCCTAAAATAACACGTTCACAAATAAATACATTTATTAATCCTTATTAGGATTCTAAGTGGATTGAAAAAATCAAAATGGATCCGCTCTGGCATCCAATAAATCTTAAAATTTTAGGGTTTGTATGTAAGTTCTTTGGTCTAAAAAGAAACATCAATTTTTTTAAAGATTAAACCAAATAAATTCTTATCAAATACAAAAAGATTCTTGTCTTTTTTTTTTTACAAAAGACTTATTTTTAAAATATATTTCTTACATTTATATTTCTCTCTCGACAGAAACATTCAATAGCACTCTCGTTAATTTGTTTTTTAATTGGGCTTTTAACTCAATATATCTTCTTGAAATATGCCTCGCACTACAAATGTATTAATTATTGAAGATGAGCCTATGGCTATCGAGAATTACGAAAGGGCACTTTGGCATGTTGAAAATAATGTAACAGAGTTTAAATTTAATATTAAGCATGCTACAGACTGCCAAATGGCTTATGATAAAATAAAGAAAGCAAAGAAAGGTATAGGTCTGGATCTGTTTATTTTGGATATTAGGTTACAACCTACTGCTGACCATAAAATTCGTTCGGGCGAAGATTTGGGTAATATCATCAGAGCATTATTACCACAAGCAAAGATTATTGTAATTACTGGATATACAGATGTTTTTCGTTTAATCAATATTATGAAAACCATACAGCCTGATGGGTTTTTGGTTAAAAGCGACATGGTTTTTATGGATGTAGTGACTGCCATCGAAAAAGTCATGAACCATAAAAACTATTATAGCCATAAAGTAGCAGCCCTGCTAAAGCAAAGAGCCTCGGACAATACGGTTTTAGACGCCATAGACATGCAAATACTGTACGAAATCTCAAATGGTGCTAAAATGAAGGAACTTCAAAACCTCATAGCACTTACAAAATCTGCAATCGACAAGAGAAGGCGAAACCTTAAAGTAAAATTTAATGTTGCAGATGGCAGCGACCGCGATTTAATTTTAGCAGCAAAAGAAAAAGGGTTTATTTAAAGGCATTTTATTCTTGGATGGAACATTTTCCGCTTTTGCTTACTTTTAGTAAGCGTTTTTCCTTTCCCTAAAGTTTTGATTGTTATAGATTTATGTCATTATCAATTTCAATCAATTTAATGATGGATCCTTTAAAGCCGCTTTTCAAATATTTAGATGCAGAGCAAATACATTTGGATAAGGAGGAATTTGAGTTTCAATTCAACTCCCATCCCGATTTTCCCTCCTTATTGGCGTTGAGTGATACCTTAAACTTTTTTAATATTAACAATGGTGCTTTTAAGATTAAAAAATCAGAAATTGATTTGTTGCCTAATACATTTATCGCACGGTTAAAAAAAGGACATACAGATTTTTTATCGTTTGTTGAAAAAAAAGATAATAGTTTTCTTTACACAAATGGCAGCGAAAAAAATAATTCAGTACCAAAAAATGATTTTGAATCCTTATGGGATGATGTTGTTTTACTCGCAGAGCATGAGGAAACACTATTAAAACCCAAATCAAAAAATTGGTTCAATCGTTCGTTGCTATTAATTTCTTTATTGCTTTTTGCATCTGTGTTGTTTATAGATTTTACAAATATTTGGTTTGTACTTTTTTATGCATTCCCAATAATTGGGGTGTTGTTTTCAATAGCAGCTTTAAAAGATATATTCAGTACCAAAAACAAATTATTGGATAAATTTTGTAACGTAACGGCAACAACCAGTTGCAATACTGTTGTAAATTCAGTCAAATGGAAAATATTTAATACCATTAATTTCAGCGATTTAAGCATTCTTTTCTTTGCTACACAAATTAGCACCTTATTTCTCATGGGGCTTTCAAACCATAATAATGATTACTTTTCAATACAGACCATACTTCTCATACTTGCCACACCTATTTTAATGGCCTCACTTTATTATCAAAAATTTATTGAGAAAAAATGGTGCCCTATATGTTTGGTAATTATTGGGGTAGTACTTGCCGAATTATTCTATACAACACTTGCTCTAAGCAGTCATTTTAGTTTTAATATTACTCCATTCGGTTTACTTCTGTTCTTAGCTATTACCACCTTATTAATGGCACTATGGTTTCCATTAAAAAATATCTTAAAAAAAGTCAATCATTTAAAAACAGCAGAACAAAAAGCTAATCGATTTAAAAGAAACTACGTGTTATTTATAAAAATGCTGACGAGTTCAGAACTTTATAGTTTACCAAATAGCCCTTTATTGTTTGGAAAACCAAATGCCCCTTTAAAAATAAGCATCATTACTAGCCCTTATTGTGGACATTGTAGAGAACCCCACTATATGTTGAAAACTATATTAGGTAAGTACAAGCAACAACTAAGTATTTCCATATACTATAGTTTAAATCCAAAAAACGTACGATTAGAAGGTTTCCTAAAACACCTAATCACTTTTAGCAAAGACAACCCAGAAGCGTATTATAAAGCAATGGATTATTGGGATGAGTTTAAGGATGATGATAAATGGTTAGCCAAACACAAAACAGGAAAAAATAATGGTGAGATGATAGACACATTGCATCTTCAACACGCTTGGTTCAGGGAACAAGGGTTCAACTTTACACCATGTTTGTTCGTAAATGGCTACAAATACCCAGACGAATATGAGATTGCAGATTTACCTTTTTTTATTGATGAGTTACTTGATGACGAATTTTTTAACGTAGAAAAATATATACCAAAAATAGCGGCAACTGAAAAGCTATAACAGAGTAGGTGAAATTTTTAATATCTTTATTATGAAAAAAATTAGTTTAAATTTAATGAAAGCACATCTTACAAGAGATGAGATGCGTTCGATTAGTGGTGGTAGTGGAAGTAGTAATTGCGATGATTTCCCTAGTTGCAGTACTTCAGCGGATTGTTACAACAATTATTGCCCTAATTGCAGTGGTGGTACTTGTTATACAAGCCCCTAAACAAGTAATCTGCGTAGAAGCTAATTATTGGCTTCTACGTAGATTATTTATTAAAACTGTTTTAATTAATTAAGCCATGCTAAAGAATGTATAAAAATAAAATATTAATATTTGGTTGGATACTGTTTAGTTTTTTGTTAGGATGTTCAAAACAAAATGATAGTAATGAATTTATTCTCTATGGAAAACTGGAGAGCACCAATATTGAGAATGTTATATTAAAGTATAGTGACTATCAAAATAACCCTGTTGTAGATACAATTACTGTTAAAGACAATGAATTTATGACTAAAGGGTTAATAAATGGAGCTACACATATGATGTTATCAGATTATACTTCGTCAAATGACGATAAAAATTTTATTGGTTTTTTTGTCGAACCTAAGAAAAATTATATATCATTGGAAGAAAATAAGTTTAAAGAAGCTAAAATTGTTGGCTCTATTACCCAAAAAGAATATGAGGTATTGAGCAAACTTGAGGAGCCTATTTATTCTGAAATAACTCCTTTATTGTTGGAACGTAATAGATTGTTGCAAAAACTGAAAAATTCTGGAGACGACTCTGATATTTTATTAAGTCAAATACAAAATATAAGGAATGATTGGAAGAAGAAACTTGATAAAATTAAAGACAAAAGATTGAAATTTGCAATTGAGAACCCTAATTCATATTTAAGCGCATATTTTATAGACAAATATTATTTTAGAAGCATGCCATTGGATTCTGCAGAATTTTATTATAATAGTTTTAACTCAATTGTGAAAAACAGTTTATATGGTCAAGAACTAAAACTAATGATAGATAAAAGCAAAATATCCGTGCGAAGTGGGGATTTAGCTCCAAACTTCATATCTACAGATTTATATGGAAATGAAATCAGTTTAGAGGCGTTCAGAGGGAAATATGTACTGCTCGACTTTTGGGCAAGTTGGTGTGGCCCTTGCCGTAAAGCAAACCCTAGTCTAAAAAAATTATATAGAACATACCACAAAATGGGACTGGAAATAATTGGTCTTTCAAGTGATAAAAATGTTGACGATTGGAAGAAAGCTATTGAAAAGGATGGTATAGATATGTGGCATCATATTTTTTCAGGAAAAAATAAAATAGAAATCAATACGGAGTACAATATAGGTGCTATTCCAGCATATATTTTAATTGACAGAAATGGATATATTATTAATAGATATTTAACGGCCGATGATGATAAACTTGATATTGATGATTTGAAGATGAAATTAGAAGAACTCTTACAGTGACTACAAATTTGAAAAGCTTACTTTTATTTACTTGTTACTTCGGTAAATTTCCATGGTATTTTTAACTCTTAATTGCAACTTTCCACTTTTGCTTACTTTTAGTAAGCGTTTTTGCTTTAAAAAAAAATATGTAATCAATAACTTATGCTTTTAAAGCGGAAACCGAAAAGCTATAACAGAGTAGGTAAAATTTTTAATATCTTTATTATGAAAAAAATTAGTTTAAATTTAATGAAAGCCCATCTTACAAGAGATGAGATGCGGGTTATTAGTGGTGGTAGTGGTTCAGGTGGCTGTAATGCGGACAGTGGTTGTTCTTCAGGCTGTTCTTCTATTGTTAGCGATGGTAAATTTAAGTGTGACACCTGTTGTATAGCATAACAAATTAATCAAATAATCAAGAAAATAGTAATTATAAGCATGATACAATTTAAAAAAACTATATTATTTTTTATTACTATAACTGTTATATGTTGTCACGACGGAAAAATCAATGGTTCATTTGAAAATGAAGAAATTGATAACGATTCAATAAGTTTAACAAACGGATTTATTGATAAAGAGTATTATGGCATTCCTATGCTTAGTTCTCATGTTAAAAACAAATTTTTCTTTTTTAGCGAGTATAAGTCTTATCCTCAAATGTATTTTCTTAAATTAAAAAGTGAGTTAGATATACCTTTTAGAGGTGGTTACTATTTTCTTGATAAAACAGTTGAAAATATTATTGTAAACCCAGACGGGGAATGCAGTATTGTTGATAGTAATATACAAAGTGAATTTATAAATCAATTTATTCCATTTGTTTTTAGTAATTATAACAAATATGACTGTATTAATAACTCCTTTAACCTTTTTAAATATAAAAATAGTACAGAGTATGAAAACAAATTGTTTGATTATATAAAATCAAACCCCAATTCTTATGTTGGTTTATGGTTTTTAATAGAAAGCTTCTCTGCTAAAGGTTATAAAAAAAAATATGAAAATATACTCCCTTTTTTTTCAGATAAAATTAAAAGCGAATATCTATTCCCGATTTTACAAGAAAAAATTAATAACGTAGAAATCAAATTGGATAGTAAATTTCCTTCATTGGATTTTAAAAACAGCTATTTTAATAATGGCAAACTAATATTTGACTCTAAATATAAATATACCTTGATTGATTTTTGGTTTAGTAGATGTAAGCCATGTTTAGAGCTATATCCAGAATTAAAAAGGCTATATAATGAATATCATGATAAAGGCTTTCAAGTAGTAAGTATTTCTGTCGATAAAACAGCAGAAATTGAGAGATGGAAAAACACCATTAAAAGTCATAATCTCGAATGGGATCAGTACTTGGACGAGAATGGTATTCTTTCAAAGGAAAACCAAATAATTAGTTTTCCTACATTGTGCCTTTTGAATGAAAAAGGCATATTAATCAGTAAGAATATTTCTTTAGAGGAATTGGAAGGACTGTTAAGAGAAAATTTATAAAAATCAAGAATATTCTGTTAGAAAATTCGAAAACAAGTTTATTTTAAATATTTTCTAGAAGGTGATTTTTCCACTTTCGCTTACTTTTAGTAAGCGTTTTTGTTTTAACAAAAGACTTGTAATTAATATCTTTTGTTTTTAAAGCAGAAGCCGAAAAGCTATAACAGAGTAGGCATATAATTTAATATCTTTATTATGAAAAAAATTAGTTTAAAATCGGTAAAAGAGCATCTTACAAGAGATGAGATGCGGGTTATTAGTGGTGGAAGCGTAGGAAGTGGTTCTTGTTATTGTCCAAATAGCGATAGGTCATATTCAGTTGTCAGTTGTAGTTCAAATGAATGTGAGCATTGGTGCGCAGGTGAAACATGGATATGTACAGGATAATACATTTATACTAGTATGGTTTAAAATTAACAGAGAAAAGAAGGAATTCTTTCTCTGTTAATTAATAATAAGGATATGAATTTATTAAAAAAATCAGTTGCATTATTAGTTTTGTTCATCTGTATTGGTTGTAAAAAAACTAGAGAAATAAAAAACACAACCCAACCCTTGGTTGCTTTGGAAGAGAAGCGCATAATTCCTCAAAAATTTTGGCTTATAGGGACGTCTGATGACGCTAGTGCTTTAAATTCTTTTAATTTACAAGATGGTTCTGTTTTCCTTTACAAAAATCATCGTGATAAGGCAAAAGTGTATGGAGACTCTTTAAAAATAGTACTGGATAATGTAACCTCTTCTAGATTCTTGGAAGTGGCTTTTAGTAGTGCTAATTCTTTATATGAAGGACAGGTTTTTATAACACCTGGAGATACTGTTATGTTTGAAATAAAAAACAAAAAAATTAGTTTTAAAGGAAAAAATGCCCACCTAAATAATTTTTATACGCAATTGTATGATGCAACACCCATTTATTACTACAATGGTTATAAAGGTGATTTATATGCTTACAAAAAAGCTGTCGATTCCATTTACAAGTTAAAAAAAGATTTTTTTAATAATTATGTTAAAAACAACAACATTGTTTCCAAAAACTTTGTAGAAGCGGTTAAAGGGGATTTAAAGCATCAATACTTATTTGAGTTAATGTGCCCAAGACAGATTAAAAGTAATGGGATTTTAGGAATGTATCGTGTAAAACGTGATGGACTCATCCCTTTAATCATCAACGAGTATGGTTCTGAAGAAAATCAATTCGATTTTAACTATTATTTTGATAATGTTATAATAAATGATTTTAAAGATGCAAGTCTCTTGGAAAACAGTGTCTCTTTTAAGCTTAATATAAATCAATTTATACGCTATTATTTTGATTCTTCAACTGCTGAACCATTTACCAAAGAAGGACTTATGGCCGAAAAAGAATTCATTGAAAAAAATTTCGATGGAAAAATGAAAAAATTTGCCATTGCCAAAATGATACGTGACTATGAAATGAGAGGATTTGGTTATAGTATTAACAATATTAAGGTCCTGAAATCTTTGATAAAAGAGTATGAAAGTGAATTTACAGACCAATCTTACAAGGACGAAATGATTAAAATAAATACAAGTTTGGATGCTTTTAATTTCAAATTATCCGATGCCGCTTTGAATATAACAAAATTAATTTCTTTAACTGGAGATACTTTAACTCTAAACGACGTTTTTAAGCGTTCCACAAAACGAATACGTGTTATAGACATTTGGGCCAGTTGGTGCCCACCCTGTATTGATGAGATAAAAAGGGTAAAGGATTTCAAGGATAAATTGGCAATAGAAAGGGATGTAGAATGGATTTATTTATCTATTGACAAAGACCAAGACAAGTGGGAAAAAACCTCACAAGAATTAAGTGACTTCCTCAATGTTAGAAACCAATATTTAATTTTAGGAGGCACAAAAACTTCATTGGCTAGTGCTTTAAAAGTTAGTGGAATACCTAGGTACGTTATTTTTAACCCAAAAAATGAAATTGTTTTAGAAAATGCACCTCGACCATCTGATACGCTTGTTTTCAAAAAAATAATCGATGATATAAGTTTAAGAAAGTAATAAGTTCAATTTTGAAAAAAATTATATTAATAACCTGCTATTTCGGAAACTTCCCATGGTATTTTAACCTGTTCCTAAAATCATGTAGCTATAATCCAACTGTGGATTTTATCATTTTTTCAGATTGCCAAACTAGCTATAAACTTCCAAAGAATGTAAAACTAACTCCATTTACAATAGATGAATTTGATCTGTTGGCAACCAAAAAACTAGGTTTTAAAATTAATATACAGTATGCCTATAAATTTTGTGACTTAAAACCTGCTTATGGTATCATTTTTTCGGAGTATGTTAAAGATTATGATTTTTGGGGCATGACGGATATTGACATTATATTTGGTAGAATACGAGAATTTATAACTGAGGATTTATTAAGCAACTACGATGTAATTTCTGTTAGAAATGATTACCCAACAGGCTCGTTTATGTTGTTTAAAAACACAGAAATAATCAATAACCTGTTCAAGAAAAGTAAAGATTACAAAATGGTTTTTCAGTCAGACACGCATTACTGCTTTGACGAATGCAACTTTAAACATAATTTTTTACAGGCAGGTGGAAATATCGATGATATAGATTGTGAGATAGAAAGCATGCATCACGTCATCAAAAAAGAAGAAGCAAATAACAATTTAAAAGCACATTTTGATTTTTTGGTTATTGAGGGATTGCCCGGCCAGCTAAAATGGGAAAAGGGGTTTTTGTCGTTCAAAAATGAATTTGAAGTGCTTTTGCACCATTTGATACTATATAAAGCTAATAAGTACACAAGAAAAAAAGCATGGAAACACGTGCCAGATACTTTTCATATTGATAAGTATTTGGTTAGAAAAAGTGAGTTGAATACGGTAAAAGGTTTTATTGCCAATACCATTTACAACAAATTAATCCCGAATTTCAATAAACTCATTTTTAAGTGCGATTATTTTATATCCCATAAAATCAATATGAAAGGGAAAAATTTGGAGCCTGGTAATTACCTCTTAAATGACTTATTCATTAAAATGTCAAATAATGATGCTAATGAAAAAACCATTTCTTTCAATAATTCAAAAACTGGAAACAGAATTAGAAAGTCCGTTTTTAATAAAAACAGGTTTTTTATGCTCCAAGTCCCATCTATTAAGTATCAAATTAAAAAAGAAAAGGATGTATTAATAGAACACCATATAAACGGCGTAACCCAAATCTTAAAAAAAGTACCCAATAACTAACTTTTATAGCTTTCTAATTTTAGAGGCATCATAATACTATGGGCATACAAAAGTTTCCTTTCTATAAACAAACCGAGAGTAAAGATTGTGGGCCTACATGTATAAAAATAGTTGCCAAATACTATGGGAAGATAATTGTTATTCAAAATCTACGAAGTTTCTCTGAAACAACCCGTACCGGGAGTACCTTGTTGGGTTTAAGTGATGCCGCTGAAAAAATTGGATTTAGGTCGCTTGGGGTTAAACTCGATTTAAAAAAATTGTCTGAAACCCCACTCCCATGTATCATCCATTGGAATAAAGTGCATTTTGTGGTGCTTTATAAAATAAAAAAAAGTATCTATTATATTTCAGATCCGGCACATGGCTTATTGGAATATACCGAAGATGAGTTTTTAAAACTTTGGATTGGTAATAATGCCAACGATGACACTAAAGAAGGCATCGCTTTATTATTGGAGCCTACGCCAAAATTTTACGACTCGGAATTTGATGCCAAAAAGAAAAATTTCGGGTTTTCTTTTCTATCAAAATACGTTTTCAAGTATAAACGATTTATATGGCAACTCATTATTGGCTTAATTGCTGCCAGTTTATTACAGCTTATCTTTCCATTTTTGACCCAAAGCGTTGTTGATGTTGGGATTAAAAACCAAGATATTCATTTTGTTTATCTTATTCTATTTGCGCAATTGGCATTGTTTGTCGGAAGAACGTCCATTGAGGTGATCCGAAGTTGGATATTATTGCATTTAAGTACGCGCATAAATATTTCATTGGTTTCAGATTTTTTTATCAAGCTCATGAACTTGCCCATTGCTTTTTTTGATAGCCGCATGACTGGAGATATATTACAGCGTATCAATGACCATAAGCGTATTGAACGCATTTTAACCACCTCTTCATTGAACGTTTTGTTTTCCATGGTCAATCTGGTGGTGTTTAGTTTTGTGTTGGCATACTATAGTTTGCAACTGTTCACTATTTTTTTGATAGGAAGTTTTTTGTATTTCCTTTGGATAATTATTTTCTTAAAAAAGCGAAAGGATTTGGATTATAAGCGTTTTTCGCAAGTAAGCCAAGAACAAAGTAAGGTTATTGAACTCATAAACGGTATGCAGGAAATAAAACTCCATAACGCCGAAAAACAAAAACGTTGGAGCTGGGAATTTTTGCAAGCGAGATTGTTTAAAATATCCATTGAAGGTTTGGCATTGGAACAATACCAAAGTGTAGGGTCGGGATTTATAAATGAACTTAAGAATATTTTGATTACAATACTCTCTGCAAAATTGGTGATTGACGGTGATATTACCTTGGGTATGATGTTAGCCGTAAGTTACATTGTGGGGCAGCTTAACTCGCCCATAGCACAGTTGATCAATTTTATTAGAGAGGTTCAAGATGCTAAAATTTCATTGGATCGCTTGTCTGAGATTCATAATAAAGATGATGAAGAACAACAGGATACGGAAAAGATTACGGATTTACCTTTGGAGGCTGACTTGCAATTATCTAATGTATCCTTTAGGTACATAGGCTCAGACCAAATGGTACTAAAGAATTTGAATCTTACCATACCCGCAAAAAAAATAACGGCAATAGTTGGTGTTAGTGGTAGCGGCAAAACCACTTTAATGAAATTGCTTTTAAGGTTCTATGAGCCAAATATTGGGCAATTAAAAATAGGAAAACAGGACCTAAAAAACGTGTCCCAAAAATCGTGGAGAAACGCATGTGGGGTCGTTATGCAAGAGGGCTATATTTTTAATGATACCATAGCCAATAATATTGCGGTTGGAGAAGATTATGTGGATAAAAAGAAATTGTCACACGCAGTTCATGTTGCAAATATCAAAGCATTTATAGAAGCTTTGCCACTATCTTATAATACTAAAATAGGCATGGAAGGTGTTGGAATAAGTACGGGACAAAAACAACGCTTGCTTATCGCTCGGGCAGTTTATAAAAACCCAAGTTTTTTGTTTTTTGATGAAGCTACTTCTGCTTTGGATGCCAACAATGAAAGGGTCATTATGGATAATTTGAATGTTTTTTTTGAAAATAAAACGGTTGTCGTTATTGCGCACAGATTAAGCACGGTCAAAAACGCACATCAAATAGTGGTTTTAGATCAAGGCAAAATTGTTGAAATAGGGAATCACAATACCTTAGTCAAAAAGAAAGGAGATTATTATAATTTGGTAAAAAATCAATTGGAACTTGGAAATTAAATACGTTAGTAATTCAGAGCGATAGCGAAGAATCTCATAGTTTGAAATGAAAGATTCTTCGTTTGAAATGAAAGATTCTTCAGCTTTTGCTTTTTTTCTGAATTACAAAGAATTTCCTCGCTCTGAATGATAAAAAATATAGCAATGAAAAATGAGTGATAAATTAAACGACATAGAATTAAGGAGCGAGGAAGTACAAGAAATACTAACTACAGTGCCTCATTGGTTGATACGCTGGGGCAATGTTTTGTTTTTAACTTTGATTTTGTTATTGTTATTTTTATCATGGTTTGTCAAGTACCCTGATATTATTCTTTCAGAGGGATTAATAACAACTGAGATACCACCACAAAAAGAATATGCTAAAATAACCGGAAAACTTGATGCCATTCTGGTTGAAGACAAAGAGCAGGTTAATAATAATGAGGTTTTGGCTATTTTAGAAAATACGGCAAATTATAAAGACGTATATAAATTAAAATCTGTAATTGATACCATTCAAATCAATAATAAGGCATTTGATTTTCCACTAAATGAAATGCCTATTTTGTTTTTAGGGGATATTGAAGCGCAATATGCCCTATTTGAAAATAGTTATATTCAATATCAACTTAACAAAGAATTACAACCGTTCTCAAATGAAGCCTTCGCTAATAGATATTCAGTTTCTGAGTTGAATAGTAGATTGAGAAACCTCCAATCTCAAAAGAGTATTAATAAAACGGAGGTGGACATTAAGAATAAAAATTTAATACGTTATAAAAAACTGTTTGATAAAGGTGTTATTTCTGCCCAAGATTATGAAAATAATCAGTTGGAATTTGCACAAGCCGAACGGAATTATAAAAACATTGAATCTTCAATTTCCCAAATAAGGGAAGGTATTAGCAATGCGCAAAAAACAACAAAAGGAACAGAAATAAATAAAATAAAAGAAGAAATGACTTTGTTAAAGCATGTCATCCAGTCTTTCAATCAATTAAAAAAAGCAATTAAAGATTGGGAATACCAATATGTTTTAAAATCTGATATCAAAGGACAGGTTGCTTTTTTAAGCTATTGGAATGAAAATCAAACAGTAAATCAAGGCGATTTGGTATTTACTATTATTCCGAGTGAAAATTCATCTTTTATAGCTAAGCTAAAAACACCTGTCCAAAACTCCGGTAAAATTAAAATTGGACAAAACGTCAACATTAAACTGGAAAATTATCCTGATGCTGAGTTTGGAGTATTAAATGGCGTTGTCAAAAATATGTCGCTAATTCCAAATAAGGAAGGTTTATATTTGATTGATGTTGAACTACCAAAATCACTAATTACTTCTTATAACAAAAAAATAGAATTTAGACAGGAAATGCGTGCATCTGCTGAAATTGTTACTGAAGATTTGAGATTGATTGAACGGTTCTTTTATCAATTCAGGCAAGTGTTGAGTAGATGAAATAGATAGGTTATAAATATTTAACCTGTTCTAAAATATACATTCAAAAAAGTATTTAAAAATTCAGCAGTAAAACGTACCAAGTTTGAAGGTTTAAAAAGAAACATCAATTTTTTTAAAGATTGGGTGTCTCGTTTGATAGGATTATTATCTTTGTTGGTTTAGTTAATTAATCATCCTTATGAGCGAAGAAAGCAAACGTAGAGAAGCCCTTATATATCACGCAAAACCAACTCCTGGAAAAATACAAGTGGTACCCACAAAAAAATATGCCAGTCAAAGAGATTTGTCTTTAGCATATTCCCCCGGTGTTGCAGCACCCTGTTTAGAGATTGAGAAAAATAAAGACCATGTATATAAATATACAGCAAAAGGTAATTTAGTTGCTGTAATATCTAATGGAACAGCAGTTTTAGGCTTAGGGAATATTGGCCCTGAAGCCTCAAAACCGGTTATGGAAGGTAAAGGACTCTTATTCAAGATTTTTGCAGATATCGATGTATTTGATATTGAAGTTGATACTGAGAATGTTGAAGCGTTTATTCAAACGGTTAAAATGATTGCCCCCACTTTTGGAGGGATTAATCTTGAAGATATCAAAGCACCTGAAGCTTTTGAAATTGAAAGACGTTTAAAAGCCGAATTGGATATTCCTGTAATGCATGACGATCAGCATGGTACGGCTATTATTTCTGCTGCCGCTTTGTTAAACGCTGTAGAATTGGCTAAAAAGAAAATCGATAAAGTAAAAATAGTAATTAGCGGTGCAGGAGCAGCAGCTATTTCATGTTCACGTTTATACCAAGCTTGTGGTGCTAAACGCAAGAATATGGTAATGCTTGATAGCAAAGGTGTTATTAGGGATGATAGAGAAGACCTTTCTACTGAAAAGGCCGAATTTGCAACCCATAGAAAAATAGATACACTTGATGAGGCTATGAAGGATGCCGATGTTTTTATAGGTTTATCTATGGCGAATATCGTATCGCCAGACATGTTATTGGCCATGGCAAAAAACCCAATTGTGTTCGCCATGGCAAATCCAGATCCAGAAATCAAATATGATATTGCTGTAGCTACCCGTGAAGATATTATTATGGCAACGGGCCGTAGCGATCATCCTAACCAAGTAAATAATGTATTAGGTTTTCCATTTATATTTAGAGGTGCTTTAGATGTTCGAGCTACTAAAATTAATGAGGCTATGAAAATGGCTGCGGTAAAAGCCTTGGCAAAATTAGCTAAGGAACCTGTGCCAGAACAAGTTAATGTTGCGTATGGAGAAACCCGATTAACATTTGGTAAAGACTATATTATACCAAAACCGTTCGATCCCCGCTTAATTGCCAAAATACCTCCAGCAGTAGCGAAAGCCGCTATGGAGAGCGGTGTGGCTAAACGCCCAATAACAGACTGGGAAAAATATACGGACTCGTTATTAGAGCGTTTGGGGTCTGATAATAAATTAATAAGACTGCTTCTTAATCGTGCTAAATTAAATCCGAAACATGTTGTTTTTGCTGAGGCCGATCAGTTAGATGTTTTAAAAGCAGCTCAAATAGTTCATGAAGAAGGTATCGCTATTCCTATTCTTTTAGGGCGAAAAGAAACTATTAAATCTTTAATGGAAGACATAGAGTTTGAAGGTGATATAGAAATTATAGACCCAAAAACTGAAGAAGAAAACGAGCGTAAAAACAAATATGCAAAAGTATATTGGGAACAGCGTAAACGTAGAGGAGTAACTTATTATTCTGCACAACGTTTAATGCGAGAACGTAATTATTTTGCAGCAATGATGGTTAATGAAGGGGATGCAGATGCCTTAATTTCTGGATATTCACGTAATTATCCATCGGTAGTAAAACCTATTTTAGAACTTATTGGTTTAATGCCAGGCGTTAGTAGAGCAGCTACTACCAATTTAATGATGACTAAAAGAGGGCCATTGTTTTTAAGTGACACCTCAATAAATATTGATCCTGATGCAAAAACTTTAGCTAAAATTACCCAAATGACCTCGAAGGTTATCAAAATGTTTGGGCTAAACCCAGTTTTGGCTATGGTGTCTTATTCCAACTTTGGGTCTTCAGAAAATGAAAGAGTTTCAAAAATAAGGGAAGCAGTTTCCATGTTGCATAGAAATTATCCGGAAATGGATGTAGATGGTGAATTGCAAACAGATTTTGCTTTAAATGATGACATGCTTCGCGAACGTTTCCCATTTTCAAAATTAGTAGGCAAGAAAGTAAATGCCTTAATATTTCCAAATTTGGACGCTGCAAATATCACTTATAAGCTGTTAAAGGAATTGCACGAGGCAGATTCTATTGGGCCAATTATGATGGGTATGCGTAAACCAGTTCATATTCTTCAATTAGGTGCCAGTGTTGATGAGATTGTTAATATGACAGCCATTGCTGTAATAGATGCGCAACAGAAAGAAAAATGGGAATTAGAAAATGCCAATAAGAAATAATTTTGGTGCAAATAATTTTATTACATTTGGTCGGTTAAGGGACATTTTACATGATAACACATATTCAAGGAAAACTTACTGAAAAAAATCCAACACATGTAGTTATTGATTGCAACGGTGTGGGCTATATGCTAAACATCTCGTTGCATACATTTTCTCAAATTCCAGATACTGAAAACTTAAAATTATTTACGCACCTTCAAGTCAAAGAAGATTCGCATACGCTTTATGGGTTTTCTTCTGCTGCAGAACGTGAAATTTTCAGATTATTAATATCCGTTAGCGGTATTGGGTCCAGTATTGCGCGCACCATGCTATCATCATTAACTCCAAAACAGGTAAGAGAGGGAATTGCTATGGGCGATGTTGTTTTAATTCAGTCTATAAAAGGAATTGGAGCAAAAACGGCACAACGTGTTATTTTAGATCTAAAAGATAAAATTTTAAAGATTTACGATATTGATGAAGTTTCTGTTTCTAAAGACAATACCAATAAAGATGAAGCGTTATCTGCTTTAGAAGTGCTTGGTTTTGTAAAAAAGCAGGCTGAACGTGTTGTTGATAAAATTATGGTTCAGCAACCAGATGCCACGGTAGAAACCATTATTAAGCAGGCCTTAAAAAATTTATAATAAATTTTGACTATTATAACTAACCTCAAATTATATAAATTAATAAAAAAATGTCACGTTGAGCATAGTCAAAACGTTTTTTTTATTCTCCTCTTTTTGTTTTCATCATTAGCATGGTCCCAACAGACAAATCAAGCTCAAGACTCGGTTAAAACCGGCTTTAGTTTAGGTGAGATTAAAACGCCTAACCCAAATAGTATCGAGTCAAAATACACTTTTGATCCTACTACAAACAAGTATATATACACAGAAAAAATAGGTAGTTTTGATATTAATTACCCCATCATATTAACACCTAAAGAGTATTTTGATTTAGTAGCTAAGCAAAATTTAAAATCATATTACAAAGAAAAAATTGATGCTTTTGATGGTAAAAAAGATGGTACAGATGAGGCACAAAAAAACCTATTACCGGAATTTTATGTAAAGTCAGATTTTTTTGAAGCTATTTTTGGCAGCAATACCATTGAAGTTGTTCCGCAAGGTTCTGTTGAAATGGACTTAGGCGTTTTGTTTTCAAAACAAGATAACCCATCATTTTCACCGAGAAACAGGAGTAATTTTACCTTTGATTTCGATCAGCGTATAAGTTTAAGTTTATTAGGCAAAGTGGGTACGCGACTTCAAGTAACTGCAAACTACGATACACAATCTACCTTCGATTTTCAAAATCTTATAAAATTAGAGTACACACCAACTGAGGATGATATCATTCAAAAAATAGAAGTTGGTAACGTAAATATGCCTTTAAACAGTTCATTAATAACAGGAGCACAAAGTTTATTTGGTGTAAAAGCGCAATTACAATTTGGTAAAACTACTGTTACCGGGGTTTTTTCTGAACAAAAATCGCAAGCCAACACGGTTGTATCACAGGGTGGTGGTACTTTGGAGGAATTTGATTTATTTATCAGGGATTACGATGAAAACCGACACTTCTTTTTAGCACAATACTTTAGGGATACTTATAATACATCTTTAGAAGATTATCCGTTTATAAACAATAAAGGGTTACAAATTACCAGGATTGAAGTTTGGATGACCAATAGAAGTAACAGAACAGATAATGTTAGAAATATTGTGGCGCTTCAAGATTTAGGAGAATCTGAGGTTATTGGTTTGCAAAACCCTCCACCGGGTTTTGTAAATGCCGGTTTTGGGGCTTTTCCAAATAATAGTAATAACGATTTTAATCCAAACAATATTGGAGGCGCAGGGTCCCAACTTACACAAGCTATCCGAGATATTGCGACGGTAAAATCAGGTATTTTAGTTTCAAATGTTAACGAAGGCTTTGATTATGCCAATTTAGAAAATGCCAGAAAATTAACAGAAAATCAGGAATTTACATTAAATCGAGATTTAGGTTATATTTCATTAAATCAGCGTCTAAACAATGATGAGGTTTTGGCAGTTGCCTTTCAATTTACGATTGCAGGTCAGGTATATCAGGTAGGTGAGTTTGCAAACGACGGTGTTGATGCAACTGATATAAATGCTAATTCAGGGCAAGTCACTAATCAAAATTTAGTTTTAAAGTTATTAAAAAGCAGTATCACAAATGTAGAATTACCTGTTTGGGATTTAATGATGAAGAATATTTATGATACAGGAGCTTATAATTTGAGCCAGGATGATTTCAAACTTAATATTTTTTATAATGAAGCCTCGCCATTAAACTTTATTAATCCAGTTGAAGGAACAACTTTTCCTATTTTTAATAATTTCACACCTGGTAATACAAACGATGATAAAGAAATAGTAGAAACACCACTTTTAAGGTTATTTAATTTAGATAAATTAAATTTTAATAATGATCCTCAAAGTAATGGAGATGGTTTTTTCGATTTTGTTCCCAATATTACCGTATTGCCACAAACAGGCAAAATAATTTTCACAAAAGTAGAGCCTTTTGGGCGATATTTGTTTGATATTTTGGACGATGATAGTAATCCTAATAATAATGATTCAGACTATGAGGCAGATATTTATACAAATCCGAACCAAGAAAAATATGTTTATGATATACTTTATAAGAGCACAAAAACAGCAGCTCTGGAAGAGGTAGATAAAAACAAATTTAAATTAAAAGGGCGTTATAAATCTTCGGGAGGTAGTGGAGGCATTCCCATAGGCGGGTTTAATGTGCCTCGTGGTTCGGTCAGGGTTACGGCAGGGGGGCGTGTTTTAGTAGAAGGTATTGACTATACGGTAAATTATACGGCTGGAACAGTTCAAATTTTAGACGAAGCCTTAAAAGCATCCAATACGCCTATTGAAGTGTCAACAGAAAACAATGCGGTTTTTGGACAACAAACACGCCGTTTTACAGGAATTAATATAGAACATAAGTTTAATGATAATTTTGTTTTGGGTGGAACGCTGTTAAATTTAAACGAACGCCCCATAACTCAAAAAGCCAACTTTGGTACAGAGCCTATAAACAACACCATTTTTGGACTTAACGGTAACTATTCAACCAAAGTCCCTTTTTTAACACGTTTAGCAAATAAGCTCCCTAATATTGATACGGATGTTGAATCTAATTTATCATTACGTGGTGAGTTTGCTTATTTAGCACCAGGTTCGCCAAAGGGCACTAATTTTAATGGAGAAGCGACATCGTATATTGACGATTTTGAAGGCTCGCAAAATGGTGTCGATTTACGCTCGCAACAATCTTGGTTTTTATCTAGTAGGCCTTTGGGATTAGGCAGGAATTATACAGAAGGACCAGAAGATGATAATGGTATTCAAAATGGTTATGACAGGGCATTATTAAACTGGTATTCTATCGATCCTATTTTTTACAGCAGTCAAAGACCTGACGGAATCTCTGATGAAGACTTATCCAGTCTCTATACAAGTCGCGTTTTTATAAATGAATTATTCCCTGATAGAGATATTGTACAAGGACAAAACTCGGTTTTGTTTACTTTAGATTTGGCGTATTACCCACAAGAACGAGGGCCTTATAATTTTAACCCGGATGCAGCAGATGGCATTAGTACAGCAGAAGCCAGTAATAATTGGGCAGGTATCACACGTCAATTAACCTCTACAGATTTTGAACAACAAAATGTAGAATATATTGAGTTTTGGTTACAAGATCCTTTTCAGGAAAACCCAGGAAGTTTAGGGGGTAAACTGGTTTTTAACTTAGGAAATATTTCTGAAGATATAATTAAAGACGGTAGAAAATTATATGAAAACGGCTTGCCTAAAGATGGAAATGTTAGTTTATTACCAACCACAGATTGGGGAACAGTAGTGCCACAAAACCAGTCTTTAATTTACGCCTTTGATAGTACGGGAGAGGAAAGAAACAATCAAGATGTTGGATATGATGGATATGATGATAGCGAAGAAACACCCACGTTTACTGATCCTGATAAATTATTTCTCAATACTATTTATGATAATTTTAGAGGTATTGAAGACCCTGCAAACGATAACTACCAATTTTTCTTAAATGCTGATGGTAATATTTTTGACCGTTATAAAAAATACAATGGCGTTGAAGGTAATACTCCAGACACCTTTACAGATACCCAACGAGGTACTAATACCCAGCCAGACGTAGAAGATATTAATCGTGATAACACCATGAATACGATTGATAGTTATTTTGAGTATGAACTTGAAATTACGCCTTCAACATTAAATATTGATAATGAATTTATTGTGGACACAAAAAACGTTGAAGAAGTAACAGGCCAGAACAGAAGAATTTTACCCAATGGAGAAACAGTTGATCCAAAGTGGTATTTATTTAGAATTCCAGTTAATAAAGCAACTGATAGTGTGGGTGGTATTTCAGATTTTAGGTCAATCCGTTTCACACGAATGTATTTAAAAGAGTTTGTTGAACCAGTAGTATTCCGTTTTGGAACATTGGATTTAGTAAGAAGTGATTGGAGGCGTTATACCAAAACCCTTGACGGAAATCCTCTCAATACCAATGACGAGAATACTGATTTTTCTTTGGGAATTATAGGAACTATAGACAATGGAGATGATGGTACTTATGTTAGTCCACCTAGTGTTGTGCCAGAAGAGTTGTTTAATAACAATACGGTAGTTCGTCAAAATGAACAATCATTGGTAGCTAATATTTGTGGTTTAGAGCCAAATGATTCTCGCGGTGCGTTTAAAAATACGAGTATAGATATGCGTCAATATAAACGTTTAAGAATGTTTATTCACGCACAGGAGGATGGTGTGGGATTTCCTGATAGCGAGGGATTAGTTGGTTTTTTAAGAATGGGGAATGATCTTGATGATAATTACTATCAAATCGAAATTCCTTTATTAAAGTCATCAAAGAACTCTAGTAATGTAGATGAGGTTTGGCCCGACGAAAATGAAATTAATTTATCACTGGATATTTTAGGAAAAATTAAAGCTCAAGCAATCATAGATGGTCCTTTGCCTGATGGTTCTGCAAGGTTTTACGATGTTGTAAATGGAGATATTACAGAAGTATCAGGGTTTTCTGGTTATACCACAGGCCAACACAGGGTAGCAATTAAAGGAAACCCTAATTTTGGTGATGTTAGATCACTTATGGTAGGTGTTAAAAATGCATATACATCCAATGTTTGTGCCCAAGTATGGTTTAACGAGCTCCGTTTATCTGATATGGATAACGAAGGCGGTTGGGCAGCCGTAGTAAGTTTAGATACTAATATTGCAGATTTTGCAAATATAAGTGCTACGGGAAGACAAAGCACTACTGGTTTTGGTTCTATAGAGCAAGGCCCAAGTCAGCGTAGTTTGGAAGATGTTAAACAATATGATGTTGTTACCAATATAAATATAGGGCAGTTATTGCCAAAAAAATGGGGTATTCAAGTGCCCTTTAATTATGCGCAAAGCGAAGCCCTTATTACACCAAAATACGATCAGTTTTATAAAGATTTAACTTTAGAGTCGAGGTTAGATGCGGCTAATGATAATGCAGAACGCGAACTGATAAAAGAACAATCTGAAGATTATACAAGACGCCAAAGCATCAATTTTATAGGGGTTAGAAAAAATAGAACTACAGACGCCAAACCACGTATGTACGATGTTGAGAATTTAACGCTTAACTACTCATACAATAAGGTTGAACGTAGGGATTTTGAAATTGAAAACTCAGTTGATAAAACCTTGAGATTGGGTGCTAATTATGCATTCAATTTTAATCCTGTCAAAATCGAGCCTTTTAAAAAGAACGACTCATTATTTACAGGTAAGTACTGGAAAATTTTAAAAGATTTTAATCTTAATTTATTACCGGCAAGTTTCACTGTCAATACTGATTTAAATAGACAGTTTAACAAACAGAAGTTTAGGGAAATTGACCTTGGAGGCGGTAATATTGGAATTGATGAATTATTTAGAAGGAACTACACCTTCGATTTTCAATACAATATTAATTACAATTTAACAGAGGCTTTACAGTTTAATTTTGCAGCGTCAAACAACAATATAGTCCGTAATTATTTTAAGGATAATATTATTAATGGCGAACAAGATGCGACACTAGATGTTTGGGACGGTCTTTTTGATTTTGGTGACCCTAATAGGCAAAACCAAGATTTAGGGATTACCTACCAACTGCCGATTAATAAAATTCCAACCTTTAGTTTTATAAATGCCACCTATGCATATACGGGTAATTTTCAATGGCAAAAAGGTTCTGATTTATATGGTAATTTAGAAGTAGACGGTCAAACTTACGATTTAGGACATACCATTCAAAATGCGAATACGCACAACATTAATGCGTCTTTAGATATGAATAGGTTCTATAAATACATAGGTTTGGTAAAAAAACCTATTAGAACCGTTAGGAGCAGAACCACAACAGCAGGACCTCCGGGCGCCCCAAAACCAAAAGATTCAAAACCACTAAAGGCAAAAAATAAATCGGTTACCAAGTTATTAAATGCAGGAGTTGATGTTTTAACAACCATAAAAAGAATACAACTTAATTATTCAGAAAACAGCGGAACATTTCTACCAGGTTACGTACAAACCCCAGGTTTTATAGGTACTTTAAAACCAAGTTTAGGCTATACTTTTGGAAGCCAAAGTGATATCAGGTTTTTAGCAGCAAGACGTGGTTGGCTAACCCTTTTTCCAGAATTTAATCAACAATACACCGCTACAAACACGAAGCAATTTGATTATTCGGCAAATTTAGAGCCCATTAAAGACTTAAAAATTGATGTTGTTGGTAATAGAGCCTATTATGAAAATTATACTGAGAATTATAGAGTAGACCCCAATACGCTTGAATACCAATCGTTAACACCAAATACGTTTGGGAATTTTAGTATTTCAACGCTTTTAATAAAAACAGCTTTTAGCAAAAGCGATGAAAACAACTCCGATGCTTTTAATGATTTTAGATCGAATAGGTTGATTATAGCAAATAGACTAGCTGAAAAATTTTATGGAACTACAACCTACCCAACAGATGCCGAAGGCTTTCCAGTGGGCTTTGGTAAAAACAATCAAAAAGTATTGCTCCCTGCTTTTTTATCAGCTTATTCAGGACAAGATGCAGGGAAAGTAAAAACCAGTGCTTTTAGGGATGTACCAATTCCAAATTGGGATTTAAAGTATTCGGGTTTTATGAAGTTCGATTGGTTTAAAAAGCGTTTCAAACGTTTTTCATTAACACATGGCTACCGTTCAACATACACCATTAACCAATTTCAAACCAACTTAGATTATGATGCTAATAATCCACAAGATTTAGATCAAGGAGGTAATTTTAAAAACGAACGCTTATTCAGTAATATTAACCTAACAGAAGTTTTTAGTCCGTTGGTTAGAATTGAGTTTGAAATGAAAAACTCTGTAAAAGTTTTAACAGAGGTTAGAAAAGATAGAATGATTTCGTTAAGTTTTGATAATAACTTAATGACTGAAGTTTTGGGCAATGAATATATTGTTGGTTTGGGTTACAGAATTAAGGATTTACGTATTCGCTCTAATCTGGCAGTACCAAGCAAACGTATAGTAAGCGACTTAAATATGAAAGCTGATATCTCCGTAAGGGATAATAGAACCATTATTAGATATTTAGATTTAGAAAACAATCAAGTAACCTCGGGGCAAACCATTTGGGGTTTAAAATATTCGGCTGATTATGCCTTTAGCAAAAACTTAACCGGAATATTTTATTTTGATTATTCATTTTCAGAATATGCTATTTCCACGGCTTTCCCATTAACCACAATTAGATCAGGTTTTACTATCCGATATAATTTTGGGAATTAAATTATCCCCTTGAGGGGATTATAGGGATGTGATTTTTGATTGAAACAAATTGAAACTAAATAAAACAGAAAATAGATAAATTTTATTAAGGCATAACTATTTGAATTTTACATTTGAATAAATACATTTGTTAAAAATT
>CAXBID010000004.1:0-34863 GCA_963975495.1 uncultured Flavobacteriaceae bacterium | reverse complement strand
CCATATTCCTGCGAAGGCAGGAATCTCTATTTGAGAGGACAAATGTAAAAAAAAATAATACGATTCCTTACTTAAAATTACTTTTTACGTTTATCGGTCATTTTTATTGTCACTCTGGCCACATCCCCACCAACGGGCGGGTTTAATTTGCTAACACATACGGTAGCCTTTTTTACTAATTTATCTTCATTAAAAATTCTATTCAAAATACGCCTACAAACAGTTTCAAGCAGATGGGAAGCGATATTCATTTCTTCTTTAATTATTCTATTTAAAAATACATAATCAACGGTATCACTTAATTTATCTGTTTTTGCCGAGGTTTGTAAGTCGGCTTCAACTTGTAAATCCACGCGGTAGTCGCTACCAATTTTAGTTTCTTCCTTTAAACAACCATGATAAGCAAATACCCGAATGTTTTCAACTTTTATAATTCCCATTTATGCAATTTTAAGTCATCAAAATTACCTAATTTTACACAATATTTTTGTTATTTATTTTTAGTTTCTGTCTATTGGAAATTTATTTTTTGAAATTTTATGTCTGAAGAAAGAAAATCACTCAATTTTATTGAGCAAATTATAGAAGAAGATTTAGCCAATGGTATGTCTAAAAACGATTTACGTTTTCGATTTCCGCCAGAACCAAATGGTTATTTACATATTGGGCATACCAAAGCTATTGGTATTAGTTTTGGTTTGGGCGAATATTATAATGCACCTGTAAACCTTCGTTTTGACGATACTAACCCGGCTAAAGAAGAGCAAGAATATGTTGATGCTATAAAGGAAGACATTGCTTGGTTGGGGTATAAATGGGATAAGGAATTATTTTCCTCTGACTGTTTTCAACAGTTATATGATTGGGCAGTAATGCTAATAAAAGAAGGAAAAGCTTATGTAGACTCTCAATCTAGTGAAGCGATGGCAGAACAAAAAGGAACGCCTACGCAACCTGGAGTTGACGGACCTTATAGAAACCGAAGTATAGCTGAAAATTTAGATTTGTTTGAACGCATGAAAAATGGTGAGTTTGATGAAGGGGAGCATATTTTACGTGCAAAAATAGATATGCAGCATCCTAATATGTTGATGCGCGACCCTATTATGTATCGTGTTTTAAAGAAAGATCATCATAGAACAGCAGACACATGGTGTATTTATCCCATGTACGATTGGACACACGGTGAAAGTGATTATATAGAACAAATATCACATTCGTTGTGTTCTTTAGAATTTAAACCCCACAGAGAGCTTTATAATTGGTTTTTAGACCAAGTAGTAGACCCAAACAAACTAAGACCCAAGCAACGCGAATTCGCGCGCTTAAACTTAAGCTACACCATTATGAGTAAGCGCAAGTTGTTGCAGTTGGTAAATGATGGCGTGGTTAATGGTTGGGATGATCCGCGCATGCCTACAATTTCTGGTTTACGCCGTCGTGGATATACACCAAATTCGTTAAGAAAATTTGTTGAAACTGTTGGTGTTGCAAAGCGTGATAACATTATAGATGTTTCGCTTTTAGAGTTTTGTATTCGGGAAGATTTAAATAAAACAGCGCCTCGTGCTATGGCGGTTTTAAATCCTGTAAAGTTGGTTATTACTAATTATCCTGAAGGAAAAGAAGAATGGTTGGATGCTGAAAATAATCAGGAAGATGAACGTGCTGGTTTTAGAAAAGTGCCTTTTTCGCGTGAATTATATATAGAAAAAGAAGATTTTAAAGAAGAAGCGAGCAATAAATTTTTTAGATTAAAATTAGGTGGCGAAGTAAGACTTAAAAATGCTTACATTATTAAGGCAGAACGTGCTGTAAAAGATAGTAACGGAGAGGTTATTGAGATCCATTGTACATATTCTGAAGGTACCGAAAGGAGAATCAAGGGAACACTACATTGGGTGTCCATAAAACATGCTATAAAAGCTGAAGTGAGGGAATATGATCGATTGTTTATGGATGAATCTCCTGACAGTCATGAAGACAAAGGTTTTATGGGTTTTATCAATCCTAATTCTTTAAAAATTATTGAAGCATTTGTAGAACCAAGTTTAAAAGATGCTAAAATTGGTGATCGGTTTCAGTTTCAACGTTTAGGGTATTTTAATGTTGATCATGATTCAACATCAAGTCATCTAGTATTCAACAAAACTGTTGGATTAAGAGATTCTTGGGCCAAAGTAAATCCACAACAAAAGGCGAATCAAAATCAACAAAAACAGCCACAACAAAATAGTCGTCCAGCTATCGAGCAAATAAAATCATACGGTAAAAAGTATGATAGATTGCCAGATGATAAACGCGCTTTAGCTAAAGCTGATATTCAAGAATTAGCTAAAAATGTTACTTACGATGAGATTGAGCCGTTGTTTAATACGTCGGTTAAAAAATCAGGGACACGGATTATTACGATGATTACTTTAGGCGTTTTATTGGAAAATGGTTTAGAAAAAAACGAAGCTATTAATGATTTTATCACTAAAGCATTAGAAGATAAAAATGAGTTGTTGGTTTCTGAGGCTAAAAAGCTCTAGTGGTTTCCAAAGCACTAAAAAATAAGTCCGTAATAGATTTTTATCTATATTTAACTACAAACTAATTTTTTTATCATGGATTTTTTAAATTTTCCTGCAATTCTTGTTGCAGCGGTTTCGGCATTAGTAGTCGGGTTTATTTGGTACCATCCAAAAGTATTTGGAAATGCTTGGATGAAAGCGGCTGGCATGACAGAAGAACAAATAAAAGGCGGTAATATGGCTAAAATTTTTATTATGGCTTTAATTTTCGCTTTTTTTCTGGCTATGTCTGTCATGCAAATGAGCATTCATCAAGCGGGTGCTTTAAGTTTAATTGGCGGAGATCCAAGTGTGGCACTTCCTTCCTATGAAGCATTTATGGCTGACTATGGTAATGCCTTTAGAACGTATAAACATGGTGCACTACATGGCATTTTAGCTGGTATCTTTGTTGCGCTTCCAATCATAGGAACCAATGCGTTGTTTGAGCGTAAAAGGGCCAAATATATTTTAATTAATAGCGGGTACTGGATAGTAACTATGGGTATTATGGGCGCTATAATTTGCGGATGGGTATAATTATGTAAACTTTTTTATATAAATAAAAACTGAAGTGTTTAACTTCGGTCTTTTTCATTTTTGAATTGATAGATTATAAAATATACAGCTCTGTAAACGAACTTCCAGATAGTTGGGATCAGCTACCAACACAAGATGTTTTTCTAAAAACACCGTTTTTAAGAGGTTTGGAGAATGCTACTCCTTATAATATTTCTGCATTTTATTTATGTGTTTATAAATCTGAAAAATTGGTTGCTATTGCCAATATTCAGCGTATTCAAATGTATGTAGATGATGTTTTTAGAAAGTCATCTAAAAGTATTTTTAAACAATCAGCAAAACAGTTGGTGTCCAAAATTGTTAAAGGCAATGCGCTGGTTGTTGGTAACTTAATGCATACAGGGCAACACGGATTGTTTTTTTTGGAAAGCGAAATGACACAAGACGATTACTTATCAGTTGTTTCTAGAGCTATTAAGGAGTTAACCAAAAAAATTAGATTAGATTACGGAAAAAAGGTTAGGATTATTGCTTTTAAGGATTATTTTAAAAACGATGCTATTCATAATAGCAACCCTTTTTTCAAAGCTCAAAACTTATATAAAGCTCAAGTTCAACCTAATATGATACTTACCATATTGGACTCTTGGAAAACGCCTCAAGATTATGTGTCCGCCTTTAATAAAAAGTATTTAAAACGTTACAAAACGGCCAGAAAAAAATTGACAAGTTTAGATTGTAAAGAATTAGAATTGGATTTTATTGAGGAAAACAGCGCCCTTATTTTTGAATTGTATGAAACTGTTTCAGATAATGCCAGTGTGAATTCCTTTAAGTTGCCCGAAAACCATTTTTTGAGTTTAAAACAAAATTTGCAAGATAAATTTAAGATGTTTGGTTTCTTTTTAGAAGGCAAGTTAGCAGGCTTTTATTCCTTAATCTTAAATCATGATGTTTTAGAAACTTATTTTTTAGGCTATAATAAAGAGCTTCAACATCAGCACCAAATGTATTTAAATATGTTGTTTAACATGACATTTTTTGGTATAGAAAACAAGTTTAAAACCATTGTTTATGCAAGAACAGCCATGGAAATAAAAAGTTCTATTGGCGCAAAACCTAACCAGATGTACATTTACTTAAAACACACCAATAATTTTGTTGCTAATACGGTTTTAAAGTGTATTTTTAAGTATATGAATCCTATAAAAAAATGGGATGAGCGCTATCCTTTCAAATAAAAAGACCTCAGGTTTTTAAAACCTGAAGAGGTCTGAAAAGCAGGTTCTATTGTTATTTACCTTCCTTCTTTTTAGCAGCTTTCATAGCCTCACCAATTTGGTTACTTGCTGCAAAACTAGCTACCATGTCGTTTAACATATTGCTCCCGGCTTGGGGTGCGTTTGGTAGCAAAATAAGGTTACTATTGGTTTCTTCGCCTAAAGATTGAAGCGTATCATAATGTTGTGTTACTACAATTAACGCAGAGGCTTCCTGACTGTTGATGCCAACACGGTTTAACACCTCTACAGATTCCTCTAAACCACGAGCAATTTCTCTACGCTGGTCTGCAATCCCCTGCCCTTGTAAACGCTTACTTTCGGCTTCGGCCTTTGCTTTTTCAACGATTAAAATACGAGCAGCATCACCTTCATATTGTGCCGCTGTTTTTTCTCTATCTGCTGCATTAATTCTATTCATGGCTGCTTTTACTTGCGCATCAGGGTCAATATCTGTGACTAAAGTTTTAATAATATCAAAACCATAATCGGACATGGCATCGTTTAATTCAGCTTTAACGGCCAATGCGATATCATCTTTTTTTACAAATACATCATCCAATTTCATTTTTGGCACTTCGGCACGTACTACGTCAAACACATAAGAGGTAATCTGATCGTGCGGATAATCTAATTTATAAAAAGCATCATACACTTTTTCTTTTATTACTTTGTATTGTACTGATACTTTTAAACGCACAAAAACATCGTCCAAGGTTTTGGTTTCAATAATAACATCTAGTTGTTGAATTTTCAAACTTAATCTACCAGAAACTCTGTCAACTAAAGGAATTTTAAGCTGTAAACCAGATTGACGAATACTATTGAAACGACCAAAACGCTCAATAATAGCAGCGGTTTGTTGTTTTACAACAAAAAACGATGAGATTAAAATAAATAATCCTAAAACAATAATGGTGATGAGATAAAAGTTCATAATTATTATATTAATGGTTAAAAAGGTGCTTGTTTAAGTTACATACGTGTCATTTAAGTTTAAAGATACGATGAAAAATTATAACTTATCTTAATAAGAACATGACAAAATTTATTTTGAGTAATATAACCTATTCGCAATTTTCAGGATTACAAAGACCTCACAGTCCCGACGCTTCGGGATAAACCTGTGAGGTCTACGCAACAGACAAGACGTAATATGCTGAAATTATGACGTTTATATACCATTTTAATTTTTTGTCATGTACAATACTTATCTTATTAGTAGCGATATCATAGCGTTTTGTTACAAAAAAGTTTTAGTGAAAAGTGAACAACATTATTAATGATGGTTTTGATATGCAATTAGGTGAATATAACTGAAGAAGAATTACCAATTGTTTCTCAATTTAATTCACAGGAAATTAGACTTTGTTGGCTTTATGGGCCATTGTTTCTTTTTAGACGATACAGTGAACTCGTTTAAGTGTCACACAAATTGCTAAAACTTAATTAGGGTGATGAGATTCTGAAATAAATTCATAATGACAATACCATTAAAGGATTTCTATCACCTTCTCAATCCGCTTTCTCGTCTCCACTTTCCCAATCATAAACATAATATCAAACACGTCGGGGCCTTGTAAAGCGCCTACCAAAGCTAATCGCAATGGCATCATGACTTTACCAAAACCAATTTCGTTGCTCGTTATCCAGCCTTTAATTTCGGTTTGAAGGTTTCCTACAGTAAAATTTTCTATACCGTTTACAATAGTGTTTACTTGAGTTAAAATGAGTTTAGTATCATCTTTAAATGCTTTTTTAGAAGCTTTTTCATCGTAAGCTATTGGTGAAACAAAAAAGTAATGGCTCAACTCCCAAAAATCACTCAAAAAAGTGGCACGTTCTTTTATTAGGGCAACAACCATAGATACGTAATTTACATCTATGTCATTTCGACTGGAAGGAGAAATCGTATCCTGATGAAACTTCTCGACTGCGCTCGAGGTGACATTTAGTTTTTCATTTATAATTGGTAAAAAAGCTTCAGCCAACTCCTCATCACTCTGCTCCTGCATATAATGATGATTAAACCATTTAATTTTATCGGGATCAAAACGCGCTCCAGATTTGTTTACTTTTTTTAAGTCGAAAGCTTCAATGAGTTCATCCAAACTAAAAATTTCTTGTTCCGTTCCAGGATTCCATCCTAAAAAAGCTAAAAAATTAACCATGGCTTCAGGAAAATAACCATCTTCTTTATAGCCGCGAGACACATCGCCAGTTTTAGGGTCTTTCCATTCTAAAGGAAACACCGGAAAGCCTAATTTATCACCATCGCGCTTACTTAATTTTCCTTTTCCGGTAGGTTTTAAAATTAATGGCAAATGTGCAAATTCTGGAGTTTCCCAACCAAAAGCATTGTACAATTGATAGTGTAACGCTAAAGATGGCAACCACTCTTCACCACGAATAACATGAGAGATTTCCATAAGATGGTCATCCACAATATTTGCTAAATGATAGGTTGGCATACCATCACTTTTAAACAATACTTTATCATCTAAAACATTGGTATCAATTTTTATATTACCACGAATAATATCTGTTAAGTGGAGTGTTTCGTTTTGTGGACTTTTAAAACGAATCACATAATCTTCACTACCATCTAATTTAGCTTTTACCTCTTCCGCGCTAAGCGATAAAGAGTTGCTTAATTTTAAGCGGTTATGCCAATTATAGATAAAGGTTTTTCCTTTAGCTTCGTGATCTTTCCTATGAAAATCTAAAGTTTCAGCAGTATCAAAAGCATAATACGCGTTGCCAGAAGCAATCAACTCATCAGCATATTGTTCGTATAAATGTTTACGCTCGCTTTGTCTGTAAGGGCCAAATTTTTCATTCTTGTTAACCCCTTCATCAAAAGAAATTCCACACCAATTTAAAGCATCAATAATGTATTGTTCCGCACCTTCAACGTAACGGTTTTGGTCGGTATCCTCAATACGCAATACAAAGGTGCCGTTATGCTTTTTAGCAAATAAATAGTTGAATAACGCGGTTCTTACTCCGCCTATATGTAAAGGTCCGGTAGGGCTTGGTGCAAAACGCACGCGAACGTTTTTGGTCATTGTTTTGTAAATTTGTGGCAAAGATAATATTAAGACAGAAGACAGAAGCTAGAAGACAGAAGTTTTTTGACTTCACTAAAAGAATGCCTTAATTAACATATTGTATAGAAAACCATAAAAAATAAAATTGTAGTTTAGTCTATTAAATCATTTTTTTCATTTCCGTAAAGGCGGAAATCTACCCAAATCATGAATAACTTTAAAAATATACAGAATAAATTACAGGCTTTTATTAGGCGTTATTACACCAATGAACTACTTAAAGGCGCTATTTTGTTTTTCGCCATTGGGTTGCTGTATTTTCTGTTTACATTATTTATTGAATATACATTGTGGTTAAACCCAATAGCCAGAGCTATTTTATTTTGGTTGTTTATTGGAGTTGAATTAGCGCTTTTTGTAAAGTTTATTGCTATACCATTAGCCAAATTATTTAAGTTTCAAAAAGGGATTAATAATAAAGATGCCTCTAGAATTATTGGTAAGCATTTCCCTGAAGTGAATGATAAGCTTTTGAATGTACTTCAATTAAATGAAAATCAATCGAAATCAGAATTATTACTGGCAAGTATCGAGCAAAAATCGTTAGAATTAAACCCGATTCCGTTTAAGTTAGCGGTAAATTTTAAAAAGAATTTAGGCTATTTAAAATATGCTGCTATTCCTGTTTTAATTCTTTTGTTAACCTTTTTTACTGGTAATTTTAATTGGTTCAGTGATAGTTATGAGCGCGTTGTAAATTACAAAACAGCTTACCAACCACCAGCACCGTTTGAATTTTTTGTTGTGAATAACGATTTGAATGCGATAGAAAACAAGGATTTTAAATTGATTGTAAAAACTGCAGGTGAGGTCATGCCTGAAAGCGCTCAAATAGTTTATAATAATGAAACCTATTTTTTACAACAAAAAGGTATTGGCGAGTTTGAATATGTGTTTTCGCAACCAAAAACCAATATTGAATTTCAGTTAAACGCAAATAATGTAACTTCTAAACCATACACTTTAAGTGTTGTTGAGATACCGTCATTATTAAGTTTTGAAATGGTTTTGGATTATCCGAATTACACCAAAAAGCAGGGTGCTATTTTAAAAAGCACAGGAAATGCGGTAGTACCGGAAGGCACAAATATTACATGGCAACTTAAAACCAAATCTACAGATGATGTTCGTTTATATGCAAAAGATACCATGGGTTTTAGTTCTGATAAAGCAGGTGTTTTTGAAGCTTCTAAACGTGTATTTAACAATTTAGATTATAGTTTAAGCACAAGTAATTCCAATCTTAAGGATTACGAAAATTTGGCCTTTAGAATTGATGTGGTTAAAGATGAATACCCAGAGTTAAAACTAAAAATGGAAATTGATAGTTTAGATTTACAGACCTTATATTTTTACGGACAAATAAGTGACGATTACGGTTTTAGTAAGTTGCAATTGGTATATTATCCGTCCGAAAATGAAAAAGATAAAAAGATTGAAAGCTTAAAAGTTTCAAATTCAAACATTTCAGAATTCATTAGTGCTTTTCCTAATAATTTAGAAATTCAAGAAGGGATTTCTTATGAATTATATTTTCAAGTATTTGATAATGATGTGTTTAACAAACATAAAAATGTTAAAAGTAAAGTGTTTACTTACAGAAAGCGTACTAAAGATGAAGAGACTCAAAAGCAATTAAAATCCCAAAGTGAAACGATTAAAGACTTAAACAAATCTTTAGAGCGTTTTGATGAGCAGCAAAAAAAATTAGAGGAATTAACCAAAACCCAAAAGGAGAAATCCAATTTAAATTTCAACGATAAAAAGAAATTAGAATCATTTTTTAAGCGTCAGAAACAACAAGACGAAATGATGAAAAATTTCAATAAGAAATTGAAAGATAATTTAGAACAATTTCAAAAGGAAAATGAAGATGTTTTCAAAGAAGATTTAAAAGAACGGTTAAAAGATAATGAAGAAAAGCTTGAACAAGATGAAAAGCTTTTAGAGGAAATTGAGAAACTTCAAGATAAAATAAATAAGGAAGAGTTAACGCAAAAACTGGAACAGCTTGCAAAACAAAACAAAAATAAAAAGCGAAGTTTAGAGCAGCTTTTAGAATTAACAAAACGTTTTTATGTTGAGAATAAGCTCCAAAAATTAAAGGATGATTTAGAAAAATTGGCTGAGGAGCAAGAAGCGCTTTCTAACAAATCAGATGAAGAAAACACTAAAGAAAAACAAGACGAATTAAATAAGGAATTTGAAGATTTTCAAAAGGATATTGAAGAATTAGAAAAAGATAGTAAAGCATTAAAAAAACCGATTGATATTCCTAGAGATAAATTAGATGAAAAAGATGTTGAGCAAGAGCAGCAAAAAGCATCTGAAGAATTAGGGAAGAAAAAGTTAGAAGAAAACCAAGAAGAAAAAAATTCTGAAAACCAGGAAAACCAAAGCTCCCAAAAAGCAAAGAAAAGCCAAAAGAACGCAGCAAAAAAAATGAAGCAAATGAGTGCTAAAATGCAAAGCACTATGAATGCTTCAGGTGGAGACCAAATGCAAGAAGATGCTGAAATGCTTCGCCAAATTTTAGATAATTTGGTGTTGTTTTCTTTTGATCAAGAATCTTTGATGAATCAATTTAAATCTATTGATGTTAATCACAACAAGTATGCTTCATATTTACGTAAACAAAGTAATATTAAAGCGCATTTTCAGCACATTGATGATAGTTTGTTTGCCTTATCGCTTCGTCAGCCTAAACTTTCTGAACAGGTCAATAAGGAAATCACAGAAGTATATTATAATATAGATAAAGCTTTAAATCAATTTTCAGAAGCGCAGTTGTACCAAGGTATCTCTAACCAACAATTCACCATCACAGCTGCTAATAATTTAGCAGACTTTTTAAGTGATGTATTGGACAACATGGAAGAGAATATGAGTATGTCTATGGGGAAAGGCGGACAGGGCGATATGCAGTTACCAGATATCATTATGAGCCAGGAAGAACTCAATAAAATGATGGAAGAGGGCATGAAAAAAGGCGAAAAAGGAAAGCCAAAAGAAGGTGAAGGCAAGCAGGAAGGACAGGGCGAGAAGGAAGGTGAAAAAGGTAAAGATGGTAAAGAAGGCGAACAAAAGGGTGAAGGTGAAAATGGCAATCAAACAGGAGGAGATGGCCAAGGTAACAATGAGGATGTAAATGGATTGCTTTATGAAATTTACCAACAGCAACAACAATTACGACAAGCATTACAAGATAAATTGTCTAAGGAAGGTAAAGGTGGTAATGGAGATGCTTTAGTTAGAAAGATGGAAGAAATAGAATTGGATTTATTGAATAAAGGTTTTACTAACCAAACGCTTCAAAAAATGATGGCTTTAAAGCATCAATTATTAAAGATGGAGAATGCTGCTTTTGAACAGGGCGAAGACGAAAAGCGAGAATCCGAAACCAACAAAAATGAGTTTAACAACAATTCAAATAATCAAATACCGACTGCTAAACAATATTTTAATACTACAGAAATATTAAACCGACAAGCATTACCTTTGCAGCAAGTTTACAAAAAAAAGGTTCAAGACTATTTCAAGAAAGATAATGATTAGCTTCAACTACGAAACAGATTTTAAATTAGAAAACGAATCTGTTCTTTCAAATTGGATTACTAATGTAATTGCATCCGAAGGATTTAAACTTGAGGAAATCAATTATGTATTTTGCGATGATGATTATTTGCATAAATTGAATGTTGAATTTCTGAATCATGATACGTTAACCGACATCATTAGCTTTGATTACTCGGTCGGAAAATTAATACAGGGCGATATTTTTATTTCCATTGAACGCGTTGAAGATAATGCGAAAGATTTCCATGTTACGTTTAATAAAGAATTGCAACGGGTAATCGTGCACGGTGTTTTGCATTACTGCGGTTATAAGGATAAGACTGATGATAATGCTAAATTGATGCGTCAAAAGGAAAATCACTACTTAGCCGTATTAGGTTAATTTTCAAGAAACAACGTATATTTGCAAATTAATTTTCGAGAAGTCGGAAACCCAAAATTAATGTTCCACGTGGAACATGTATTGTTTTAAAAACCACTATGTATGTTTAATGAGGTTTATGATGTTATAGTTGTAGGAGCGGGTCACGCAGGAAGTGAAGCTGCTGCTGCTGCTGCAAATATGGGAAGCAAAACGTTGCTTGTTACCATGAACTTACAAAATATTGCGCAAATGTCTTGCAATCCGGCAATGGGCGGTATTGCCAAAGGACAAATAGTGCGTGAGATTGATGCGCTTGGTGGTTATAGTGGTATTGTTTCCGATACATCGGCTATTCAATTTAAAATGCTCAATAAATCAAAAGGACCTGCTATGTGGAGTCCTAGAGTGCAGAGTGACAGAATGCGTTTTGCAGAAGACTGGAGATTACTTTTAGAAGGCACTCCTAATCTTGATTTTTATCAAGAAATGGTTTCTGGTTTATTGATTGAAGGCGATAAGGTTATTGGTGTAAAAACCTCATTAGGAATCGAAATAAAAGCAAAGTCTGTAGTACTTACAAATGGTACTTTTTTAAACGGATTAATTCACATTGGAGACAAAAATTTTGGTGGTGGACGAGCAGGTGAAAGAGCAGCTACTGGAATTACAGAACAGTTGGTTAATTTAGGTTTTGAATCTGGTAGAATGAAAACAGGAACGCCTCCAAGAGTTGATGGAAGAAGTTTGGATTATTCAAAAATGAGTGAGCAACCTGGAGATGCAAATCCAGAAAAATTCTCTTATTTAGATATTACAAAACCATTAGAAAATCAACGTTCTTGTCACATGACTTATACGAGTCAAGAAGTTCATGATTTACTTCGCGAAGGTTTTGATAGATCGCCCATGTTTAATGGCAGAATTAAAAGTGTAGGTCCACGTTATTGTCCATCCATTGAAGATAAGATAAATCGTTTTGCAGATAAAGATAGACACCAATTATTTATAGAACCGGAAGGCTGGAATACTTGCGAGGTTTATGTAAATGGGTTTTCAACATCGCTTCCAGAAGATGTTCAGTTTAAGGCATTACGTTCCGTGGTAGGTTTTGAAAAGGTAAAATTTTTCAGGCCTGGTTATGCTATTGAATACGACTATTTCCCTCCCACTCAATTAAAACATACTTTGGAAACGAAGTTGATAAATGGATTATATTTTGCTGGTCAAATTAATGGCACAACGGGGTATGAAGAAGCTGCATCCCAAGGTTTGATGGCAGGTATAAATGCGAGTTTGAAAGTTCAGGAAAAGGAACCTTTTACTTTAAAAAGAGACGAAGCTTACATAGGTGTATTGGTTGACGATTTAATTACCAAAGGCACAGAAGAGCCGTATAGAATGTTTACATCCCGAGCCGAATATAGAACCTTGTTAAGACAAGATAATGCAGATTTAAGATTGACACCAAAAGGATTTGCACTAGGTTTAGCTTCAGAAAAGCGTTTAAAACGCATGGAAGAAAAACACGAAGCAGCTAAAAAATTTGTAAATTTTTTTGAAAGTACAAGTGTAAAGCCAGAATTGATAAATCCGATTTTAGAGCATAAAAATTCTGCTCCAGTTAAGCAGTCTGGAAAGCTTTTTAAAGTATTTTCAAGACCAAATATTGAGATGGATGACCTTAGAAAAATAGAATCTGTTGAAGCTTATATTCAGGAAAATAATTTGGACAGAGAGGTTATTGAGCAAGCTGAAATACAAGTTAAATATTCGGGATATATAGCTAAAGAGAAAAACAATGCAGATAAATTAACTAGGTTGGAATATGTAAAAATCCCAGCAAATTTTGATTACTCACAAATCAAATCCATGAGTTTTGAGGCGCGAGAAAAACTAAAAAAGATTCAACCCGCAACGGTATCCCAAGCCTCAAGAATAAGTGGAGTGTCTCCAAATGATATTTCTGTTTTGTTGGTTTATATGGGTAGATAAATCCCTGCGAAGGCAGGAATCTTATAAAATAGAGTTAACGTTATTAAAAGCATAAAATATCAAAACGTTCCACGTGGAACATAGTTTTAAGAAATAAAAACCCCTCCGCCAAAAGGCACCTCCCCTTGGAAAAAGGGGAGGAATTAGTAGGTTTCATAATTTTTGGATTAAACAATTAATTGAAAACATTCGTGTATTTCCCGAAGAATCGGGACAAGCTATGGCAAAAGAAAACACAAATCAAATACATTTAAAAGTAAAAGATCACTCCGTTTCAGGAGAAGTCTTTGAGCTCATTCAGAATTCAGAATTTGGTTTTTTAGAAACATCTCCACTACCCGCTTCTGATAAACTGTCCGATTATTATAAAAGCGAAGACTATATTTCGCATACCGATTCAAAACGAAATCTTTTTGAAAAAGCGTATCATGTAGTTCGAAGGATCTCACTTAAAAAGAAATTAAAACTTATCAATTCTTTTTCGCTGGAAAACAAAATACTTTTAGATGTTGGATGTGGTACTGGTGATTTTTTACAAACAGCCCAAAACAACAATTGGCAGGTTTCCGGAATTGAACCAAATGAAAAAGCCAGAGCTATTGCCAATAAAAAAACGAACAATTCTGTTTTTGAAATTGATCAGCTTTTAAAATTTGACAGGGATAGTTTTGGCGTGATTACGCTTTGGCATGTTTTAGAGCATTTGTCAAATTTAGAAAACCAGATCACTATTTTAAAAAAACTATTAAAACCAAATGGTACGTTAATTATTGCCGTCCCCAATTATAAAAGTTTTGACGCAAAACATTATGCAGAATTTTGGGCAGCTTTTGATGTTCCCAGACACCTTTGGCATTTTAATAAAGAATCTGTTTCAAAATTAGTAGCAAAGTTTCAAATGGAAGTGATAAAAATAAAACCTATGTGGTTTGATGCATTTTATGTGAGCATGCTTTCAGAAAAATATAAAACAGGTAAAATGAATCCGATTAGAGGATTTTGGTTTGGTTTGTTATCAAATATAAAAACGATAAATACAAAAGAGGCTTCATCTTTAATTTACATCATTAAAAACAAATAAAATCGATTTTCGTTAAGCTAGTTTTAAGTGTTGACACCATAAATGTACAAATACCCTTCATTTTCCTGAAACAGCTTTAAAATGCTTTAAAAGCATTTATTTTTAATAAATAATAACTATTTTAATTTAGACTTAGAATAAATTTTACTTATATGTTAAATTCAAAATAAATTTGCCTTGATTTTTAGCTTACTTTATTACATTTGTTCGGATTAATAAAAATCAATCAAATTAACAAAACACACAAACTAATGAAAAAAATAATTTATGTGGCGGTAGCACTGTTAGTTTTTGCTTCTTGCCAAAAATCAAACAAAATAGGTTTTGTGGATAACGAAACCGTAATTAACGATTACAAAGAAAAAATAGACCTAGAAGCTAAGTTTCAAACGAAGCAAGATGCTTACAGAATAAAATTTGATAGTATTGACAAAGCATTTGATGCTGAGGTTCAAGATTTTCAAAAAGGCGCTAAAAAAATGGCTCAGGCACTGGCACAACAAAAATATCAAGAACTTGGACAGAAACAACAAGCTTTAGATCAACAAAAACAAGTTGAAGCACAACAATTTCGTCAAGCTTTTCAAGCTGAACTGGATTCTATGATTAAGAAAGTAAAAGCTTATGAAAAGGGTTATGGTAAAAGAAATGGTTATACTTACCTTTTAGGAACTAGTGATGCTACTTCGACTGTTTTATACGGTGCAGAAGAAAACGATTTAACACAAATTATTTTAGATTCTTTAAATGCGAAGTACGAAAAGAAAAAATAATTTAAATAACTGATTATCAATATTTTAAATCCTGTTAAAAGAAATTTTGGCAGGATTTTTATTATCTAGTTAAAGGTTAAAACCATGCTCCCGACGGTTCGGGACATTGCTTCCGATAGCTATCGGAATTAGTTTCTATAAACTTTTAAGAGCATATTGTCATTTCGACAGAGCGCTCCCGATAGCTATCGGGAGAGTGATGAGAAATCTTATAATAATGAGATTCCTCTTCGATTGCTCCGCAATGTACTTTCAATCAAAATATATTTTGATTTCAGTAACATTCGGAATGACATGCTAACTTTAAAAAGAATTTCATTCTTTTATTTTAAAACTATGGATTTCAAACCCATAGTGGTTTATTAATCTACTCCCCTTTTTTATGAAGCAACCGCGTCAACTTAATTGATAAATCGGTGAGGATTATTTTAGAATTTCCGTTACGCTCAATATGGTAAATGGCATCCTGTAATTCATTTGAGATATCCATAATGTTATTGCCGTGTACAAAAGGCGCAAAGTTTTCAAGCTTAAACTTTTCGGTTTTGGTTTCCAAAAACACCAAATCCTTAGCGTTATAATTAAGTAGCAATGCCTGACGAAAAAAGTCCAAACAAAAGTTTAAAAATTGCTTCTGGGTTTCGCGTCCTGTTTTGGCTATTTCTTCACTCCATGAAATTAAATCATGAATAGCAGCTTTATTGCCTTTAGCTTTAAAAGCACTCCGTATCCAGAAAATAAACCAAGTTTCAAATTGAATGTCTTCAGAATCCTGATAAACCAAATCGCAGGCCTTGTTATAATTTCCGTTAGCTTGGTGTGCTATTTTCGTAGCAACCGATAATTCTAAACCATAATTTTTTACTAAAGCCTCTTTAATAACGCCTTCGGCTAAAGGCGGAAAATGTAAAATTTGGCAACGCGATCTAATCGTACTAATTATTTGCTCTTCATCTTCGGCAATTAAAATAAAAATAGTTTTGTTTGGGGGCTCTTCAATAAGCTTTAAAAGTTTGTTGGCGCAGGTGGTATTCATTTTTTCTGCCATCCAAATTAACATCACTTTATAACCACCTTCATACGATTTTAAAGCAAGCGATTTAACAATATCTTGCGCCTCATCTACCCCAATTTGCCCCTGTTTATTATCAACCCCAAGTAGTTTGTACCAATCAAATAAATTCCCATAAGGCTGCTCTTTTAAAAGTTGTCGCCACTCTTGCATATAATGGCTTGAAACAGGGTGGCTCTTCGCTTTATCACTTGTCGTTACTGGAAATGCAAAATGTAAATCGGGATGGGAAATGTTATTGAATTTTAGGTTACAAGCAGCGTTACCTGTACTGTTTTCACCATCAGTGTTTGTACAAAGCAGATATTGCGCATAAGCAATAGCCATTGGCAATGTGCCACTACCTTCGGGACCTACAAAAAGTTGCGCATGAGCAATACGCCCGTTATCAACACTTTTGGTTAAATGGCTTTTAATATGCTCTTGCCCTAAAATATCTGAAAATAACATTGAACAAACCTACAAAATTTTTTAGCACCAGTAAATAATAAAATATCTTTTGGGCGTTCCTACAATCCCGATAGCTATCCTTTCCACTGTATCTTTTTAAAAAACGTCATAGTGGGGAGTAAGCGACGTGGCTATCTGTCAAAAACTAGTTCCTTATTAAAATCAGTTCATCTAAGTTTTTAAAAAGGATGCCGCTGCCCTAACGCAGATGCAGAATTTCCTCGTTAAATTCCCTCCTTGAGGAGGGTTAGGGAGGTGTTTTAATACCCATTTGTCCATAACGAACACCCCTATGAGCTTCGCTCGGTAGCTTCGAAACAAAATACATTTTGCTTCTCGCTAATCCTCAAGGGGATATTCCATAAATTAAAAGTATAAAATTATAAATGAGGCCTTGAAACAAGTTCAGGATGACACGGTGTGTCACATTTTATAAATCCAACTTGCAGGGTTTTGAGTTGCATTTTCTTTAAATATGCTAAAGCTAAGTATGGTTTCGCCGTTAGATGAATTCGTAAACACCTCGCCAAGTTCTTGTTTTGTAGTTACTTTATCCCCTTTTTTAACATACACTCTACCTAAATTTTTATAAGCCGTAAAATAGTTACCGTGTTGTACCATAACCACGGTGTTGGCATTTTTTATAGCAATTACGGCAGTTACTTCGCCACTAAAAACAGCTCTAACCTTTGCTTTTTTTTCTGTAGCAATACGCACGCCATTACTTCTAATAGTTAAATTTTTATTTATAGGATGAGGTTGTGTACCATAGCGCAGCGTAACCAAGCCTTTTTCAACAGGCCAATCGAGTTTACCTTTATTCGATTCAAAATCTTTTGCTAAAGCTTTGCCCGCAGGTGTTAAAGCAAATGTATTTGAACTTGAGGATTTTCCCGCTTTTTTATTTGAAGCTGCAATGGTTGCTTTAATTATTCTGTTTATTTCATCATCAATCCTATCGGCTTCTCTTTGCTTTTGTCTTATTTGAGACGTATATCGACTTAAATTACTTCGAATCGATTTCATTAAGGCATCATGCTGCTTGCGTTCTTTTTCCAATGATCTTTGAACCACTCTGTTTTCAGCTATTAGCTTGTTTTTATCTTCCTTTTGCTTTGATAAATCAATGTTTATTTGCTGTAATTCCTCAGTTTTAGCTTTTATAGTTTCCCCTTGTTGCTTTTGATGATCTGAGTATTGCTTAATGTATTGCAGCCGTTTATAGGCTTGCTTAAAATCTTCAGACGATAACAAAAACATGATTCTGCTTTGTTCGTTTTTACTCTTGTAAGACTTCACAATCATGGCTGCATAATCTTCTTTAAGTTGCTTTAATTCATCTCTTAAAGCGGTTATTTTTTTTTGATTGTTACTAATTTCCCTATTTAAAAAATTCGCTTGCTGATTGGTTACTTTTATTAAATTTTTTAAAACATTAATTTTATAATTAAAATCCTCAATTAATGACAATTGTGATTTTTCTTTTGATTTATTCTCATTACGCAGTTCATTAATTTTCTGAATTTCCCTGCGTAATTCCTGTCGGCGTGTTTCTAGTTCTTTTTGTTTATTATTTTGCGAAAAGCTGAATAGCCCGCAACATAAAAATGAGAGTAGTAATAACGTTTTATATGACCTTTTAGCAACTTGCATTAAAGTTCTATTTTATCAAAACCTGATGGTATTTTATAAGGAAAACGCAGGTCTTCATTTAAAGACACATTTTTAAATTCCAATTCAATAAGCACTTCCTCATTCGCTTCAACGGCAATTACCCTTATCATTTCTGGAAGAATTTGTTTGTCTATTTCTTGGTGCGATTTATAATCTATTTGTAAATGCCTTAATGCTGCAGGTTGCGATATTTGTTGTGATTTTACCTTAAATAACGAAGGATCTAAAATGAAAAAAATCTCAAAAAGTTCCCGTTGGTTTTTTGGTTGAAGTACATAACTACTGTCTAAAACTGAAGCTTTATAAGACTCATCCTTTAAATTATACAATGCTTCACCAAACAGTAAATTTTGCACTTTTTGAAAATCTAATGCTGTACCCAACAAATCACTTAAATATGAAAAATCGCCTTCAAAATAGGTGTTATCAAGCTTATTATAAAAGCTTATTTTTTCAGGAGTTACTAAAGCTTTTATAATAGAAAATGTGGCGCTCATCCATAGCATTTCATCTTTTTTTGCTCTAAAACTTACGGAATGGGTTTGTGTATTTCCTTTTTGTGTAAAGGTTATTTTTAGTTTGGACTGTAAGGTTTTAAAATTAGGCGATTGCTTGTCATTTTCTTTTATAAGCTGCTTTGTGGATAACTTTAAATTAGCTTCTCCTGCACCTACTGTTCTTGACGATTTACAATTAAACATTAACAGCACTACTAAAATTGTATATAAATATCTAATCATTAATTTGGGGATTGTATTTGTTTTGCTCTATCACTAAACGTTTTTGCCTTAACCGTATTGTTTAATAAGGTATAAGCTTTACTTAATTGATTATAAAAATCGGCTTCCATTTTAATGTCATCGATAATATAATCCAGACCCATTTCCAACGATTCTATAGCCATTTTTGGTTTATTTAATTCATTTGATGCTACGCCGTTTATCAAATAAAATATGGGTTGCGAAGGATATTTTTCAAGTGCTTTCATACTATTTTCGGCGGCTTTATCAAATTCTTTTAAATCTATTTGAAGCAACATGACATTTCTGAGTATTGCAAAATTATCAGTGTCTTGTTTTAATGCTTGCTCAAAATATTCCAATGCCTTTTCTTTATTGTTTTTTGATAAGTAATAGTGTCCTAATTCGGTTAAGGATTTTTCATTATTAGCATCACTAACTAAATTTGTAGCCTCAATTAAATCAGCTTCGTATTCTGGATTTTCTTTTACAAAATTCACGAAATCGGATAACACTTTAAGTTTCGCTTCAGGTTTTATTTGCTGACTTTGAACGACTATTTTCATAGATTCAATAGCCTTTTCAGCATCATTATCATCCAAATAAAATTTATACAATGCTAAATGAACCAGTTGCGAATTCGGATTAATCTTTAATAACTCCTTTGCGGTTTCAAAGGCTTTATCCTTTTCATTATTTTCACTATAGCGAAAAATTAGTGCTAAGTAATTAGATTCCTTATTAGGATTATTTTCAACGCGAGTTTCTAAATTTTCTATTTGTTCTTTTTTTCTGCCAGTAGCCTCGTAAATTTGATTTCGCAAAATATCCCTAGAAATTGAAATACCTAAAGCAGCATCCAATTCATCTAAAAGTGCCAAGGCTTCATCATACTTTTCGGTTCGCGCATAAAGTGACGCTAAATCTTCTTTGTAATCTGGATGATATTTAACAAGCTGTTTAACCGTTTTTATAGCTTTATCATAATCGTTTTGAGAGGCGTAATAGTCGTAAAGCTCATCTAAATACCATTCGTTATCGGGTTCTAAACTAACCGCTTTTTTTAGTGCTTTCTCAGCGTCTCCAAAATTTTTAAGTTTGATATAGTTTTTACCTAATTCAAAATATAAAACAGGTACATCGTCATCTAATTCAATACATTTCAAAAGTGCTTCAACCGATCGATCGTAGTTTTCAATCCCTTTTTGTTTTAAGGCTTCGTAAAATGATTCTTGAAATTCATCCTCAACATTCCCTAGATCATCATCCGGTTTTTTATTAAAATCTACTTGGGCATAATTTACCTGCGGAAGGATTAACATTCCGAAAATAAAAAATAAGATGTAGATTTTTTGTTTCATCTAGTGCCTGCGCAGGCAGGTATCTCAATGTTATTTTCTTAACTTATTATAATTTAAATTCCAGTTTAAGCTTAAATCTGTCCAACTTGGGTTCATCTCTTCAACAAGTTTAATTTTCCAATTTCTTTTCCATTTTTTAAACTGCCTTTCTCTTTGCTCAGCTTTAATCCCTTCTTCAAACGTTTCAAAATAAACCAATTTATCACAATTATACTTTGCGGTAAAAGATTTAGGGTAAATTTTTAATTTATGTTCTTTAACTCTTTCGTCAATATAATCCGTTAATCCTATATACAAAACACCATTTGGTTTGTTCGTCATTATATAGACATAAAATTGTTTCATATTCTTTTTGCTATGAGATTCCTGCCTCCGCAGGAATTATTCCAAAACCGAATAATCTCCTATGCTAATACTTGTAAAATTACCATCAAATTTTACGTGGTTACCAATCATAGCGTTATCTAAATTAGCATTTTTTATACTCGTATTAGTCTGAATTAAGCTATTTTTAACGGTTGAGTTTTCAATAACACTATTATCACCAATGGATACAAAAGGCCCTACTGTAGCATTTTTAAGCACCACATGTTTACCTATAAAACAAGGCTCAATAATATTTGCGTTTTTTAATTTAGCTGTTGATGCCACTAATTGTTCTTCTCCATCCGACTTTAAAAAGCCTAACATACGCTGATTCGTTTCAATGGTTATAGCTTTGTTTCCGCAGTCCATCCATTCATCAACAGTTCCTGTTTTAAAAACCTTACCATCAGCCATCATGCGCTTTATACCATCATTTATTTGATATTCGCCGCCATTCTTTATGTTTTCATCTAGAATTTCTTGTAGTTTTTCTTTTAAAACAGCAACCTCTTTAAAGTAATAAATACCAATTACAGCTTGGTCGCTGACAAAAGTTTCTGGTTTTTCAACCAATTCAACTATCTCTTTGTTTGCATTTAATTTAACAACACCATAGGCCTCAGGGTTGTCAACTTGCTTCGTCCAAATCACGCTATCTGCTGTTGGGTCTAAATCAAACTCTGCTCTAATCAATGTATCGGCGTAAGCAATAACTGCAGGTCCAGAAAGAGAAGGTTCCGCACACATAATAGCATGGCCTGTTCCCAACGGTTTATCTTGTCGGTAAATGGATGGTTTTGCGCCTAAATCCTTGGCTAAATCCTTTAAACTTGAAACAACATCATCACCAAACCAAGCGGGATCGCCTAAAACAAAAGCAATCTCTTCAATAGGTTGTTTTAAAACCTTGGCAATGTCCTTTACCAATCTGTGAACAATAGGTTGTCCTGCAACTGGAATTAATGGTTTTGGCACTGTTAAACTATGTGGGCGCAATCGAGAGCCTCGACCTGCCATTGGTACTATTATTTTCATATAAATGCCTGCGTAGGCAGGTATCTTTTAAAAGTTAAACTTGATAATCTATTATTCTCTTAATTTATTAAAATTCGAATTCTAATTGGCTGCTAAATCCATCCAACTCGGGTTCATCTCTTCAATAAGTTTAATTTTCCAATCTCTTTTCCATTTTTTAAATTGTCCTTCTCTATTCTCTGCTTCCTTTCCAACTTCAAATTCTTCAAAATAAACCAATTTATCACAATTATACTTTGCAGTAAATGATTTCGGATATACTTTCAATTTATGTTCTTTTACCCTTTCATCAATATTATCTGTAACTCCAATATATAAAACGCCGTTGGGTTTATTTGTTATGATATAACGTACCAATGTTTCATCTAAATTTATTATGAGATTCCTGCCTTCGCAGGAATTTACTTCGTTCCAGTGCTTCCAAATCCTCCAGAACCCCGATCAGTATCAGATAGTATTTCAACTTCTTTCCATTCTGCTCGTTCATGTTTTGCAATTACTAATTGTGCTATTCGTTCACCATTTTCTATAGTGAAATCTTCATTAGATAAATTCACTAAAATTACACCTATTTCTCCTCTGTAATCTGCGTCAACAGTTCCTGGAGCATTTAATACAGTAACACCTTTTTTTGCTGCTAAGCCACTACGTGGTCGCACTTGCGCCTCATAACCAACAGGTAGCTCTATATACAAACCCGTACCTACAATACTCCGTTCTAAAGGTTTTAATGTTCTTGGTTCAGATAAATTTGCACGCAAATCCAATCCTGCCGAAGCAATAGTTTCATAATGTGGCAAATCATGACTGGATTTGTTTATTATTTTTATATTCATGTTATCTCTTTAACAGTTGTTTTATTTCATTTTTTTCAAGGAAAAGTACAAGCGACAAAAATACTAAAAGCAAGCCTGTATTTATATAATAGTTAGCATTTGTGTTTAATGCTATTATTGATAGACCAATAGCTAAAACTAAATAACTTAAAATACTTTTTAAATTATAAGGTACTGCATAGTGTTTTTGTCCTAAATAATAAGATAAAATCATCATAACACCATAAGCCAACAATGTTGCCCAAGCCGAAGCAATGAACCCTATTTTTTCTATCATGATAACATTAAAAACGATGGTTATTAAAGCTCCAACCAACGACAAATACATCCCATACCGTGTTTTGTCTGTAAGTTTATACCAAATAGCTAAATTGAAATAAATGCCTAAACACAAATTAGCAAGTAGCACAATTGGAACTATTTTTATTGCAATCCAGTAACTTTCATCTCTAACAATTAATGATTTAAAGATGTCTAAATACGCAATTATGAAAACCAACATAGCGCTCCCGAAAATAACAAAGTACTTCATAATTCGGGCATAGGTTTCTTTTGCGTTTTTCTCTTTAGCATGATTAAAAAAGAAAGGTTCTGCTCCAAGCCTAAAAGCTTGTATAAAAATGGTCATAAAAACGGCTATTTTATAGCAGCCGCTATATGCACCATTTATATCTTTTCCAAGAACATCTGGTAATAACCATTTGTCAAAATTTTCATTTATTACGTATGCTAAACCAGCTATCATAATAGGTAAACCATAATTCAATAATTGCTTAAAAACAGTTTTACTGAATTGTAATTTTGTTTTAAAAAAATATGGCGATAGTAATAAAAAGGTAACCATACTAGCTGCCAAATTTGCAATGAAAATATACTTAACCAAATCCTCTTCATCATAATTTGGATAATTTATTTCAAATTTTGGAATGGCCCATAGGAAGAAAAAGTTTAGCAAAACAAAAATAACAATATTACTAAGTTTTATAGCAGTAAACTTAATCGGCCTACCTGTTGCTCTTAAATAAGCAAAAGGAATAACTACAACAGTATCTAAAACCAAAACCCCAATTAATAAATTAAAATAGGTTTGGTTTAAGTTTACAATGTTTGCTAGTTGTTCATTAAAAGTAAAAACTACTATTAAAAATATAATGGCTGTAACCGTTAAACTTATTAAAGCCGTAGAAAACACCTTGATTTTTTCTTCGCTTTTAGTGAAAAACCTAAAGAAAGCGGTTTCCATACCATAGGTAAGTAACACATTGAAAAAAGCTGCATAAACATAAAATATCGTGTTATCGGAATAACTTGATGTTTCAAGTTTACCTGTATGCAGTGGTACTAAAACAAAATTCATTAGTCTTGGCAAAACTGTTGCCAAACCATAGATTATGGTGTCCTTAAAGAACGTCTTAATAGTGCTCAATGATACGCTGTTTATCTCGCTAAAAATACGTTTTTAGAACATGCTAACCAAAGATAAGTATGGCTTCTTGGTTGGGTTTATGGATAACGTGTAGATTCCTTTTTTACTATCCCTTCTATTTTGAAATATTTAATCTTATTTTTCTCTAAATAACTAACCACACATTCATCATCTTTTAATTCAAATGGTATTTTTTCAGGTAATTCTGGAACTTTATTGGCATATTCAGCATAAGGCTCGTTGCTCATTATAATATCCTGTTTTTGGTTTGCTTCTGTTTTAAAGCGACCTACTGCCAAAGCATCATTTACATATTCAATTTTTGTTGATTTCCCTCTGAAATACATGCTATCTAACACTATATCATTAGAATTTGATTCAATAGGAATAAAAACATTTATGCCTGAGCCACCACCTTTAACACCAGCTACCCATGTTTGATAGTAAACTTCGTCAATCTCTAAAGGTAAGTTGTCCTGTAATTTTAGAGTACTTGCACATTGCGAAAAACTTACGATAATAAACAGCATAAGAAATAAGGACATTGTTCTTTTTAATAGTTTCATAGTAGTAGCTTAAATATTTATAAAGATACCGTTCCAAAATTGATGCCACAAAAAAAGCCTCACTAAAAAGTGAGGCTAAAATGCTTTTATAGGATGCTGAAACAGGTTCAGCATGACAAATTATGTGTTAATTATTCAAAGCTTCTGCACCACCAACAATCTCTAAAATCTCATTGGTAATTGCTGCCTGACGCGCTTTGTTGTAAGTTAATTTAAGCTGATCTCTTAACTCAGTAGCGTTATCGGTTGCTTTGTGCATTGCCGTCATACGTGCACCGTGTTCGGATGCAAAAGAATCTCTAACACCCTTATACAACTGGGTTTTTAAAGACTTTGGAATGAGTTGCTCAACGATTTCAATTTTTGATGGTTCAAAAATATAATCTGCATTGTTATTTGCTTCTCCTTCAACAGGTACAATTGGCAAAAACTGCTCTGTCATTACCTCTTGAGTAGCCGCATTTTTAAACTTGTTATAAACGATTTCAATTTTATCGAACTCGCCAGCAACAAATTTAGCCATTAGCATTTCAGCTATTTCAGCAACATTATCAAAAGTTAAATCATCAAAAACAGCACTTTTATTAGCAATTACAATTTTTTTCTTTGCAAAAGCGTCATTTGATTTTTTCCCAATAGCAACAATCGAAACTTTTTTTCCTGCATGCACATTATTGATCAGATGTTGAGTTTGTTTAATAATGTTTGAATTAAAAGCACCACATAACCCTCTATTAGAAGTAATAGGCACTATTAAAACATTTTTAACTTCACGCTGTGTTGAAAACTTACTTCCAGAATCTGCATCTAAAGTTGCGCTTAAACTTTGTAAAAGCTCAGTTAACTTGTCGGCATAAGGTCGCATTGCCGTAATTGCATCTTGAGCCTTTTTTAACTTTGCAGCCGATACCATTTTCATGGCACTGGTAATCTGCATCGTTGAAGATACTGAGGATATTCTGTTACGTATTTCTTTTAAATTTGCCATTGGCCCCACCTAACCTCCCCAAAGGGGAGGGATTTTATTAGTTGTACATAATAATATTAGATCCTCCATATAACTCCTCCCCTTTGGGGAGGCTGGGAGGGGCTATCTATATTTCCCTGATAAATCCTTCGCTACAGCTGTTAATGTATCTGTAACCTCATCAGTTAATTTACCTGCTTTTAAAGTTGCCAATACATCACTATGCTTAGCTTTTAAGAATTCTAAATAGTCTCTTTCAAATTCTTTTACGTTTTCAACAGGCACATCTCTTAATAGGTTTTTGGATCCTGCATAAATAATAGCAATTTGATCTTCAACTTTAAAAGGATCATTTTGTGCTTGTTTTAAGATTTCAACATTACGCTTTCCTTTATTAATAACATTTAAAGTCACGGCATCTAAATCTGAACCAAACTTAGCAAACGCTTCCAATTCACGATATTGCGCTTGATCTAATTTTAAAGTACCTGCTACTTTTTTCATGGATTTAATCTGAGCATTACCCCCAACACGAGATACCGAGATACCTACGTTAATTGCTGGACGAACACCAGAGTTAAATAAATCGCCATCCAAAAATATCTGACCATCTGTAATAGAAATGACGTTTGTTGGAATATATGCCGAAACGTCACCTGCTTGTGTTTCAATAATTGGTAACGCTGTTAATGAACCACCACCTTTAACCATTGGCTTAAGTGAATCTGGCAAATCATTCATTTCCTTGGCAATAGCATCGTTATTAATGATTTTTGCAGAACGCTCTAATAATCTTGAGTGTAAATAAAACACATCACCTGGATACGCCTCACGTCCCGGTGGGCGGCGTAATAATAAAGACACCTCACGGTAAGCTACTGCTTGTTTTGATAAGTCATCATAGATAATTAAAGCTGGACGACCTGTATCTCTAAAATACTCACCAATTGCAGCACCTGCCATTGGTGCGTAAACTTGCATAGGAGCAGGATCTGATGCGTTTGCAGCGACTATGGTCGTGTAAGCTAAAGCGCCTTTTTCTTCTAATGTTTTAGCAATTAAAGCTACCGTTGACGCTTTTTGACCAACGGCAACATATATACAATATACAGGCTCGCCTGCGTCGTAAAATTCTTTTTGATTTAAAATGGTATCAATACAAACTGCTGTTTTACCAGTTTGACGGTCGCCAATAACCAACTCACGTTGGCCTCTGCCAATAGGAATCATAGCATCAATCGCCTTAATACCTGTTTGTAACGGTTCAGTTACCGGCTCTCTGTAGATAACACCTGGTGCTTTACGCTCTAAAGGCATTTCATAAGTTTTACCAGCAATGGGCCCTTTACCATCAATAGGGTTGCCTAAAGTATCCACAACACGACCAACAATACCTTCACCGACATTGATAGAAGCAATACGCTCAGTACGTTTTACAATAGAGCCTTCTCTAACACCTACAGAAGGGCCTAATAATACGATACCAACGTTATCTTCTTCAAGGTTCAATACGATACCTTCCAGTCCACCGTCGAATTCCACCAACTCGCCATATTGTGCGTTAGCTAATCCATAAGCACGTACAATACCATCACCTACTGTTAATACGGTTCCTACCTCATCTAATGAAGCACTAGCTTCAAAACCTGAAAGTTGTTTTTTTAAGATTGCTGATATTTCAGCTGGTTTTACTTCTGCCATCTTTATTAATTTTGAATTCAGGATTCAGAATTCTGAATTATTTTAGTTTAATGTAAGTTCTCTTTTTAATTTGCTAAGTTGATTGGCAACACTTGCGTTGTACTGCACATCACCTATGCGTAAAATGAAACCACCTATAATGCTTTCATCAATACTATTTTTTACTTCAACATCCTTCTTTCCTGTAAGTTCTTTAGCTTTTGCTAAAACTTTCTTCTCTAAATCTGGAGTTAAAGCAATGGCAGTAGTTACCGTTGCAAGCTCTATACCTTTTGATTCATCGAATAATTGATTGTATTTTGCAGCTACTTGTTCAAGAATATCTATTCTATTATTAGCAACTAAAGTATCCATTAAATTTAATGTTGATTGGTTTGTATTTTTAAAAACTTCTAATAAAATAGACTTTTTTACAGTAGAAGGAACTATAGGGCTTTTAAGCGCTTCACTTAAATCTTTACTTTCTGCAATCGTGTTTGCTATTAACGCCATATCGGTATTAACAACATCTGCTGTTTTTTGATCTGTAGCCAAACTAAGTACTGCTTTTGCGTAACGTATTGCTGCTCTTGCTCCTGCCATAATAATGCCCACGAAAGTGGGTATCTGTTTTTAATTAACTTTTATCTTTTTGTCGTTTCGACTACGCTCAACGACCAGCTTTAATTTAATGCCGTTTCGCCCAACATCGTTTCAACCAATTGTAATTGCTTGTCTTTGTTGGATAATTCCTTACGCACCATTTTTTCTGCAATCTCCAAAGATAAACCTGCTACGTGATTTTTAAGTTCGGCCATGGCTGCTTTCTTTTCACTTTCAATAGCTGCCTGCGCCTGTTGAATCATTTTATTTGCTTGTGTTTGAGCTTCGCCTTTGGCATCATCAATCATTTTATTTTTCATGTCACGCGCTTCTTTCAACATAGATTCACGTTCCGCTCTAGCTTCTTTTAATAACTTTTGATTATCTGCTTGAAGATTTTGCATTTCCAGTTTTGCTTTTTCAGCAGAATCCAATGCCTTTTTTATGCCTTCTTCTCTCTCGTTAACGGCATTTAGGATTGGTTTCCACGCAAACTTGCGAAGTACCAACAGTAATAAGATGAAGACTAATGACTGCCAAAAGAACAATCCGATTGAAAACTCATTTATTAATTTATCCATAGTATCACAGCCTTTCAGGGCCTGTTTATATTATACCTTTAATTTACATTATAATACAACAACACACTATTGCAACCAACCGTTACAATAGTGCCTGTTTTGTTTTGATTACCCAGCAAAAATTGCTGCAAAACCAATACCTTCAATAAGAGCTGCTGCAATCAACATTGCCGTTTGAATCTTACCGTAAGCCTCTGGCTGACGGGCAATAGCTTCCATAGCTTTACCACCGATCATACCGATACCGATACCAGCACCTATAACCGCTAGTCCTGCTCCTATTACACTTGGAATTTCCATAATATATATATAATTAAAAATTAAACATTCTGTTTCGACAATCTAGCTCAACAACCTGGGTTTGCACTACCCTTACAAGTGTTGTACCTCTGCTTCGTGATCTTCGGCATGATCGTGCGTTTCACTTGCAAAACCAAAATAAAGGGCTGCTAAAATTGTAAATATATAGGCTTGTAAAAGCGCTACGAAAAATTCAATCAACGAAATAGCAAATGCCAATCCGAATGACAAGGTGCCACCTACCCAGTTTTGAAAAACATAGATCAAGCCCAATAAACTGCCAAGGACTACGTGGCCGGCAGTCATATTTGCGTACAAACGTATCAGTAATGCAAATGGCTTAATGAACATTCCTAAAATCTCAATAGGAACCAATATAATGTATATCATTATTTTTCCAATCCAGGGCATGCCATCTCCCAATGGATCAAAAATATGTTTCCAATACTCTTTTGTTCCTGTAAATGTGGTAATAAAGAACACAATGGCCGCCAAAGCAGTTGTTATGGCTATATTGCCAGTTACATTAACTCCAAAAGGGGTTAAGCCAAACATATTCAAAAACCATATAAAGAAAAACACAGTCAATAAAAATGACATGTACTTTTTGTATTTTTTCTCTCCAATATTCGCAATTGCAATGTCGTCTCTTATATAAAGAACTATGGGTTCAAAAAATCTTCCAACCCCTCGTGCAATACCAGCGTTTTTAGTATAGCTTTTTGCCAAACCTCTAAATAGAAAAAACATTAAGATAGCAGTGACAAACATCATAAAAACACCTTTTGTTATGGAGATATCTAAAGGCTTCTCATTGATCGCGTGGCCCTCTTCATCGTATTTGATGGTTCCGGAAGCGTCTGTTTTGTAAATTTTAGCATGATCTATTTTGTAGTAGTTGCCGTCAACTTCGGCAACCTTTTCTTCGTGGCGAAATTTTGAACTTGAAAAAACCTTCAAGCCATCATCCCATAAAATGACCGGAAGTGGGAAACCTACATGTTTCACTTTTCCTGTCTCGTTATCTGTATATGAATATATCTCAAAGTCATGCGAATCCAACAAGTGATGTGCTATATAGTCTTTCACTTCTTGTTTCCTTGACTCTTTTGTGTCGCCTTTTTGATCTGAATCTTTTTTCAGTTCACTAGCGAATCCAAGGAAGGTTGTTGCCGTAAAGAAAATTAATAGTAATCTAGTCCGTATTTTTCTTTGCATTTTATACCTATTAATGGTGTCCATAAAATCGGTGCAAAGGTATGTTTTTATCTCAAAAACAAAAACAATTTTCTTTTTTATTTACAAGGATATTTATATCGGTGTGTTTCAATTTATTATTCCAACTTTTTAAGCCATTTGCTTAGACTAATTGTTTCTAAAATTAAACCCATAACATAAGGCACAAAAAAGGATGCAAACTCTAATTTTGAAATGATACCGTCTTGCTTGTAAAATGGGTAAAACACAATGAAGAATACGGCGAATTTTAATAAGCTACCTGCTAAAAACAAAAACCCTAATTGGGATTTATATTTTTCTTTGAACAGGTATAACATTCCAAAAATGAAAATGATTAAACTAAGGTTTACGATGTAAGAGAGTCGTATTCTGTTTTCAAATAAAGGAAAACCAAGAACACTTAAAGCAGCAATATGAACACAAAAAGCAACTGCCAAAAGTGCAATTGCCTGAATTGAAAAGCTTAAAAAAGGGTTGCTCATTAATATTTAATTCGGTTGACTTGTTTTAGAACGGCGTAAAGAGAAATGGCAACACCTAAAAGCGTCATTATTATAATGTATAGCTTTTCACCATCGTTATAATTGGTGTCCAGCCACTTGCCTAACAGTACAAACAAATAGATTGTTACACCCATTTGCAGGCCAATCCCCATAAGGATAGCAACGTTTCTAAGCTGTTTTTTCGGTTTCTTTTGGTTGTTGCTGTTGTTGTCCACCTTTGTTCATTTCTTTTACCGAGCCCTTCATGGCACAAGTAACATTAAAATTTGCACCAGGTTCTACAGCAAGTTTTCCAACTACTACTTCGCCTTCAATATGAGCTGTTGCTTTTAAAGTTAATGTTCCAGATAAAGCTAACTTACCCGAAAATTTACCTTCAAAATAAGCATCGGTACCTTGAAGCGTGCCTTTAATGAATCCTTCTTTGCCAACAACCACTTTTCCCGTGGTTTTGATGTTTCCTTCAACCGCACCATCAATTCTAAAATCGCCTTGGCTGTTAAAATCGCCAACAATTTTAGTGCCTTGTGATATGATATTCTGACTAGTTGTTCCTTCTACCATGTTTTTATTTTTATCTTTTTTATTATCAGAGAACATAATTTGTTAAGTTTAATTATTATCAATATTTAAATAAGAATCCAAATTTTTATGAATTTGAATAATTTGATAGTTTGCAGATGATATTGCAAAATATGGGGTTTTTATTTTTTTCCTGTTTTCTTTAGTTAATAATTGATCGAAAGTTTTTGCAACCTGAGCATTCTTAAATCCATGAATAACAACAAATTTGGTGTTTGGATTATAAACATCTACCGATGCTTTTAAATTGTAATATCTAATGCTTTCTAAAATGGCGTCTATCGTTTTCTTAAACTCTAAAATCTGTTCAGGTTTTGGATTTTTGAATTGAAAAACAACTTTATGATTACTCACAATGCTATCATTATCTTCAATAAAATCTGAACTCGTTATTTTTGGGAACAAATTGTTTTGTATGTTTTGTGCCTGCTTGCCTTCTTCTGTATTTGCATAGGTTACCGCTAAAGCATTAATAGCTTCTTTGTAAGGCTCATAGCCATATAAGCGTCCGGTTGCGGTTGCTTTTAATAGTTCTAATTTAGGCACAATAGGCTCGCCATCAAACCTGTTGATATAATCCTCACTTTTAGATATAACATCTAAATAGTCTTGGTTTTCATGCTGAATATAAAGTGCTTCATATAAACTTTCAGGGCTATTTTCGTCTCTATCAGAAACCAATTCTGGATTTGCCAAAATAGTTGCATAACGCGATTCTGGATAGTTTTTTATAATCTCATTTTTAGCAATGGAAGCTTCATCGTTTTCACCTAAAAGCTCATATATTTTATACAGGTTATATTTTGAAGGCAAAACTAATTTTTCATCTGGATTGCTTTGAAGTAAATTTTGAAACTTATTCTTAGCCAATTCATATTCTTTAAACTTCTCCTTGTAAATTAGCCCTAATTGGTAATACGCATAGTTTCTTTCGTTAGAAATACTATCGATTTCTTTTTCTTCGGAAGGAATTTTAGACATATAAAACTGCGAATCAAACTTTTCATCATCTGAAGCCGAAGCTAAAATATCAATATTTGAAACCCCTCCAAAACTTCCAGATTTTCCTTTACTGGACCATCTCCAATTGTCTTCATTAGGTCTGTCGCCCCAAATTTTAACAAACTCGGTTTTACCATACGCTACCGTTGTTGGGTTATAAAAATAAAATGCAGCAGCCTGATTTGGTGCGCCTCTTTTAACATTAGCGCCTATAGCCTTATTAACTGTTACCAAACCACTATTTCGTTTTATTGCCTCAGCAGCTTCTTCTTTTTCCTTTTGTTCTTCAGCCTTTGCTTTCAATTTTTCAATAAAAGTCCCAAAATAAGCGAGCCTATCAGCATCCGATAAATTCACTAAATTTAAAATGCTGTCATTTACCTGAGCAATCGCTTCGTAATAAATAACATCTTCTAAATTATCACGCTTTCGCTTTATTATTCTGAAAGGTTTTGAATCGACCACCAAACTGGTCATGGTACTGTCATAATATTCGCCAGCAGTTCGGTATATAGATTCATCAAAATTCATATCGCCTAGAATCTCGTAATTTCTTGCTTTTAACTGCTTGTCCCTGGAATTGGTTCGTAATGACTTATTGTAATATTCCGTTGCTAAGGAATCTGACTCATTACCTCTATGATATTCTCCTATTTGATGATATATTTTATCTAAAAAAGGTCGATTTTCCCTGTTCTCTTCAAGTTCAGCGAGTAATTCTGTAACTTCTAATTTGTTGCCATTTTCAAAATCGAAATTTTTTACCTTTTCAAGATGCGCACTAATCATGTAGATTCTCGGCGTTTTTCGATTGAGCTCAATGACTTTATCAAAAGCAATATTGGCGCTATCTTTATAGCCCAATTGGTTGTATAGTTGCCCTTGGATAAAGCGGTATCTTCCGCGTTCATCATTACTTTTTGCCGCTTGTGATGCTATTTCCAATTGCGTAATGGCACTATCAACAGATTTTGTGTTTAAATACGCCTGTGCCAACATAGATGTGGCATCTGCTAAATCTTGACCTTCTAATTCTTCTTGTTTTAAAAGACGTTTTAGGTTTTTAATCGCTAAGTCATCGTTATCTAAGCGAATGTTTGTTTTTTCACGCCAAATTTTAGCCTGATTTATCTTATCGCTTGCTGGGTATTTGTATAAAATATAGTTGAATGCTTCCAACGCAGGAATAAAACGCTGATCGAAATACCTAGATTTACCTAAAAGCAAATAAGCCTCATCCATTTGCGGGTTTTTTTCCTTGCCTTCAATAGTAATACTATGCTTTTGTATTGCTTTTGCTGCTTTTTCTTCAGCTCTGTTAAAGTTTTCATTTTTAGATTGCCCAGGAAGTACAATCTCTTCAAATATTTGCATCCGTTCAATGGGAAGAACATCCCAATAGCTATCGGCATAACTTTCATTAAGAGTTTGCCTACCCTGTTCTAAAGCATTGTAGCCATTGTAAAGTGCATTAAATTCTGCCGTAACGGCATGAAAATTTCGGTTAATAAATTTATCCTTTTTTCTAGAACAACTTACTACCAAAATAGTAACACATAAAGTAAATAGTATGGCTTTGTAAGAGGTTTTCATTTATTTAAAAATTTTTATTCCTAAAAAGGAATAAACTAAAAATTTTCTGCTTAAATCAACCGCTTTGCTTTCGTAAAAAAAATTATTTATACTCATTTCAATGCTGGTGTTTTTAGTCTAAATAATAACTATAAACTCTTGCTATTATTATTTAATGCCTCAAATAAAAGAAAAAAACTTGCTAAAACTTGTTCTTTTTCGCCTTTATATCAAAAGAAAAATAATCCGTAGCTTAGACTATGCGTTATTTTTATTTCTCATCTAATCAAAAAATTCCTAAGTTTTTTCTTAAGCGTTTTTCTTCTAATTGAGGCATATAGACGTAAAAATAAGCATCTTTTTGAATTAACCTATAAAATCAAATGACTTTTGAACAAATAGCTAATTAGCAAAATGCACTCAAAAGTCTTTAAAGTGGTTTCATTTGTTTTAATCTATTAAAGTTTTATAAAAATACGTAGAAGTACGTATTTTTTAAATCGTAAATAATTCTTATATTTATAATACTAATTTTCTTCTTTAATAGAATTTAGTTTTAATATCAACATTTTACGCAACCTTATTGGAGTTTTTGCATCTAATGAGTATGATAATATCTTTTAAACTTAACATAATGAAAAAATTAATTATAGTATATATGTCTCTGGCTTTTATACTTACCTCATGTAATAAGGATGAAAATGAAATAAAAGAAAATCCTTTCAATGCTACAGTTATTGGAGAAGGATTAGATTGTGGAAATTCGTACTTAATAAAATTTAATGATAACGTTTCTGGACTGCCCCAAAATTCACTTGACAATACATTTTATGAAATTAATTTGCCTGAAGAATATAAGGTTGAAGGCAAACTAATACATGTTGAATTTAGATTACCAGAAAATGATGAATTTATGCTATGCACAGCACTAGGAATTGCATATCCTCAAATTTACATTACAAAAGTGGGGGAAAAGACTGGTGTATAAAATCGTTTGTTATTAATTGTGTTCTGAATCTATATTAATTTAACAAAATTGTGAAAATAAATAACTT
>CAXBID010000003.1:0-35378 GCA_963975495.1 uncultured Flavobacteriaceae bacterium | reverse complement strand
CCTGTGTTCACAAAGGTTTTCTTTAAATGAATTATTTTTAATCGGACAACAATATAAAATAATATGGACTGAAGTTGGTTGAAAAGAAACGTAATTATTAATTTGATTTGTATAACTCGTATTTAGCCAATTCAAGCTCAACAATGGCTTTCCATTCTTCTTGAGTTTCCTTTTTTAAACCATGCTTAGTTTCATAATCATAGTCTTCTTGACGCTTTTCTAATTCCTTTTTTATTCTTTTAAAAATGGTATTGGCTTTCACCGTATTTAACGGCGTAATGTTAGCATCATTTAACTCTTTTCTTAGCTTCCTTGAAAAAATCCCAGTAAGATCAAAATGAATTTGTTCATGCCTTAAAACATAATCTGTTCTGCCTTCGGGTAAAACCCAGCTACCGTTATTATAGAAAAAAGCCTGCACAAACAGATCCCCTTTTTTAAATAGGTGTAGCTAAGGTTATAAATATCCTTTTCATCAAATAATTCTTTCTTGTTTCACTCTAAATATGCAACGCTCTATCTTCAGTAGCAGCTAAAGCCGCTTCTTTAATAGCTTCTGTAAAGGTTGGGTGCGCATGTGACATACGTGATACATCTTCAGCAGATGCACGATATTCCATGGCTACAACAGCTTCAGCAATCATATCTGCAGCACGGGCACCAATCATGTGTACACCTAAAATTTCATCTGTTTTCTTATCTGCTAAAATTTTCACAAACCCATCTAAATCCATACTCGCTCTACTTCTACCTAAAGCACGCATGGGGAAAGACCCTGTTTTATAGTCTATTCCAGCTTCTTTTAATTGGTCTTCAGTTTTTCCAACCGAAGCAACTTCTGGCCATGTGTAAACTACCCCAGGTATTAAATTATAATCGATGTGGGGTTTTTGTCCAGCAATGGTTTCAGCTACAAAAACACCTTCTTCTTCCGCTTTGTGCGCTAACATGGCGCCTTTTATAACATCTCCGATGGCATAAATATTTTTAACCGATGTTTGCAAATGATCGTTTACTTCTACTCTGCCTCTTGAATCTAGCTTAATTCCAACGGCTTCGGTATTTAAACCATCCGTGTAAGCACTACGACCAACAGACACCAAGCAATAATCGCCTTTAAACTCTACTTCTTCGCCTTTTTTGTTGTCTGCTTTCACAATAACTTCATCGCCTTTACGCTCTACAGATTTTACTTTGTGAGACACTTGCATAGAGAATTTCGCTTTTTTAAAAACTTTATTTAGCTCTTTGGATAAGCCCGAATCCATGTTTGGTATTATACGGTCCAAATACTCAACTACAGTAACCTCGGCCCCTAAACGTCGGTAAACTTGACCCAGTTCCAAACCTATAACACCACCTCCAATAACAATCATGTGTTTTGGAATTTCTTTGAGTTTTAAAGCTTCAGTAGATGTAATAATACGCTCTTTATCAAGTGTAATAAAAGGCAGATTTGATGGCTTACTGCCCGTTGCTATTATGGTGTTTTTCGCTTCAATTTCTTCTTCTTTTTCGCCTTTAATAATGATGTGCGTCGCATCTTTAAAGCTTCCTAAACCTTGATAGACATCAATATTATTCTTCTTCATTAAGAAATCAATACCACCAGTAGTTTGATCTACTACGGCCTGTTTTCTCGCAATCATTTTTTCAAGATTCACTTTTATCTCACCAGGAATATCAATACCGTGTTCCTCAAAGTGTTTTACGGCATCATCGTAATGATGTGAAGAATCCAAAAGGGCTTTACTTGGGATACAGCCCACGTTTAAACAGGTGCCACCTAATGTAGAATATTTTTCTATTATGGCCGTTTTCATGCCTAATTGTGCACAACGTATTGCTGCAACATAGCCTCCGGGGCCTGAGCCTATAATGGCTACATCGTATGAATTCATATTATATTTTTGAAATTTTCATTGTAAATTGAAAATCAAAAATACGAATGTTTTGTGGGAAGACCATATAGAAATAAACCATTTATTGTAAAATAATATATTTGGTATTGGTTCTCTAATTTTGATCAATATCGGACAGAATCCACTCTAACTCTGGGTCTTTTTTTGAATTTTTGTCATTTATTGTTGGAATAATTTCTACATCTGGTTTAACACCATAACCATCTGGCTCTTGTTTTTGAGGTGCCTCAATTTGCATGAGTCCCATTCTAACATTTAGCTTCGTGGTTGGCAACTGATAAATTTTATAAATACCTGCTACGGTACCATTGTATGCGCCTCCTGTTTCTTCGCCAACAAAAGTGGCTCTTTTTGTAGCTTTTAAATGTGTTGATAGTAACGATGATGCCGAAAACGAACTTCCGTTTATCAATACATACATTTTTCCTTTGTAATTTAAAGGGTTTGGTGCTTTAATTTTTGAATGTTTATTAAACCTGTAGTAGAGTTTACCATCACGTTTTTTAGTTTTTAATAGATTATGAACAACAACTATGGGAGATAAAAGTGCACCAGCCACTTTTAAGCTGTTAGGTGTTGTATTTGCCATCATAGTTTTTAAAAAAGGAGTTCTGCTATTAACTTCACTTTCTGTAATAAATTGATAATCTTCATCAGTTAAAAAGCTATATAAATAATCAATTTCTGCAATGCGTCCGCCACCGTTATCCCTTAAATCTAAAATAAAATACTTTGTTTTTGCCGAATCTAGTTTTTTAAAACTTTCGTTGTAAAAATTTTTATAATTACCATCCGTAAAACTTCTTAGTTTCATATAACCAACGGTACTATCTCGACCTATAAAATTGAAATTTCTAATATATTCATTGCGTTTACTTAAATAGCCATACTTTTTATTGTCTTTTCGTTTCTTTCGTTTGGCTAATCGTTTTTCTAACTTTTGGTCTTTAGTTAGCTTTTTTGGTTTTTCTTTTTTTACCAATGTGGTGTCTTTAATACCAAGAGTATCTTTCTTTTCTTCTTTAGAAATTCTTCTAAAGACCCTTTCAAATAAAGAATCCTTAACTTTAAAAGTGACGGATAGGCTATCTAAAAAGCCTTTATCCCTTAAATAAAATACCGTAAATCCTTTGCTAATAGTTGTATTAAAATAGGTCGTATTAAATCCATCTGACGCAAAACGAGTCTTGAATGTTTTTACTAAATCTGATGCGTCTTCATCTGCAATACGTACTACTTCATGTCCAATAAGTGTTGAATCTTTCCCGCGGTAGTCTTCAACCCATAGTTTATTATCCAAATACTCAAAATCCAAATCGTAAAATTCAAATTTATTTTCTTTTAATACTTTGCGTTCTTTTTTTGTAAACTGTTTACTTACCGAGCCTACCGATACATGCCCCTGCCTTACATGAGTTACAACTGGCGATAATTTTTTGTAAAAATCCCTTGAGTTAATGGGGTTATTTATGGTTTTTTTTAAGCTATCAAATTTAAAGTCTAAAACTGCTTTTGGGGTGTATTGATAAAGGTTTGGATGATGTTTTTGTAGTTGTTTGTATAGCTTATCAACATCGGTGTGCAAATCTTCAACAGGATGTAACGTGGTAATTTGTTTATTATATCTTTTAACACTTCCGCAAGATGCAAATAGCACTAAAACAATAAATAACAAAAGAATTTTTCTCATTGATTATAATTTTCGACACTGTAAAAATAAGAACTCATCTTGAATTTTTATGTTTAACCGAATCCCGATGGCTATCGGGATGTCCAGATGAGACACTTTTTGAAAGGCATAGCCCCGACGCTTCGGGGCTACGGATAATAAAAGTAACAAAATATGGGTGAATTTTAGACATTTTTTAGGAAATAAAAAAAGTTAAGATGAGTTCTAAAGGTATTTACAAAAATTGAAGCGTAATTTGTTTTTCTTTAACTTTTAGTAAATCCCAATCATCACCAAGAACTCATTTAAACTTTTTCAATTGGCTAAAAAATTATCTATTTGCACCCATTTTTTGTCTTTTTTTCGTTCCGTAGCGATGCTATGCAACTCAAAAAAGCCTTCAACTGGTCACAAAACCACTAATTTTCGCCTCAATCCAAAAAGTTTAAATGAGTTCTAATAATAAATTTATGTAGTTTTGTGTTTCATGCAGAAAAACATAAACATAAAAAACAAAAAAGCACGATTTCAATATGAAATATTGGATAAATACACCGCTGGAATTGTTTTAACAGGTACCGAAATAAAATCCATAAGAAGCGGCAAGGCATCTATTACCGAAAGCTTTTGTGAGTTTAATGAAGGCGGAGAGCTTTTTGTTATTAATATGACCATTCAAGAATACGCCTTTGGTAATTACTACAACCACAGGCCAAAAGCAACCCGTAAACTTTTATTAAATAAAAAGGAACTTAAAAAATTAAATAAAGAAGTTCAAAATACGGGGCTTACCATTATTCCATTGCGCTTATTTATCAATGAAAAAGGTTATGCAAAACTAACAATTGCCCTTGCAAAAGGTAAAAAACTGTTTGATAAACGCGAAACTATTAAAGACAGGGATAACAAGCGAAATCTAGATAGAATCAAGAAGATTTATAAATAACTCTTTTGCTTACTGTTATAATTTTATCTGAAATCCCAATATTTTACATGGAAGAACTAGATTTAAATTTAAGAAAGTCTTAACGCTCCAATTCTAGCAAAACCGCTACTTTGTAGTCGAAAATTATTACTATTTTTAATGATGAAAAAATACATATTCGTTTTCTTTTTAAGCATACTATCAATAGCCATTGATGCACAAGAAACAAAAGAGAAACCCCAGGATTATTTAGAAAAGGTTAAAACACTAGATAGCACCATTGAAACACTATATGCTGTTATTTCTGGCGAAAAAGGTGAAGCACGCGATTGGAAACTTTTCAAATATTTATTCAAGCCTGAAGCTAAACTTATTCCTACTGGAAAGAATAATGAAGGTGAGTTTATGGTGCGCTACATGAAACCCGATGACTATGTAAAAGATTCTGGAAAATGGCTAGTTGAAAATGGTTTTTTCGAAAAAGAAATTTACAGAAAAACAGATGGTTTTGGCAATATAGCACAGGTTTTTAGTACCTACGAATCGTTTAAAAGTAAAGCTGATGAAAAACCCTTTATGCGAGGAATCAATAGCATTCAACTACTATACGATGGCCAACGTTGGTGGGTTATAAATATATTCTGGACTCAGGAAACCGAATACAATATAATTCCTAAAGCCTATTTACCTAAAAAACGAAAACAGTCATGATAAAATCAATGAAACACCAAATGTTACTTTTTACAGTAACCATATGCATCTTTTCAACTTTTGCACAAGAAAAAGCAACGCCTGTTTTTAAAGATGGTGAAGCACAAGTTGTTGAAGCCTTTAATACACCTGATAAATGGATTCGACATGATTTGTTTGTTGAAACCACTTTTGATACTGATGGCGATGGTAAGTTGGACCGTATGCATGTTGATGTTACACGACCATATCAAACCGAAACTGAAGGCTTAAAATTGCCTATTGTTTACAATTCTAGCCCGTATTTTGCAGGAGTAGCCCCAGACGTTGATGGTATTTTTTGGAATGTAAATCATGAATTAGGTGATATGGCCGAAGACCGTGTGCATCCTGAAGTAACACGATTAGGTGAACGTCCAATCATTTCAAATGCCCAAATTGATCTTTGGGTGCCACGAGGCTATATTGTTGTACACTCATCATCTCCCGGAACTGGTTTATCACAGGGTTCTCCAACGGTTGGTGGTGATAACGAATCGTTAGCTCCAAAAGCGGTAATCGATTGGTTAAATGGTCGTGCAAAAGGCTATACCGAACCTTATGGAAATGAAGAAATTAAAGCCTATTGGAGTACTGGAAAAGTAGGTATGACGGGAACATCCTATAACGGCACCATTCCCCTTGCCGCTGCAACTACTGGCGTTGAAGGCTTAGAGGTTATTATTCCCGTAGCACCAAATACCTCGTATTATCATTACTACCGCTCTAACGGATTGGTACGTTCTCCGGGTGGTTATATGGGTGAAGATATTGATGTGTTGTATGATTATATTCATAGCGGTGCTGAAGACAAACGTGCTGGAAATAATGCTAAGGTAAGAGATACAGAAATGAAAAACGGTATGGATAGAATTACTGGCGATTATAACGATTTTTGGGCAGGACGCGACTATATAAATGATATGGATCCCATGAAAGCGGCTCTATTAATGTCTCACGGTTTTAATGATTGGAACGTGATGCCAGAACACAGTTACCGTATTTACAAAAAAGCCAAGGATATGGGCTTGGAAACCGCAATTTATTACCACCAATACGGCCATGGCGGGCCACCACCTTTTACTATGATGAATAAATGGTTTACACACTATTTACATGGTGTTGATAATGGCATTGAAAATGAAGAAAACAAAGCATTTATTGTTCGTGAAGATGATAAAATGAGTGCACCAACACCTTATAAAGATTATCCAAATCCTGATGCCAAAGATGTCACCTTATATCTATCTGCTGGTGCACCAAAACTTGGGGGATTAACAACTACTAAAACAGCAAATCAAGGTAAGGAAACTCTGGTTGATAATTATTCGTTTGATGGTGAAGCCTTGGCTAGAGCCGAAATTACGGAACACCGTTTATTATACGTAACACCTAAACTGACTAAAGATTTACATATTTCGGGTGTACCAAAAATTACTGTAAAATTGGCGAGTAGTAAACCTGCAGTAAATTTATCAGTTTGGTTGGTTTCACTGCCGTGGAATGAAGGTAGGACTACAAAAATCACTGATAATATCATTACACGTGGATGGGCAGATCCTCAAAATTATAAGTCTTTAACAAAAAGTGAACCTCTAAAACCTGATAAGTTTTACGACGTCTCTTTTGAGTTAATGCCAGACGACCAAATTATTAAGGCTGGACAACAAATTGGTTTAATGATTTTTTCAAGTGATAAAGAATTTACATTACACCCAAAACCAGGAACGAAATTGACGGTGGATTTGGATGGAACGCGTTTAGTATTGCCTGTTGTTGGTGGTGTTGATGGGTTTTAAAATGACAATCCACGAGATATTAGATACGACTAAACACAGGCCTTGGAAAATACCAAATAAAAATTGGAAATTTTATCAAGAATGGAATAATGCCATATTTCTTCATTGGCAAGTAGAATTAGATGAATTGGAAAAGTTGGTACCAAAAGAATTAGAAATCGACCTCTTTAATGGAAAACCTTGGGTTTCCGTTGTTGCGTTTACAATGGAAAAAATTAGACTGAAAAACTTACCTTCTTTTTCACCAATTTCTAATTTTAATGAAATTAATATCAGAACTTATGTAAAAGGAAATAATAAAACTGGAGTTTATTTTTTAAGTATTGAGGGAGGAACAAATTTGTCCTGTAAAGTTGCAAAAGTAATATCTGAGCTACCTTACAGATATTCGAAAATTAAACGAACAAAAAATCAATACAAATCAAGCAACTTGAAATTCAATGACCATTTAAACATTGAATTTTCAATAGGAGCAAAAATTAAGAATAAAGATTCTTTAGATAAGTGGTTAACTGAAAGATATGCTCTTTTTCAAGATACCGAAAAGTCAATCAACGAATTTGAAATTCACCATTTAGAATGGCCAATTGAGAAAGTTGATCTAAAAAAATTGAATTTTAACTATTCTAGATTTGACAAACTTATTAAAAACCAACCGAACAGAACTCAATACTCAAAAGGAGTAAAAGTTATTGCTTGGGGGAAAGTAAAAAATAAAAAAACAGACAAAAAATAACGTATATCCGTTTTTTGCCATACTTGTAAAAAGATCTGCGATTATCTGTGTAATCAGCGGGAAAATAAACATAAGTGAATAGGAAAATTATCCCACAGTTCCGAAATTTCGGAATCGCAGATTTACGCAGAATAAAAACAAATATTTGTTTTTTCGTGACGACAAAAAGAAGTCGCCATAAAACAACAATTTATGGGTTTATTATATTTTGCGGACAATCAAAAAAATAATTCAGTAAATAAATAAACATCATGTCCAAACAACTCCCCCAAATAACACCAGAATTACAAGATTTCATTAAAAACCAAAAAATATTCTTTGTTGGTACAGCGGCACAAGATGGTCGTGTAAATGTGTCTCCAAAAGGGCATGATACACTTCGGGTTTTAAGTTCAAACAAATTGGTTTGGTTAAACCTTACGGGTAGCGGAAACGAAACAGCAGCGCATCTATTAAAAAACGACAGAATGACCATCATGTTCTGCGCTTTTGAAGGCAACCCTCTTATTTTAAGACTCTATGGAAACGCCAAAATATACCACGAACGTGATGATACGTTTCATAAGTATATCAACCTATTTGAAGAAAATACAGGCTCACGACAAATTATAGAATTGGATATCGATTTGGTACAAACGTCTTGTGGATTTTCAGTGCCTTTTATGGATTTTAAGGAAGAACGCGGGATGCTAAATTCATGGTCCAAAAAACAAGGTAAAGACAAAATAAAAGATTACTGGAAAGAAAAAAACACCAAAAGTATTGATGGTTTTGATACTGATATACTGAGTAGTAACTAAAATTAAAAATTCATTTTTTCTCGCAAAGACACAAAATTTTAAGGATTCGAAAACTGCGACTGCGACTGCGACTGAGACTGCGACTGAGACTGCGACTGAGACTGTAAACTAAAAACCTAATTCTTATCCTCCAGCAAAGGCACAAACCGAAATTCACCATATTCTTCCTGTTCAAATTCCTTTTGTCCTTTTCTAATAAAAAGTGTCATAATTTGTACAGCACCACCAACAGGAATAACAAGCCTACCTCCTATTTTCAATTGACTCAACAAGGGCTTAGGGACAAAAGGTGCACCAGCAGTAACAATAATACTATCAAAAGGCGCTTCTTCTTCTAAACCTTTATAACCATCGCCAAAAATGAGTTTTTTAGCACGATAACCCAGTTTTGGTAAAAACTTACTCGTTTTTTTAAATAATTCCTTTTGGCGTTCAATACTCCAAACTTTTGCTCCCAATTCACATAAAACGGCTGTTTGGTATCCGCTTCCTGTACCAATTTCTAAAATTTTATCACCTTGCTTAACTTGTAATAATTCTGTTTGAAAAGCCACCGTATAAGGTTGCGAAATGGTTTGATCCGCTGCAATAGGAAACGCTTTGTCTTGGTAGGCATGGTCTAAAAAACCAGAATCCATAAACAAGTGTCTCGGTATATTTCCAATGGCGTTTAAAACAGCTTCGTTCTTTATTCCTTTGGCAATTAACACATTAACGAGCTGCTGCCGGAGCCCTTTGTGCTTAAAAGTATCTTTCAATTTTGGTGGCGTTTATTCTGCTAAAATTAACTAAACATTTTAAAGTCTGAAACTATTTATTGAGAATTTATTTATAATAAAAATCAGGCTAAAAATTCATATTAATTAACTAAATTCAAACGGTAAATATCTTATTTTTGTTGAAAACCTAATAATTATGCTAAATGCTGGTGTACTTGGTGCTGGCCACCTCGGGAAAATTCATTTAAGACTTCTTAAACAATCTGAAAAATATAATCTGGTTGGTTTCTATGATGCCGATGAAGAAAACGGTAATCGCGTTGAAGCCGAATTTGGGTATAAATTTTTCAATTCGGTTGATGCACTAATTGATGCTGTTGATGTGGTTGATATTGTAACGCCTACCCTTTCACATTACGATTGTGCAAAAAAAGCCATTGCAAAAGGCAAGCATATTTTTATTGAAAAGCCTATTACCAATACCGTTGCCGAAGCGGAACACATTAGAGAACTTTTAGCGGAACATAATTTACGCGGACAAGTAGGACATGTTGAGCGGTTTAATCCTGCTTATTTAGCTGTAAAGGATGATATTAAATCGCCGATGTTTATTGAAACACATCGATTGGCTGAATTTAATCCCAGAGGAACAGATGTTCCTGTAGTTTTAGATTTAATGATTCATGATATTGATATTATATTAAGTGTGGTGAATTCTAAAGTAAAAAACATTTCCGCAAGTGGCGTTGCAGTAATTAGCGATACACCAGACATTGCAAACGCACGATTAGAATTTGAAAACGGTTGTGTTGCCAATTTAACAGCGAGCAGGATTTCCCTTAAAAAAATGCGTAAGGCACGTTTCTTTCAAAAGGATGCTTATATCTCGGTAGATTTTTTAACTAAAAAATGTGAGGTTGTAAAAATGAAAGATGCACCTGAGACACCAGGGGATTTTGATATGATTTTACAAAATGCCGAAGGCGTTAAAAAACAAATCTATTTTGACAACCCAAAAGTAGCTAATAACAATTCTATTCTAGACGAATTGGAAACCTTTGCAGATGCTATAAATAATAATACATCACCAATAGTAACCTTGCATGATGGCACTGAAGCATTACGTATTGCTACGCAGATTATTGCTTGTTTTTAGAATAAAGACTGGTGACGGAAGTTAAAAATAAAATAGTAAAAATGAAAGTCCCAAGTTTCTATAAAGTCGGAATCGTCAAAATTTAGAAATAATGAAAGAAGGAATGTAGATGCTAAACGAAGTTTAAAGCACGTAATTCCGAAATGAATGGTGCTCAAGCAATTTCCTGATTTTGAAATGATTTTTGGCTTGGTTTATCCTGAGCGTAGTCGAAAGGTTTTGTATCAAGACAAAATGAACAAAAATTAAACAGATTCCCGCCTTCGCGGGAATGACAAAAACTTATTGGATGAAAAACATTGCAGTAATTGGCGCAGGTACTATGGGAAACGGAATAGCCCATACCTTTGCACAAAGCGGATTTAAGGTTAATCTTATTGATATTAATGAAACCGCATTAAAACGAGGGTTAGATACCATTTCTAAAAATTTAGATAGAATGGTGGCCAAAGAAAAAATTACTGAATCTGACAAAACGGAGACTTTATCAAATATTACATCATTTACTGATATGGGTAAAGGTGTTAAAAATGTAAGTTTAGTTGTAGAAGCCGCTACTGAAAACATAGATTTAAAACTTAAAATTTTTAAGCAACTTGATGACGTTTGTGCAAAAGACACCATTTTAGCAACTAATACGTCTTCTATTTCCATCACACAAATAGCTGCCATTACAAATAGACCAGAAACAGTTATTGGAATGCATTTTATGAATCCAGTTCCTATAATGAAACTGGTTGAAATTATTCGTGGGTACAACACAAGTAATGATGTTACTAAAACCATCATGGAACTTTCTAAAACTTTAGGTAAAAATCCTGTTGAAGTTAATGATTACCCGGGCTTTGTTGCAAATCGCATTTTAATGCCCATGCTTAACGAGTCTATCGAAACACTTTACAACGGTGTTGCTGGCGTACATGAGATTGATACGGTTATGAAACTGGGAATGGCGCATCCCATGGGCCCTTTACAATTAGCCGATTTTATTGGTTTAGATGTTTGTCTATCTATTTTGAATGTAATGTACAACGGATTTAAAAACCCAAAATACGCACCCTGTCCGTTATTGGTTAATATGGTACGCGCAGGAAAATTAGGCGTAAAATCTGGGGAAGGTTTTTATGATTATTCCGAAAGTAGAAAAGCAGATAAAATTGCAAAACAATTTTTGAAGTAATCAGTCGCAGTCACAGTTTACAGCTACTGAGACTGAACACTGAGACTGTAAACTTATAAATAATGGCAAAAATAATCCCATTTAAAGCAGTAAGACCAACTAGAGCAATTGTGGGTTTAGTAGCTGCTCGTTCATATCAAAGTTATACCATAGATGAACGCGAATCGCGTATGGGCTATAATCCCTATTCATTTTTACATATTGTAAATCCAGGTTATAAATACGATCAGGTAATTAAAGGAGAAGAACGTTACAAACTAGTTAAAAACAGATACTTGGAGTTTAAGGAAGAAGGGGTGTTCATTACAGATGAAAAGCCCTGTTTATATGTATATAAAATAGTAAATCGTCACAATCAAACTTTTAATGGTATTATAGCAGCAACAAGTGCAGAAGACTATGAAAAAGACATTATAAGAAAGCATGAAGACACCATTGAATCACGAGAAGTAACCTTTAAAAATTATTTAAAAACAGTAGGTTTTAACGCAGAACCCGTTCTACTCACCTATCCTGATAACATTATTATTGCCAATGTTATTGAAGAAACCCAAAAAAAACATGCCGAATACGAGTTTACTATGACTTATAAGGACACACATTATTTATGGAAAATTGATGATGAGTCTATTGTCAAATCAATACAAAATGAATTTGAAAAAATAAACACTATCTATATTGCTGATGGACACCATAGATCGGCATCTTCACATTTATTATATCAAGAGGAAAAAAAAACAAATCCAAGTCATAATGGTTCAGAATCATATAACTTTTTTATGTCGTATTTAATTCCAGAATCAGATTTGGTAATACACGAATTTAACCGTTTAGTTAGAGACCTTAATGGATTAACCAAGGAAGCATTTTTAATAAAATTAGATTCTGTTTTCCGAATTAAAAACAGAGGTAAAATACCATATACCCCAACAAAGGCGCATCATTTTAGCATGTATTTAGATGGTGAATTTTATTCTCTTTATTTGCGAAAATCTGCTTATGTGTTTAATACATCATTGGACAATTTGGATGCATATATGCTATATAAAACCATTTTAAATCCTATTTTAGGAATTACTGATTTACGCAACAACAACCGTATTGAATACTCACACACACATGGGAAAGACGAAACGGTAAATATAAAAGCTAGCGTTGATAGTGGTGAATTTAAAGTTGGTTTTGGCATGTGTGCCGCAACTGTAGCTCAAATGAAACAAATTGCAGATGATGGTTTAAAAATGCCTCCAAAAAGCACCTATATTTTACCAAAATTAAGGAGTGGAATTACTATTTATGAATTCTGACACTCCTGCGCCATCCTGAACTTGTTTCAGGATCTAAAACTAAAAGATTAACAAATGACAATAAAAGAAAATCTAAACAATATAAAATCTACATTACCCAAACATGTTACACTAGTAGCTGTTTCAAAAACAAAACCAGTAAGCGATTTAATGGAAGCCTATACTGCTGGTCAGCGTGTTTTTGGTGAAAACAAAATCCAAGAAATGGCTGAAAAGCATGAAAACATGCCAAAAGATATTGAATGGCACATGATTGGACACGTACAACGAAATAAAGTAAAATATATGGCACCATTTGTAAGCTTAATACATGGGGTCGATAGTTTTAAATTACTAAAGGAAATTAATAAACAAGCTAAAAAACACGATAGAATTATAGATTGTTTATTGCAAATAAAAATAGCTGAAGAAGATTCTAAATTTGGGATGGCTATTAAAGACGCTTCAGAACTAATTCAATCTAAAAACTTTTCAGAATTAAAACATATTCGTATTACAGGAGTTATGGGTATGGCTACTTTTACTGATGACCAAAATCAAATAAAAAAAGAATTCAACCTATTAAAATCTACTTTTGAAGAATTGAAAAAACTGAACACTGAAAACTGCAAACTGCAAACTATTAGTATGGGAATGAGTGACGATTACGAATTGGCAATTGAATGTGGAAGTACCATGATTCGGGTTGGAAGTCGTATCTTTGGAAGCAGAAATTATGATTGAAAAATTGAGTAAAAACTCAACAAAAAACAAATAAACGCATAAACAATTTTTGTACGCAATACTAGACATAGAAACTACCGGAGGCAAGTATAACGAAGAGGGCATAACCGAAATTGCCATATATAAATATAATGGCCATGAGGTGGTTGATCAATTTATAAGTTTTGTTAATCCAGAACGGGATATCCAACCTTTTGTAGTAAACCTTACAGGAATTAATAGCAGCATGTTGCGCAATGCGCCTAAGTTTTACGAAGTTGCAAAACGTATTATTGAAATAACCGAAGACTGTATTTTAGTGGCACATAATGCCCAGTTTGATTACAGAATTTTAGGTACGGAATTTAGACGATTGGGATACGAGTATAAACGCCGGTCTTTATGCACAGTGGAATTGGCCAAAGATTTAATTCCCGACCAATCCTCATATAGCCTCGGTAAATTAGTCCGTTCACTCGGAATTCCCGTAACCGACAGGCACCGTGCTGCAGGAGATGCTTTGGCTACCGTTAAGTTGTTCAAAATGCTTTTGGACAAGGATTCTACAAAAACTATTGTCCAAAAATCTATTCGATTAAATCCTAAGAAGCAATTGGAGCCAAGGCATTTGGATATTCTAGACGATTTACCTTCAATAACAGGTGTTTATTACATTCATAGAGCCGATGGTGAAATTATTTATATTGGAAAAAGCAACAACATAAAAAAACGGATCAATCAGCATTTTACAAATACCAATCACAAATCTAAAAAAATCCAAACGCAAGTAACGGCTGTAACCTACGAGGCTACAGGTAGCGAATTGGTTGCGCTTTTAAAAGAAAGTGAAGAAATAAAACGCATTAAGCCTATTCATAATCGCGCTTTAAGGCGAAATATATTTACCCATGCCTTGTACAGTTTTAAGGACGAAAACAATTATATCAACCTTAAAATTGATATTGCTGATGGACGCAAAAAGCCAATAACCACTTTTACTAATCGCCAAAGCGGAAAAAGTTTTATTACAAAAGCTGTTGACGATTATAACTTATGTCAAAAATTAGCAGGGTTGTACAAAACCAAAAGCAGTTGTTTTAAATATGAAATAAAGGAATGTGACGGTGCTTGTATAGAGAAGGAAGATCCAGAAATATACAACAAGCGGGTAAAAACATTAATTGATAAAAATAGTTACGCCAATAAAAACATGGTAATTATTGATAAAGGTAGAGCTGTTGATGAACGCAGTGCCATTTTAATAGAAAATGGGATTTTTAAAGGTTTAGGTTTCTTCAACTTAAATTATCAAATCAATAATATTGAAGTTTTAAAATCTATTATTACGCCCATGAATAACAATAGGCATAATCAACATATTATTCAGAGCTATTTGCGGAAAAACAAAAAACTAAAACAGATAGTATTTGATAAAGAATAAAATCATTTTATAATCCGGTTTTAGAAAAACCCTCAGATGTTATTTTAGTACTTCCCAATAAAAAAAGACAATTATTTTTTTCTTAAAATAATGAATAACTCAATTCAACTACAGTTAACCGTTACATTTAAAGAAACTATTTATGGGGCTGAATATTACCCCCTATCCCAAAAAATTCTTGGTGGAAATTGTAGATATTCAAAACAATTCACTTGAACTATTACAGAAGAAGTAGTATTCTTTTCATATTTTTACTAAATGAACGAACCATCTAGAATGCATTGGAAAACAAAACTTCATGATATTATTTATGAAGCGGATACCCCTGCTGGAAAATTATTTGACGTTATATTATTAATAGCAATCATTGCAAGTATTATTCTTGTTATGCTTGAGAGTATTAAAAGCTTTGATGAAAAATACCATAATTTTTTAAATATTTCAGAATGGGTTATTACAATACTTTTCAGCATTGAATACATCGCCAGAATTATAACCGTTAAAAAACCCTTCAAGTATATTTTTAGTTTTTATGGTATTATCGATTTTCTGTCAACCATACCCAAATACATATCGCTTCTTTTTGGTGGTATTCACGCATTGGCGGCTTTAAGAGCATTAAGGTTACTTAGAGTTTTTAGGATTTTAAAACTAGCACGATATATGGGTGCTTCAAATATGCTCGTATCTGCGTTGAGATCAAGCCGCGCAAAAATATCGGTATTTTTATTTGCGGTACTAATACTATCCATAATATTCGGCACATTAATGTATTTGATTGAGGGAGAGGTAAGCGGTTTTTCCAGCATTCCAATAAGCGTATATTGGTGTATTGTAACCCTAACTACGGTTGGTTTTGGCGATATAGCACCTGTAACACCAGTAGGACAACTGATTGCAGCAGTAATTATGATTTTAGGTTACGGTATTATTGCTGTACCTACTGGTATTGTTTCAGCTGAATATGCGACTCAAAATAAATCTGAAACACCTCCAAAAAAGGATAAGGTTCATCTGAATACCAAATCATGTTCTAATTGTTCTGCAGAAAACCATAAAGACAGCGCTGAGTTTTGTTATAACTGCGGACATAATTTATTCGATGTCTAAATTTATCATTTCAATTATTGGCCCAACGGCAATAGGCAAAACCGCCTTGAGTATAAAACTTGCCCAATATTTTAAAACGGAAATAATATCTGCTGATTCTCGTCAATTTTTTAAGGAAATGCAAATTGGCACCGCAGCACCTTCAAATGAGGAATTAACAGCAGCCAAACACCATTTTATTCATCATAAATCGATACATGATAAATATAACGTAGGGGCTTTTGAAAAAGATGCAATAATCCGTTTAAATGAACTGTTCAAAATACATAATGTGGTTATTATGGTTGGAGGTTCTGGGCTTTATGTGGATGCGGTTACAAAAGGGTTAGATGATTTTCCTGAAGTAGATAAAAAAATAAGAGAAACTTTAAATACTGACTTTCAAACGAAAGGTCTTGAATATTTGCAAAGTCAGTTGAAAGCATTAGACTTAAAATCCTACGAGACTATTGCTATTTATAATCCGCATCGTGTAATTCGGGCTTTAGAAATTTGTATTGGCACTGGAAAACCTTATGCTTCATTTTTAAATAAAAGAAAAGAAAAACGGGATTTTAAAACCATTACAATAGGATTGACTGCTAAAAGAGATCTCATTTATAACCGCATAAATAAACGTGTTGATTTAATGATGGAAACCGGTTTATTGGATGAAGTTAAAAGTTTGGAAGCATACCAAAACTTAAACGCTCTAAATACGGTTGGTTATAAAGAACTTTTTAACTATTTAAATGGAGCATGGACTTTGGACTTTGCCATTTCGGAAATTAAAAAAAATACCCGACGCTTTGCAAAACGCCAGCTCACTTGGTTTAAACGAAACCATGAAACACTTTGGTTTGATTACGCTGAAGAATCGGATAACATTATAAAACATTTAGAAACCCTGATTACATGACAGTAGAAGCCATATTATCAAAACTGGTTTCATTTCCTGTACTAGGAGGAGAAAGCAACCTATCTATCATTAATTGGATTAAATCTTATATCGAATCCTTTAACGTAGAATGTGTTCTAGTTCCTAATAAAATAGAAAACAAAGCGTCTTTGCATTGCCGTATCGGGCCTCCTGTAAGTGGCGGTTTAATTTTATCGGGGCACACAGATGTTGTTCCTGTTAACGGTCAAGATTGGGAAACGGATCCTTTTAAATTAATAGATAAGGGAGATGGCAAATTATATGCTAGAGGAACTTGCGACATGAAAGGTTTTGTTGCGTGTTGTTTAAGTGTATTGCCTGATTTAGTTAAAGCTGATTTAAAAAAACCCATCTACTTTGCCTTTTCTTATGATGAGGAAATTGGCTGTTTGGCAGCCCCAGAATTGATAGCACATTTATTAAATCATTATTCTGAAACGCCAAAATATGCTATTATAGGCGAACCATCATTGTTACAACCAATTATTGGCCATAAAGGAATTTGTTTATATACTACAAAGGTAAATGGTTCAGCGGGACACAGTAGTGGCATACGGAAAGAAGTCAGTGCCATCCACGAGTGTGCCAGATTAATTTTATGGCTAGAAGATAAAATGAATGCGCTTGTAGATTCTGGTAGTATTGATGAACGCTTTAAGCCACCTCACTCCTCTTTGCATACAGGTATTGTTCATGGTGGGATAGCACCAAATGTTATCGCAGATAAAGCTTATTTTTCTTGGGATGCCAGAGTAATTCCAAATGATAATTTATCGGAAATTATAGAAGATTTTGAAAATCATTGTAATAATCGCACTAACGAGCTTAGATCTATATTCCCCGGTTTTAAAATTGAAACTGAAGAAATACACCCACCAGTTACAAGTTTTTTAACTAATGAAGATAGCGATATTGTAAAACTTATTTTAAAAATTAACGCTAACAAAAATATCGGAACCGTTGCTTATGCTTCGGAAGCGGGACAATTTAACGAAGCTGGTTTACAAAGCATTGTTTGTGGTCCTGGGTCAATAGAACAAGCACATAGAGCCAATGAATTTGTTTCTAAAGAAGAACTAACTAAATATGTTGAAATGCTACATAATTTAATAACGCTATTCACAGAAGCTAGTATTAAAACTGATTTTTAAGAACAGTTTCAAAACAACTTACCCTGTCCTTCTCCGTCTATTTCAGTATTACCATCTTTTTTTGAATTAGACGTATTGGAACCCTTAATTTCATCAATTTTGATGGTTTCTTCATCTACAACCTCTAATTCATCTGCATGAACTTCTTTGGGTGCTTCATAAGGTAACGGATCCAATAAATTAATCTGATTTACCTTATCTTTTGTCAGTTGATTTCCTTGTGCTGAAATTCCCTTTACATCAATAAATTCTTCTAAGTTGACTTCTAAATTATCTTTTCTATCTTTTCCGCGTTCTTTTGCAAAAACTACCTCAGCCATAGGCCTCCAGTCTGTTGAAACAATTTCCAATTGTGAATTAGAATCTTCTGAAATAAACGATTCTTCCTTACCCTCATTTTCAATTAAAAAACGTTTTACGTAATACAGTTCTTTTTCACCATTAAAATAAATAGCTGAAATGGGTTTTTTAGGAATCCATTTTTCCATAACAATCATATCATTATCAAAATGCATGGTGACTTCGGGAGTTACCGTTTTAACTATTCCTGATTGTGTAATGATTAATAACTTGTCCTCACCTCTAAACTCGCCTACCAATTCTCCTCTACCATCAACATTAATTCGCTGTACTGCATCATCAAACCAGATTTTACGAGGTTTTAAAGTAGAAACCCCTTTTTCTTTAAGTTCAACACGTTTAACAGAATATTTTGTAACTAAGTTTCCTTTTGATACGCGACCTTTTATTAAAACATCAGCAAAATCAATATCCCATTTCAGTTTTTTTATACTACCTACTTGACGAAGTAAAATGGTTATAACCTCAGCTTCCCCATTGGGATTAGCAGAAAAATATAAAACCGTGGATGATTTATTCCCATTTGTTAAATCGTACTCCCTATCCCGAGTAATACTTGTAACTGCAAACCTTTTAATATAAGATGGCCCGCCTTTACCATCACGATAAATCATGTTATAGATGGTACGCTTATCTTTTTTCTTGAACACGGCAACGTGAATAATATCCTTACCTATAAACGTTTTGGAATCTACTTTCGTAACCATCATGATACCTTGTTTGGTAAAAACAATAATATCATCAATATCACTACAGTCGCACACGTATTCATCTTTACGAAGCGACGTACCAATAAAACCTTCTTCCCTATTTACATAAAGCTTTGTGTTACGAATAACGACTTTTGTAGCATCTACATCATCAAAAGTGCGAATTTCTGTTTTACGTTCACGTCCTGCACTATATTCTTTTTTAAGCCTTGTAAAATAGGCTATGGCGTACTCTATAAGATTTGCTAGGTGATGCTTAACTTGGGCTATCTGATCTTCTAAAGCATCTATTTTTTGTTGTGCTTTATCAATATCGAATTTAGAAATACGCTTGATTCTAATTTCAGTTAAACGTACAATATCGTCTTCTGTAACAGGACGTTTTAAATGCTTAATATGTGGTTGAAGTCCTTTATCTATGGCACTAATTACGCCTTCCCAAGTTTCCTCTTCTTCAATATCCCGGTAAATTCTATTTTCAATAAAAATACGTTCCAAAGATGCAAAATGCCATTGTTCTTCAAACTCCCCCAATTTTATTTCCAACTCTTGTTTTAAAAGTTGAACGGTGTTGTCTGTTGAGCGGCGTAACATTTCAGTAACACCAACAAAAAGTGGTTTATTATCTTCAATGACGCAACCTAAAGGTGAAATAGAAGATTCGCAACTCGTAAAAGCAAATAAAGCATCAATAGTTTTATCTGGTGATAAGCCAGCAGGTAAGTGTATTAATATCTCAACCTCAGCGGCTGTATTATCTTCTATCTTTTTAACCTTAATTTTACCTTTATCGTTAGCTTTTAAGATGGAATCTATTAATGTAGATGTTGTTGTACCAAAAGGGATTTCGGTTATAACTAAAGTATTTTTATCTAATTGCGATATTTTAGCACGAACACGTACTTTACCACCACGCAGGCCATCATTATAATTTGAAAAATCAGCTTCTCCACCAGTAGGGAAATCGGGAAAAATTGTAAAACGCTTGCCTTGTAAATGTTTAATAGAAGCGTCAATAAGTTCAATAAAATTATGCGGTAATATTTTAGTTGATAAGCCCACTGCAATACCTTCACCGCCTTGTGCCAATAGCAGCGGGAACATAACAGGTAAGTTTACAGGCTCTTTTCTACGTCCATCATAACTAGCCTGCCATTCGGTAATTTTTGGATTAAAAACAACATCCATCCCAAACTTAGAAATACGGGCTTCGATGTAACGAGAAGCCGCAGCACGGTCTCCTGTTAAAATATTCCCCCAGTTTCCTTGGGTATCTATCAACAAATCTTTCTGACCAATTTGCACCATAGCATCTGCAATACTTGCATCACCATGTGGATGGTATTGCATGGTATGCCCAACAATGTTTGCTACTTTATTGTAACGCCCATCATCCAAATCTTTCATAGAATGCATAATACGACGCTGCACGGGTTTAAACCCATCTTCAATAGCAGGAACAGCACGCTCTAGTATAACATAGGATGCATAATCTAAAAACCAATCTTTATACATACCCGTAATTCGGGTAATGGTTTCTTGGGGTTCGTCTTGTTCGTTTGTTAAATCGTCGTTTTGATCTTCTGTCATTAAAAACTCCTAATTTTTTGGTTTTCCACTAAGATATGTTCTTCCTTTTTTACGGCGTTTTTTAGCTTTATCAGTAATACCGTCTTGTAAATGTAAATGGTCGTAAGATCTTTTTACGCCTTCTTTTTTGTTTTTATTGTATAACATTTTAGTTTAGTTTTTGATTCCTGCGCAGGCAGAAATCTAGTTTAGTTGTCTTCAATAATATCCAATTCAACCTTCAAATTATCAATAATGAATTCTTGTCGTGTTGGTGTATTCTTTCCCATATAAAAAGACAATAAATCTTCAATGGACATATTTTCATCCAACATGATAGGGTCTAATCGAATATCGTCTCCTATAAAATGCTTGAATTCATCTGGTGAAATTTCTCCAAGTCCTTTAAATCTAGTTATCTCGGGTTTTGGTTTTAATTTTTCAATGGCATTTCTACGTTCTTCCTCGGAATAACAATAAATGGTTTCCTTCTTATTTCTTACCCTGAATAACGGTGTTTGTAAAATATATAAATGCCCTTCTTTTATAACCTCGGGGAAAAACTGAAGAAAAAATGTAATTAATAATAATCGAATATGCATACCATCAACATCGGCATCTGTTGCTATAACCACATTATTATAGCGCAAATCCTCTAATGATTCCTCTATATTTAAAGCCGCTTGAAGCAGATTGAATTCCTCATTTTCGTAAACGATTTTTTTACTTAAACCATAGCAGTTTAATGGTTTTCCTTTTAAACTGAAAACCGCCTGGGTATTAACATCACGGGATTTTGTAATACTACCGGAAGCGGAATCACCCTCTGTAATAAAAAGTGTGGTTTCTAAATTGCGTTCGTTTTTAGTATCGCCAAAATGCACACGGCAATCGCGTAATTTTTTATTATGCAAACTTGCCTTTTTTGCCCTATCTTTGGCTAGTTTACGAATACCTGATAACTCTTTACGCTCCCGTTCTGCCTGCATAATTTTACGCTGAATCTTTTCAGCAGTACCTGGGTTTTTATGCAGATAATTATCTAAATACGTTTTTACAAAATCGTTGATATACGTCCTAACTGTTGGGTAATCACCTCCCATATCGGTTGAACCTAATTTCGTTTTTGTCTGACTTTCAAAAACGGGTTCCATCACTTTTATAGCAATGGCAGTTACAACAGATTTTCTAATGTCTGATGCATCATAATTTTTGCCAAAAAACTCACGAATGGTTTTCACCAAGGCTTCTCTAAAGGCATTTAAATGTGTACCTCCCTGAGTGGTGTTTTGCCCGTTTACAAATGAATGGTACTCTTCGCTATACTGAGTTTTACTGTGGGTTAGCGCCACTTCAATATCATCGCCTCGCAAATGTATAATTGGGTAAAGTAAATCGGATTCATTAATAGTTTCACTTAATAGATCTTTTAATCCGTTTTCACTAAAATACTTTTCTCCATTAAATACTATGGTTAAACCGGGATTTAAATACACATAGTTTTTAAGCATTTTTATGATGTACTCATTTCTATACTTATAATTTTTGAAAATAATTTCATCAGGAACAAAAGACACTTTAGTTCCTTTTCGTCTGGACGTATCATCAAGTAAGTCCTGATTAATTAAATTTCCTTGCTCAAATTCCGCAGAAGCACTTTTACTATCTCTTGTAGATTCTACTCTAAAAAATGACGAAAGCGCATTCACTGCTTTTGTACCAACACCGTTTAAACCTACCGATTTTTTAAAGGCTTTAGAGTCGTACTTTCCACCAGTATTCATTTTAGAAACCACATCAACCACTTTTCCCAAAGGAATACCACGACCGTAATCTCTAACCGTAACTTTTGTGCCTTGAATAGAAATTTCAATGGTTTTTCCAGCGCCCATAACATACTCATCTATGGAGTTGTCCAGAACCTCTTTTAAAAGTATATAAATACCATCATCTGGCGAAGATCCGTCACCTAATTTACCAATATACATTCCCGGACGCATACGGATATGCTCTTTCCAGTCCAATGAACGTATATTATCTTCGGTATATTTGGTTTCAACAGCCATAAAATCTAGTAAAATTTAATGATAGAACGCTAATATAAGATAACCCTTTAAAAAATGAAACCCCCAATACTTAAAGTAATTAACAATATAGTATTGTTTTTGTTGAGAACGTATTTCGTCTATTTTTTTTATGTTTTTTAGAAGAAAAATTAGAGCTTTTCAGCTTGTTCTTTAAGGCATGTATTTTTAGTTCTAAGATCAAAACATGTTTTTTATGTCGGCGTGAATAATTATTTCAATTTTTATTGATGGCATTGTAAAAAATATGTTACCACTATATAGTAAATATATCAATTTCTTTTCATTTTGTCTTGAAACAAAACGAAACAAAAATTCAATATGATTTAAAGGAAATCGCTCCGCGACATTCGCTTTGGTATTTAATGTTTACTACTTATTTGATAAATCAATCTTCAATACTTGATTTTAGAAATAAACAAACTTTTTACAGCTCATTATTTCTGAAAATCATTGATTCCGACGTTGTCGGAACTTCAAGTAAGATTGAGCTTTTAGGCTTTATTTTTAACAGATGGCCACATTTTTTCTTTGGAAAAAAAATTCGCTATGAGGTATTTGATGAATGTATCTAACATTCTAAAAAGTTTAAGAATCCTTTTAATTTAAATAGGTCTCGACTGCGCTCGACCTGACAACTATCAAAATTAAAGTCTTGATTCTAAAAGCAGAGCAGTCTTGACTCTTACTTACACATTAAACAAGAAGTGCATCACATCGCCATCTTTAACAATGTAATTCTTGCCTTCAACACGCATTTTACCAGCTTCTTTTACCTTAGCTTCACTTCCGTAAGTTACATAATCGTTATAAGCAATAACTTCAGCACGGATAAAACCTTTTTCAAAATCGGTATGAATAACACCTGCCGCTTGTGGTCCAGTAGCCCCAACATCAATAGTCCAAGCACGAACTTCTTTAACACCCGCCGTAAAATACGTTTGTTGGTTTAATAATTTATAAGCACCCCTTATTAATTTAGCAGAACCTGGTTCGTCCAAACCAATATCTTGTAAAAACATTTGGCGCTCTTCGTAATCGTCCAGTTCATTGATATCTGCTTCTGTACCAACAGCTAAAACCAAAACCTCAGCATCTTCATTCTTAACAGCATCTTTTACTTTTTCTACATAAGCATTTCCTGAAACCGCTGAGCCTTCATCTACATTGCAAACATACATTACAGGCTTATCCGTTATAAACTGCGATGGTTTTACAAAATCCTTATAATCATCGTCGCTAAATTCCAATGCCCTAACTGAAATTCCAGATTCTAAACCCACTTTAATTTTTAATAAAACCGCTTCTTCTTTTTGAGCATCTTTATTCCCGGTTTTTGCAGCACGCTTTACTTTATCTAATTTTTTTTCAGCAGTTTCCAAATCTTTCAACTGCAACTCCATATCAATGGTTTCCTTATCCCTGATAGGATTTACATTTCCATCAACATGCACAATATTATCGTTATCAAAACAACGCAATACATGTAAAATCGCGTCGGTTTCACGAATATTTGCTAAAAACTGATTACCCAAACCTTCGCCTTTACTCGCCCCTTTCACCAAACCGGCAATATCAACAATCTCAACAGTTGCAGGAAGTACACGCTCCGGGTTTACTAAAGATTCTAATTTTTCCAAACGTGTATCTGGTACATTTACAACACCAATATTAGGTTCTATAGTACAAAACGGAAAGTTTGCACTTTGTGCCTTTGCGTTAGATAAACAATTAAACAACGTTGATTTCCCTACGTTTGGCAACCCTACAATACCTGCTTTCATTTCTTTAGATAATTAGATTAAAGATACAAGAACCAAAATCTTGGTTTTTGCGAGTGCAAATGTAACTAATAAAAAAGAATTCCACGATGTAAAAATCGTGGTTACCGTTGAAATTGTCATTCCCGCGAAGGCGGGAATCTCTAACATGTTCTTGATACATTTCGTTATGGAAATCGGAACACTAAAACTGATAAAAGTTTTGTAACATTATCAAGCTTTAATCGTTAAGTTTATATAAACCATCAATAATGAAACACGTACTTATTTTAATTTCTTTTTTCGTCATATCTGTAGCTTCATTTTCACAACAAATTACGGGGCAACTTATAGACAAAAACACAGGTAAAGCTATACAATATGCTACCATAAAAACCGGTAAATATTCTGGGGTTATTTCAAATGAAGAGGGTTATTTTACTATAAATAATGAGGATTACAAAACCAAAACAATCACAATTTCTTGTTTGGGTTACCAAGAAAAAACGATTTCTGTTGCCGATATAGAAGCTTTGAACTTTATAATTCCGTTAGAGGAAGCCATAAACCAACTAAACGAAGTTTATATAAGTAATAAAGTTCAAAATGCCGATTCTATTATTGCAAGAGTTAGAGCCAAAATTCCTGAGAATTACACACACGAACTTAACGCATACAATATTTTCCATAGAAGTACGGAATCGGTTGATTTTAAAAGTTTGGAATTTGAAATAGAAAAAGCATCAGATGTTAAAAAAAGACAAATAGATGCTGCAAATGACGAATTGAACGCTTTATCAAAAAAAATCAGCGAAAGCGATATGATTCAATTTACCGACTTTAAAGGAGAACTATACAACCTTAATAAGGATAGTAGCAAATTGGCAGTTAATAAAGCCACAAAACTCATGGATTTTAAAAACGATTTTTCGGTAGATGATATTCAAGAAAAAGCAAAAAAAATCATGCTTAGGTATTTGGACACAACTAAAACCTATAAATTAAAAACTGGTATTTTTAAAATTGAAGATTCACTTTCCTTAAAAAATGAAGATTTTAAAGAAGACAAAAACAATGAATTTGAAATAAGCCATTTAAATAAACAAACCCGCGGTTTGCTAAAACGCGGTCAGTTTTTTAAAAATTCGTTTTTAAACAAGCTGTTAAACCCTGATTATTACGATTATACTTTTGAAGATGTTACCTATAACAATAGCGAACTAACTTATATTATTAGTTTTGAACCCCGAAAAAGTAAAGCAAAATTCTCAGGAAAGCTATATATAAGTTATGATACGTATGCTGTTACCCGAGTAAACTACAACTATTATAAAAACCGCCATGGTGAAAAGGTTAATTTAAAACTCATTTTGGGTGTAAAATATATTGCAAATGTGAGCGAAGGCTTGCTGTTATTTGAAAAAAATGCCGAAAATAAATACCAGCCAAAATACATAAAACGCACAACGGGCAGTTACTTTTATGTAAACCGCGATTTAAAATTTATTGAAAACAGCAAAGCCAGAAATAAAATAGGCATTAGTTTTAAAATTGAAGGCGATAACAAAAATAAAGAGGAATTACTTTTTACATCACATAACACTATTAGTTTATCTGATTTTGATACTGTAAAACAATTAAAAGTTGCCCCAATTGAAATACTTAGCAAATATGAAGGAACACTTTGGGAAAACGAGGAAACTTTAGAGCCTTTAAAAGAAATGAAAAGTTTTGAGGTAAAGGAGTGATTTTGGAGTTGGCCTTATCGCTGTGTGTATGAGTAGTGGCAGATTGCGTGGCACTTTCCTATCAAATTGCTATGCTGTTTGAATGGTCTACAAACCTTGATATTTAGGGTTTTCCCTGCCATTACTTATACATAATGTTAGCTTGAGTTTATAAATCTACTCCTGCTTTTCAAACCACATGTTCCTGACTCTACCGTTTGAAACACGAAGACCATTGACTTCTCCGCCAGTTGATCTGATTATCTGTGCGAACACTATAGGCAACTCTGCTGTAATTTTATCTTGGGCTATTCTCTCCATTTTAATTTCGCCATGTCGAGGATGGTAGCATACCAATGCACCATTTTTCAAGTATATAGTGTAAGTTGTTTCAATTTCAGGACTATAATATGTTCCTAGATACTCCTTTAGTTCTTCATTAGTGACTGTAGTGTATTCATACTTATCAAATTGGTATGGCGAAGAGCCGTCACCACTGATTATCATTTGTACTTTTGCTTCCTTTAGATTAAAATTAGCTTTAAGTCCTGACTGCTGATTGATAAGGAATGTGTCCTCTGAAATAGGAACCATGGACCTGGTCCCATACCAGAGGGTGTCGTTTTTTAAGGTTATTTTGCGATTTAGTTTCTGTTTGTTCTCCCAGTAGTAACCCACATATTGGTTTAACTTTTTAGCGGATAAGTTAATAGGTTTAAAATTTATTTCTTTGGTATGGTCACTTTTTTCAGAAAAAATAATGTCAGCAACTTTCTTCCATTTATCTGGAGGGTTGGCGGTTGAAAAGTTAGACAATACAACAATACTGACTTTTTCCGAGGGTAACGTACCTATGAAGGTGCGATAACCCCCAGTGGAACCTCCATGCTGTATACGCTTAATTCCTTTATAGGTGTCGATTTCCACCCCAAATGCGTAATTATTGTAACCTCCATCATTTAATCGGTCAAGTGTTTGCATAAGCTCAAATTCCGATTCCCAACCCTGTGTTGGGGTATAAAAATTTCTTAGCCAAACTAACAAATCACTAGTGGTGGAATTTACATTTGCCGATCCATAATAGCTCCAGTATTCTATGTTCCTTTGAAAAGATTCAGTACCACTATAAGATGTGGCGGTATTTAAGTGAACAGCATTACTTGTTGTTTCAATATAAGTATTATACATACCCAAGGCATCGAAAACATTCGATTTCATCCATGATACAAATGGTTCGCCAGTGACTTTTTCGATAATATTGACCATAAGCATATAGCCTGTATTACAATACATATATTCATCGCCTGGATTGAAATTAAGCTCCTTTTGCTTGAGCATGAAACGGTATAAGTCTTCATTCGTCCTTTCGTCATTTAATCTCCAGCCAGCCAATACTAAAAGATAATGAAAGCTCCTTAAACCACTTGTGTGATGTAATAGATGACGAATTGTAATAGTTTTGCCGAAACTTGGGAATTCAGGGATGTACAACCTAATATCGTCATCAATAGAAAGTTTGCCTTGTTCTTCAAGTTTTACAATACCTATTGCAGTAAATTGTTTAGAAACTGAAGCTAAATTAAAAACAGTTTCGGTTGAATTGGGTAGTAAATGCTCCAGACTTGCCAGTCCATACGCTTTCGAGAATACCATACTGTCCTCCATCATAACTGCTATAGCACCGCCTGGATGATTAGGTACACTCCAGTCCGAAAACAAACTATCTATTTTTTGGATTTTTTCTGTACTTAGTTGTGCATTGCCGATGTTTGTAATCGCCAATGTCAGCAGCAAGGTGACAATATAACTCTTTAGCATATTTTCAAACATTTTTGTTATTCAAGCTAACGTTAAGATATGGTTGCGTTTTAATACTGAAACAAGTTCAGCACTGGTGAACTATATCGTTCGATAAGCGAAGTTATAATTTTCCTATCAGAAAATCAATACATTTAATAGTTTCTTATTCAATTACTTTCAACAAAAAAACCCCAAGCTTTCGCTCAGGATTCATTTTTAATTGTTAATTATCAATTATTAATTGATTTATTCTTCAGGATGCATAAAACGCTGTTTTCCTAAAAGTTCTTCTTCGGTTTCCACGTGGTCTTCATCGGGTACACAACAATCTACAGGGCAAACCGCAGCACATTGTGGTTCATCATGAAAGCCTTTGCATTCTGTACATTTATCTGGTACAATATAGTAAAGTTCGTCACTTATCGGCTCTTGGGCTTCATCAGCATCAACTTCAGTTCCATTGGTAAGCACAACCTTGCCTTCTAAACTTGTTCCATCTTTGTAGCGCCAATCATCGGCACCTTCATATATTGCAGTATTTGGGCACTCAGGTTCGCAAGCACCACAATTTATACATTCGTCTGTTATTATAATTGCCATAGCGTTTTTTTCTTTCTAACTTTGCAGTCGCAAAAATAAAGCCAAAACCTTTCATAACCAAATTAGAATGCAATTACAACAAAGAATTAACGCTTTTATAAAATTAGGGGATTTTTTAGGGCAATTTTCTAATGAAGTAATTAAAAAGGACGATAATATTGAACATAACGATTTGTTTTTTGATGGTTTTAAGCACCAATTAAAACTAGCCGAAGAACATAATGGTTGGTTTACCCCAGAAAATATTAGGTTCGCTTTAAAGGGTTGGACAGCATCGTTAACCGAAGCAAACATTACAAAATGGCTAGAACCTTATAGTATTAGCAAAACCGTTCCTAAACACGTTGCCATTATTATGGCTGGTAATATTCCGTTGGTTGGCTTCCACGATTTTTTATCGGTACTTGTTACGGGGCATCACGTATTGGTTAAGCAATCCTCAAACGATAAATACCTACTACCCTATTTAGCAAAATATTTACAGTTTGTTGAACCTGAATTTAAAGGTAAGATTGTTTTTACCGAAGAAAAAATGAAAAGCTTTGATGCCGTTATAGCTACCGGAAGTAATAATACGGCACGTTATTTTGAATATTATTTTAAAGGCAAACCATCCATTATTAGAAACAATAGAAACTCGGTGGCGGTTTTAATGGGACATGAAACCCATGAAGATTTAAAAAACCTATCCGAAGATATTTTTAGATATTATGGATTGGGTTGTAGAAACGTTTCAAAACTTTTTGTGCCTAAAAATTATAATTTTGATGCCTTTTTTGAAGGTATTTATCATTGGCATCCCATTGTTGAAAAAGCTAAATATGCCAACAATTACGATTATAACAAAGCTGTATATTTAATGAGCGAATTTGATATGCTAGAAAATGGTTTTTTTATGATTAAAGAAGACAAAAGCTACGCATCACCAATAGCTACTCTGTTTTACGAATATTATGAAGATATAGAAAATGTAAAGCAAAAAATAGAGGCAGAAAAAAACAATATTCAATGCATCGTTTCTAAAGGTTTTATAGAAAACGAAGTGCCTTTTGGTGCCACACAAAAACCCAAACTTTGGGATTATGCGGATAGTGTCGATTCTGTTGAATTTTTGTTAGCAATTTGACGAAAAAATTATTGAATTTTTAACACGAAATACCCAATTTATTAGCAACTTTGCAACTTAAATTTTATCCCCTTCCCCGATTTTTAGAAAAGTTGAGAAAAGGTTATAACAAAAATAAATATTAATTAAAATTTACCCACAAAATTCCCTTTCCTTTGGAAAGGGTTAGGGATAGGAAATGAAAAAACACAACTTTAGTGCAGGACCATGTATTTTACCCCAAAGTGTTTTATTAAAAGCATCAGAGGCTGTAATGGACTTAGATAATAGCGGTTTATCTTTAATTGAAATATCTCACCGAAGTAAGGCTTTTGTAGATATTATGGAAAACGCAAGAGCATTAGCTCTAGAATTACTTGGTTTAGAAGGCAAAGGCTATAAAGCACTATTTTTACAAGGTGGAGCGAGTACGCAATTTTTAATGGTGGCACTAAATCTTTTAGAAAAACGCGCTGGCTATTTAAATTCTGGAACATGGTCGGACAAAGCCATAAAAGAAGCTAGAATTTATGATGATATTTATGAAGTAGGCTCTTCTAAAGAAGCTAACTATAATTATATCCCAAAAGGCTACGATATCCCAGAAGATTATGATTATTTTCACTGTACTTCAAACAACACTATTTTTGGTACACAAATGAAAGCATTTCCCAACTCACCAGTCCCAATGGTTTGTGATATGAGTAGTGATATTTTTTCCCGTACGCTTGATTTTTCAAAATTCGATATCATTTACGCAGGAGCTCAAAAAAACATGGGGCCTGCAGGTACAACTTTAGTGGTTGTTAAAGAAGATGTTTTAGGAAAAGTATCTCGTAAAATTCCTTCAATGATGGACTATAAAAAACACATTGGTAGTGGTAGTATGTTTAATACACCTCCTGTATTTGCAGTGTACACATCTATGTTAAATTTAGAGTGGTTGAAAAATCTTGGTGGTATTGCAGCTATTGAAAAGGAGAATGAAAAGAAAGCACGTTTAATGTATTCTGAAATTGATTTAAATCCATTATTTAAAGGATTTGCAGTAAAAGAAGACCGCTCAAACATGAATGCTACATTCACTTTAGAAAATGAAAACCTAAAAGAAACTTTTGAAACCATGCTTAAAGAGGCTGGTATAAATGGATTAAATGGTCATAGAAGTGTTGGTGGTTATAGAGCTTCCATGTACAATGCATTACCTTTAGATAGTGTTAAAGCACTTGTAGAAATAATGAGCGAATTAGAAAGTAAAGCGTAAAAAAGTAGTAGGCAGTGTTCAGTGTTGACTCAAATAAATAAAATTTAATTTTAAGTTGAATTATTAATCGTTCACAGAACTTTTAACTTTTAACTTTTAACTTTTAACTTAGATAAATGAAAGTATTAGCAAATGATGGTGTTTCTCAAAGTGGTATTGATACGTTGGAGAAAGCAGGTTACCAAGTTATTACAACAACAGTAGCGCAAGAGCAATTAATAAACTACATAAACGAAAATGATATTTCGGTTTTGTTAGTTAGAAGCGCAACTACAGTTCGTAAAGACTTAATTGATGCCTGTCCGAACTTAAAAATTATCGGTCGTGGTGGTGTTGGTATGGACAATATTGATGTAGAATACGCTCGTGAAAAAGGATTACACGTTATTAATACACCTGCAGCTTCATCACATTCAGTAGCAGAATTAGTATTCGGGCATTTATACGGATTATCGCGTTTTTTACATAACTCAAACAGAGATATGCCACTTGAAGGCGACAGCAACTTTAAAGGTTTAAAGAAAGCTTACGCAAAAGGAACAGAGTTAAAAGGAAAAACTTTAGGGGTTTTAGGTTTTGGTCGTATAGGTCAAGCTACTGCTAAAGTGGCCTTGGGTGTTGGTATGAAAGTAATCGCTTATGATCCATTTTTGGATAAAGCGAACTTAGAATTGGATTTCTATGATGGACAAAAACTGAATTTTAATATTGAAACAATTTCTAAAGAAGACGTTTTAAAACAAGCGGATTTTATCACTTTACATGTTCCTGCGCAAAAAGATTATGTTATTGATGAAGCTGAATTTAATATGATGAAAGATGGTGTAATTATAGCCAATGCAGCACGTGGTGGGGTATTAAATGAAGTAGCGCTTGTGAAAGCCATTGAAAGCGGAAAAGTAGCAAGAGCTGCTTTAGATGTTTTTGAAAAAGAACCTAAACCAGAAATGCAGTTATTAATGAATCCTGCTATATCATTAACACCACATACAGGAGCAGCAACTAACGAAGCACAAGATAGAATTGGTACGGAGTTAGCAGAACAAATAATTAGTATTCTTGGGTAAAAGATGGCTTTAAAAATATAATGTGACCTAAATGGTTTATTTGAGTCCTAACTATAGATGTTAGGACTTTTTTGTACATTGACCTTTCAATTTTATTAATCTTTATAAATTAAAATAAAAAACATGTCCGGAATTTTAGATTTATTAAACAGCGACCTAGGAAAAACCATTATTAGTGGTGTTGCGGGTCAAACCAATCAGCCTAAAAATAAAACACAAGATGTTTTAACTATGGCATTACCAGTTTTAATGGCCGCTATGAAGCGTAATGCTGCTTCGCCGCAAGGTGCAGAAGGGTTATTAAGCGCCATAAATAGCAAACATGATGGTAGTATCCTTGACAACCTTGGTGGTTTATTTGGTGGTGGTGTTGATGATAACGTGATGACTGATGGTGAGAAAATTTTAGGTCATGTTTTAGGTGGCAAACAACAACGTGTGGAAAAAACATTAGGTGCAAAAGCTGGAATGGATGCGAGTTCTGTAGCGCAAATACTAAAAGTAGCCGCACCCATATTAATGGGTGTTTTAGGTAATCAGGCCAAACAACAAAATGTAAGTAGCCCAAGTGGTATTGAAGGTCTTTTAGGAGGTTTATTAAAAGGAAACTCGCCACAACAAGAACAAAGTTTTTTAGAATCAATTTTAGATGCTGATGGCGATGGCAGTGTAATTGATGATGTTGCTGGCATGGTGTTGGGAGGAAATAAAAAGAAAGGTGGTCTTGGAGGTTTACTAGGTGGCTTATTTGGTGGAAAATAACCGCTTTAAACATATAAAATCAAGCATTGAGTCGAGTTTTACTTGACTCTTTTTTTTGTTAAAAAGATTTCAACACAACCATTTAAGGAACAGTTTTTGTAACTTTAGGTAATAAGAAAAAGCTTAATTCACTCAATGAAAAAGACAGTTCACTCATTCTTACTTTTTAAAGAAGTAAACACTGCTTACTTTTGGAATATAAATACTATAAAAATGAAAAATATACTTTACACCTTATTAGCTTGTAGTTTCATAATAGCATGCAATACATCAAAACCTGTTACAGCAAACAAAATTGAATCAGAAAAGGAACTTGCTCAAATTAATAATGATACGGTTATTATTGAAAATGATAAATTAGAATATGAAATTATTATTATAGAACCAGGATTTAATTTTTGGTTAGTAAGCAGAGCAAAACCTGAAGGCTATTATTCTCAACAATACCTTGAAAACAGAAATATAATTTATGTTAATGAATGGAATAATAGAGTACTACAACCGCAACGTTATAACCCAAACTTGTACGAACTTCAAATTGATTACCAACAAGGTATTGATTATGGCTATGAGGTAAACTATAAGCTATACTATTACTTTATTTATTTTCAACGTACTTACAACCAAAGATTAGGTCCTTTTGTTCCTAGAATTTAAAAGCTTTTTACTTATTTTTGCATCTAAATTGCAATTGTGAACAAATTCAAGGAAAACTGGGAAATAAATAATAATTGGCAACTTATCTTTCCTTTTTTAGGATGGATAGCTTTAGGCTATTCCTCATACAAATTAGCATATGTCTTTCTGAAAAATTTTAATGTGGTTTTTATAGTATTGCTAAGTGCTATATTGTTTTTTGTTCTATTAAAATTAACGCTTTTAATTTTTGAGAAATTAGAAAAAAAATGGCAAGTAAATTATCGGTGGGAACTAATAAATATTTTTCTTGTGTTTGCCATTACTGGCTCATCTTCGGTATTTGTTAGCAGGCCATTGATAAAACTGGCAGGCATCAATAAAGAAAACCTCCCAACTTTTGCTTATTGGAGCTTATATATCCTTATTGGGTTTGTTTTTTATCAAATTTTACTCGTTTTGATTGGATGGCTTTTTGGCCAACATAAATTCTTTTGGGATTTTGAAAAGAAAATGCTTCGTAGAATTGGCCTAAAACGCTTTGTGGATTAATGTATGTGTTTAAAGAACATATCATCTTTAAAACGGTTATGTTAGCCCTAATTGTTGCATTGTTAGTGCCTTCAATTATTGAGTTTTCACATATTTTCTCACATCATGAACACAAGGTTTGTATGGGTGAAACATCAACTCATATCCATAAAGTAGATTTAGATTGTGACTTTCAAAAATTTCAACTCAATAAAACGTTCACTATAAGTAATTCATATTCAGAGTTATTTTCACCTCAAGAACTATCAGTAAAAATTATATCCCAATATGATTTTTTAAGTAGTTATCAAAAACTTCATTTTGCCCTTCGCGGACCACCTTCTTTAATTTAATAAAAATTTGAAATCCGAAATATCATTTTCGGTAAAAAAACTTATTTATTAAATTAAAAAATAATGACAATGAAATTTATATTTAAAACGCTGCTATGGCTAGCCATACCTTGCATGTATGCCCAAAATAGTATTACTGGCATCATAAAAGACGAAGTAAGTAACCAAGCCTTAGAATATGCCAATGTTTACCTTCCCGAACTCGAACAAGGGAGTTATACAGACGCAAATGGCAAATTCAATATTGAGAATCTTCCATCAGGAAATCACTCGCTTTTAATTTCCATAATTGGCTATGAAACCAAATCGATACGTATTACTATTCCATTAACAAACCCTATAAACATTACCTTAAAACCTTCAGCAATTGAAATGGAAGGTATCATTATTTCAACACCTTTTCACAAGCTTCAAAGTGAGAACGTAATGAAGGTTGAATTACAAAAAATGTCCGATTTAAAATCAAATGGTGCTGTTACATTAACCGACGGCTTATCAAATATTGCTGGTGTAGAAACCATAACTACAGGGTTAAGCATAGGGAAACCCGTTATAAGGGGCCTAAGTTCTAACCGTGTTTTGGTTTACACCCAAGGCGTACGCTTGGAAAACCAACAATTTGGTGATGAACATGGCCTTGGGCTCAATGACGCCGGTATGGAAAGTGTTGAAGTCATAAAAGGCCCCGCCTCATTACTTTATGGCAGTGATGCGCTTGGGGGTGTATTATATTTCAATCCTGAAAAATTTGCGAATAATAATACCGCAACGGGCGACATAAGTGG
>CAXBID010000002.1:0-35717 GCA_963975495.1 uncultured Flavobacteriaceae bacterium | reverse complement strand
AAAACTTAAACATCAATTGGATTTGGAGCTTATAGAAGCAGAACAGATTAAAGAGGTAAACAAAGCCAAACTCGAATTTTTTACTAATATTTCACACGAATTCAGGACACCATTAACGCTGATTCTTGGACCTTTACATCAAATATTAGAGAATTATAAAGGTAGTAGTTTAATGTACAAAAAATTAAAGGTTGTAGAGAGTAGTGCTAATCATTTGCTGCAACTTGTTAATAGGTTAATGGACTTTAGAAAATTAGAAAACAATTTAATTAAGCTTGAGGCAGCTGAAGGGAACATTGTTAAGTTTTTAAAAGAAATATATCTATCGTTTTCTGAATATGCTAAAGACGGAAATTATGAGTATAGTTTTTACACGCCTGCGGATGAAATCCTGGTTTTTTATGATCGAAATAAGTTAGAGCGGGTATTTTATAACTTGATATCAAATGCATTTAGATATACCCCTAAAAACGGCAAAATAAGCATAAGGATTATTAAAGAAACGGAAAATATACGTATTCAAGTAGAAGATTCAGGTGTTGGAATTGCAGAAGAATATCGCGATAAAATTTTCGAACGTTTTTTTGAATTATCAATAAACAACAAACCGGATAACGATTATAATAAAGGCACGGGCATAGGCTTATCGATAGTAAAAAATATTGCCGATTTACATAAAGGAAAAATTAGCGTACGCAACAATGAAAATAATATAGGTTCTATTTTTTCAGTAGAACTTCCTCTGGGTAGGGAACACTTGTCCGATACAGAAATAATTCAAGATTTTAAATTTAGTGATGATTTATCGCAGTATGTAATCCAGTTGGATGGACCTCAGGTGATTCTTGAAGAAGATATTCTTGAAAGTATAGTTTCAGAAGAAAAACCAACCATTCTTTTGGTAGAGGACAATAAGCCACTGCGTAAGTTTATGCGTGATTTATTGGTGAAAGATTATAATATTTTGGAAGCCGAAAATGGAAAAACAGCTTTTAAAATGGCTCTAAAAGAACAGATAGACCTTATTATAAGTGATGTTGTTATGCCTGTAATGACAGGTACAGAGTTGTGTTCTTTGGTAAAAGAAAATATAAGAACAAGCCATATACCTGTAATTTTATTAACCTCTCGGTCATCATTAATATTTAAGGTAAAAGGTTTAGAGAGTGGCGCTGATGATTACATCAGTAAACCATTTAATGTGAAGGAATTTGAGTTACGTATCAAAAACATTTTGAGTTCTATATCGCGTTTAAAACAAAAGATGAATTCAATCGATACACTACAGCCAGATGATATTGTGTTGTCTTCATTAGATGAAAAACTGTATGGAAAAGCCTTAGGGATTGTTGAGAAAAATATAAGTAACGAACAATTTGATATTCCTTTTTTCTGTGAGGAATTAGGGGTTAGCAGAACCGTTTTGTTTAGAAAAATAAAAGCTTGGACAGATTTTAGTCCAAAGGAATTCATTCAACATTTAAGATTAAAAAAGGGTGCGCAACTTCTGGAACAAGGAAAAGTAAGTATCTCTCAAATTAGTTATAAAGTAGGTTTTAAAAACCCAAAGTACTTTAGTAAATGCTTTCGAAAAAAGTTCGGAAAAACCCCAACGGAGTACGTAAAAACGTTTTCAGACTATTGATCCACAGCTACGTGGTTTAAATCCTGCCGGCAGGCGGGTACCCCTACGGCTTGATACGGGGATAGTCGGTTTCATGAATTTTTTTATTATAAAATCGATAAATAGGAATTTTTGAACTCTTATTGGGTACTTATATACACTGTTTTTAGAGTAATTTTGAAAAAAATTAACAATGAAATGCTTTAAACTTTTTCAATTGGCTGCAAAATGAATAAAAATTAACTATTTCTCGCTTCAATCAAAAAAGTTTAAACCACTTCAATAACTGTTTTTTGATTTTAAAAAAAGTTTAGACTAAAAAAACATTTTAGTTTTAGCCGAATACATGAAAAATAAACAAGCCAATTATTTAGAGTTAGCCTTATTGATTGTTATAGTAATCATGTTTTTGGTCATTCTTTACTTTACACCCTTTTAAAAATAATAATTATGAACTCATCTTGACTTTTTGTTTTAAACCAACACGATTTGGAACCAGGCTATAGACGAAGCATCAGTTGGTACAAAAAAGAACTAGATGTTTCTAGCGTAATTTTAGCACAGCTCTACCAACTTTATTTATAATTGCAAAACCACCGTCTTTGACAGTGGCCATGTTTTAAAGGCTTTGCCATTTTTTGGTATGTTTATTATGGTATTGACATATCCTGCAAGGTTTCAAAAACCTTGTAGGTGTTTTTGACTTGCTTTTTTAAACCTACAAGGTTCCAAAAACCTTGCAGGTTGGCAAAGGAACTTTTAAAGTATATAGCATCAGTATTTAACTTAATGGTAATAATCGAACCAAGGTTATAAAAGTCAATGTGATGCCCCTTTGGGGCTAATCTGAAATCCAAAGCCACCGTTTTTAACGGTGGTTGTTCATTTTGAAGGGGTTAACATTACCACTAAAGTATATGTAAATGCAGAGGAAGTAGGTAGTCATTTAGGAGGGTATATTGGGTTTGCAGTTGATATTGCAAATGTCGTAAAGCAGGTAAAAATGATATTTTAGATCGAGTTGATAACAGCTATAATCCAGAAATAATACCATCTCAAAAAAGTGATTTCTTCATTTTTGGAGATATTACCAAAGATGTTTGGTTAGAAACTTTGCCTGCTGCTTATTTATCAAATTTAAAAATAAAAGTGTCTTTATTGGATGCCAATGGAACATCTGTAATGTCTTCAGTTTTTGATGTGACCTTAAGTACTTCTGAAATAAGTTTTGAAAATATTAAAAAGCCGAAGCTTTGGGATACTCAAAATCCTAATTTATATACACTTTTACTAGAGCTTTTGGATGCTAGTTTGGTAAAAGATAAAATATCCGATAAAGTAGGATTGAGATGGTTTTTGATAATAGGGATTTTTGAATACCATATAGGTACATTTTAACTCTTTGTCTATTATATATTGTACCCAAGTATTTTTATAAATAAATAAATTAAACTGGGAGACTTATGGAAATTCGAAATTATATACAGGTTAACGAAAATTTAACGGTGCCAAAGTATCAACAAATTGTAGACTCTATAACTGAAAATATTTCTAATGGAAAACTTGAATTTGACCAGAAGCTGCCATCTATCAATATGTTAAGCGAAAACTTCTATTTGTCTCGAGATACTGTAGAAAAGGCTTATAATATTTTGAAGAGACGAAACCTAATTGTATCCATTCCAAGAAGAGGAAACTATGTTATTAAAACAGAAAAATTATAAGTTACAGTACAAAGCAGGACAGAATGAATTTGTATAAGTTGTAAAATTGTCTTTATGTTAATCGATCTAATGAATAACTAATAAAACTAAATTTTATGCTAAAACTAGAACTAAAAATGAAACAAAAATTTAAAGGACGATACACTGTTTCTGGAATGGCACTATTGCTCGCACTGGTGTTTTCCAGCTTCTCGACAATTAATCTAGAGGCACAACAAAAAGAAGTCTCAGGGCAAGTAGTAGATGAAAATGGTATTGGACTGCCAGGTGCAAACATTGTTCAAAAAGGAACCACAAATGGTGCAACAGCCGATTTTGATGGTAATTTTAACCTTAAATTAAGAAGCGGGCCAGATGTACTTGTTGTTTCTTATTTAGGTTACAAAACCGTAGAACAACAGGTTGGAAACCAAAGTAATTTTAAAATTACATTACAAGAAGACTCTGAGAGTTTGGATGAGGTTGTAGTGGTTGGTTATGGCACCCAGAAAAAAGTGAATTTAACAGGTGCGTTAGATGTTGCTACAGCTGAGGATCTACAAAACAGGCCAATAGCCAACGTTGGTGAAGGTTTGCAAGGGGTTATCCCTAACCTGAATATTACCGTTACAAGTGGGGATCCAACAGATTCTCCAGAATTCAATATCCGTGGCTTTGAATCTATTAACGGTGGTTCGCCATTGATATTAGTTGATGGTGTACCTATGGACTTGAATAGAATTAACCCAGAAGACATTGAAACTTTAACGGTTTTAAAAGATGGTGCAGCTGCTGCTATTTATGGAGCAAGAGCCGCATTTGGGGTTATTTTGGTAACAACCAAAAAAGGTAAAAAAGGACTTAATGTACAGCTAAACACCTTACTGTCTTGGAATCAACCTATTTTTAATGTGGATCCTATTGATGATGGTTATGTATATGCCCTTGAACGAAACAAAATAGCAACCAGAGATGGAGGAAACCCTGTTTACGATGATGCTTATATTGAAGGTTTACGTTTGTACTGGTCTAATCCTGAGAATAATCCAAGGTTTGAGGTAGTTAATGGCGAGTTCCGAAATTATGGATACCCAAAAATATCGGAAACTTTAATGAACTCCACATCACCTAGACAAAAAATAGATTTGACGCTCTCAGGTGCTTCAGAAAAAGTAAACTATTATACTTCGGTTGGATTTTTTAATAATGATGGGTTTTGGAACCATCCGGGAAACGATAATTTTAAGCGTTACAATTTTTTAGGTAAAATAGATTATAAAATTAATGACTTTGTTTCTTTTGATGCTCAAGTAACCGCTAACTTTGAAAACTCAAATAAACCTGCGGGTGTAGATATTAATACACTTATAAGAGTTGAACCTATTAGACCCTATATTGTACCCTTAATTCCAGGATACGAACAATTTGAAGGAATGAGTTGGAATCATGCATTTCCTCTTTATGAGCAACTAGAAAATGGTGGTAGGGAAAGTACCTTGATACAAGATACATGGTTTAAAGGAGGGCTTACATTAACACCTTTTGAAGGACTTACGGTTACAAGTAATTTCTCATACAATGCTTTTAATAGACAATATGAGCGGTATAGACCATTTTACCAATTGGTTAGCTTAAATCTTACAGATCCAGAACCTGTCCAGAATGTTGGTGATGATGATATAGATACATACAGGGATTTTAATCAATATTATGTATTTAATGCTTTTGCTGAATATGAAACGACCATACAAGATGACCATTACTTAAAATTCATGGCAGGTTATAACCAAGAATGGGACTTTAACACCCGAGTATCTGCTGATGCTACAGGTTTAACTCCAGGTCTTTTCGATTTAAACGCAACAACCGGCATAAGAAATAATGGAGGTGGTAAGACCCATGCTACTTTACGTGGCGGGTTTTATAGAATCAATTATATTTTTAAAGAAAAGTATCTATTGGAATCCAGTGCACGTTATGATGGAACGTCCAGATTCCCTAAAGAAGATCGCTTTGGGTTATTTCCATCAATTTCAGCAGGATGGCGTATCTCAAAAGAAGGTTGGATGTCTGGGACTAACGACTGGTTGTCCGATTTAAAATTAAGAGCCTCTTTTGGAGAATTAGGGAATCAGTTATTAGGTAACAATTTCTATCCATACGTACCTTCTTTAAATATAGGAAACTCTAATTATGTATTAAATTCTGGAGAAATTCCTACAGTTAGTCCCCCAGGTCTTGTAAGTTCAAACCTTACTTGGGAAACGGTTACAAGTAAAAACTTAGGCTTGGATATTAATCTCTTCAAAAATAAATTAGATATGTCTTTTGATGTGTATGCTAGAGAAACAAAAGATATGCTGTTGCGTGTAGGCCTTCCAGATGTTATTGGTGCAGCATCACCCTTGCAAAATGGAGCCAATTTAAAAACAACAGGTTGGGAGGCTTCTATAACCTGGAAAGATAGGATTAGTGATGATTTTAGTTTTTCGTTAAATGTAAACGTATCAGATAATACCAGTAAAATCACAAAATACGATAACCCAACAGGTGCTATAAATGAGTATTATGTGGGACAAGAAATAGGAGAAATTTGGGGGTATCAAACCGTCGGTATTTTTCAAAGTGAGGATCCAGATGAGATAGAAGCTTTTAATGAAAGACAATCTACATTGGGAGATACTGGATGGAAAACGGGTGATATTGAATTTGCTGATTTAAATGGTGATGGTGTAATAGATAATGGTAATAATACATTGGAAGATCGTGGTGATTTGATTAGAATTGGTAATACCACCCCAAGATATTCTTACGGTATCAACGCCAATATTAAATATAAAGGCTTCGCCATTGCCGCCTTATTTCAGGGTGTTGGTAAAAGAGATTATTACCCAGGAAACAATAACTGGACTTGGTTTTTTCCATGGAGATCGTTTTATGGTGATAATTCTTGGTTAACCGATACTTGGAGACCAGATAATAGAGATGCATATTTCCCGGAAGCACAAATAGGTGATAAAAACAATATTCCTCAAACTCGGTTTTTACAAGATGCCAGTTATATTCGCTTAAAAAGTTTGAATATAAGTTATAATCTTCCGCAGTCAGTAACCGAAAGAATTGGCTTTAGTGGAATAAAAATATATGCTGCTGGACAAAATTTATGGGAATATTCAAATATTAGGAGACCATTAGATCCTGAGTATGTTTTTGACAACTCTATTGATTACCCACTATTAAGAACTTACAGTTTGGGGCTATTACTTAACCTTTAATAATTAAAACTTTAAAACGTTATGAAAATATTTAAATATACAATACTAGTTACAGCACTATTTCTTTTAAGCTGTAACGATGATTTTTTGGAGCGATTTCCACTTGATGAAGTCAGCAATGAAACATTCTGGAATAGTGAAAATGACATTATTAACTATAACAATAATCTATACGAAATAGTTAAGGATGATAGAACGGTACCTATTTTAATGGGTCTAGGCGAAGGGCCAGGAGTAAATTTCTATGATGGATTATGGTGGATTGATGAAATGAGCGACAATTTAGGAGCTACTACAGGTAGAGCCCGAGAAATGTATAAGGTAAGTACGGGAAACTTTAATGTGGAAAATAACCCAAGACCTTTTGGGTATCATCCAGATGGATGGGAGTTTGTTAGAGCCATAAATTTTGGTTTAGAGAATTATGACCGCGTACCTGTTGCAGAAAATATTGTTAACCAGTACAAAGGTGAAGCTAGATTATTCAGAGGGTGGTTTTACGCAGAAAAAGTAACAAAATTTGGCGATATGCAATGGATTGATAAGGTTCTGCGTACCGATTCGCCAGAATTATTCGGTGAGAGAGATTCTAGGGATTTTGTTATGCAAAAAGTATTGGAAGATTTAAATTTTGCCATCGCCAATTTACCAGCAGAATGGGGGCCACCGAATGATGGTCAGGAGCCTGGGCGCGTAGATAAGTGGGTGGCATTAGCGGTAAAATCAAGAGTTTGCCTATTCGAAGGGACATGGCGTAAATATCATGGTCTTTCCGGAGCTAATACTTGGTTGCAGGAATCTGTTGCAGCCTCTACAGAATTGATTAATACAGGAGGTTTTTCACTCTATAATACAGGAAACCCCATGGCCGATTACCGTTATGCATCGTCATCAACCACACAAGCAGGAAACCCTGAAGTTATTTATTGGAGAAAGTATGAGCCATTAATTAATGGTCACTTTGCATCGCGTTTGTTCTTGAACTATAATGGTGGTGCTACAAAGAGTTTTGTAGAAGATTTTTTGTGTGATGATGGTCTCCCCATTTCATTATCACCAAAATATGCCGGTGATGCTGAAATTGAGGATGTTTTTGTTAATAGGGATTTAAGGTTGCGCCAGTGTGTTTTACACCCTGAAGATCAAGACCTTTTAGATTATCCCAATGATCCTGCAAATACATATCCAAGATTAAATGGTATGGCTGGTGGCAAAAGATCAAATACAGGATACCATGTAGTAAAACATTGGAATGCCGCTGATGAGCAAGCACCTCGTAACCAGCATTCAGTATCACCACCTTGTTTACGTTTAGGTGAGGTTTACTTGAACTTTGCTGAAGCCAAAGCAGAATTAGGTACGATTACACAGGCTGATTTAGATATGAGTATCAATAAATTACGTGATCGCGTTGCTATGGCAAACCTGGTATTAAATCCACCTATGGATCCTGCACACGCAAATGATGGGGTGTCTGCTTTAATTGTAGAAATTAGAAGAGAGCGCCGTGTGGAGTTATTTTTGGAAGCACATCGTTATAATGATTTACGTCGTTGGAAACAAGGAAAATACCTAGCAGCACCTGTATTAGGGATCCGTTTTGACGCAGCTGCTGAGGCTAGATATCCTGGTGCAGCTGATCAAGCTGTAACAACATTGGTTGATGGTGTGCCATATATAGATATACGAAAAGGTACTGATTTTGAACCTAAGTTTGAGGATAAAATGTACTTATGGCCATTGCCAACAAATGCGCTTTCACAAAATCCAAATCTTGGTCAAAATCCGGATTGGTAAAAGTAAAGGAGTAGAAGCGTTTAGTTAATAGAGACAAACATAGGATTCAACCTGGATTGATTTAGATTAAAAAGAATTTAATCGAAAAGAATTCCTCGAGGCTCTGTCTCGGGTTTCCGTTGAAATTGTCATTCCCGTGCCTGTGCTGAACGTGTTTCAGTAAAAATGGGAATCTAAATAACAGAATTTCGATTTTTGCCCTTTTGGGCAAAATGAAACCAGCGAAAAACCTCTATGGCTCTGCCTCGAGGATAGTTGGTTTCAAGAAATTCTTTTATTTACTGAGGCTATGATTCCCCGATGCTTGCATCGTACGAAGAACATTTGAAAACCTAAGGTTTTCATTGTAAAAATATTGTTCCACTTAATATCCCGTAGGCTTGCATCGGACGTAGTGTAATAAAGAAAACCAAATAAATAGATTTAATAAATCTATAGTACTAATGGCAGACAATAAAATAAATACTTGGATTACTGCTATTTTAAATTGTACCAAGATAATCAAGAATAATGAACACATTTAAATCTATTAATTATGAAAACAATTTTTAAATTAGTATCAGTATTACTTTTATTTATGGGTTTTACAATGAACTCCCAGATCTGTACCGATTCCAATCTGGTAATCAATGAAAATTTTAACCAGCATTCAGGCTCCAAGTTGTACACCATAAACTTGGCCGAACAAGATTTGGGACCAATTAGAGCGGCTACTGCGGGTGAAATTAGAGGACTTAATGGCAATGGTACCACTTGGCCTCATGCTGCCAGGGTTATTAATGGAGAGCTTCGTGCCGAATATACAAAAAACGCTGCTGGAGGGAAGAAAGGGGGCTTTTTGTTCGATAAAGAAATCGCCGGTGTTGAAGAAGCGGTATTGGAATACAGAATGAAGTTTGATGCCAATTTTGTATGGTCTAAAGGAGGAAAGCTTCCTGGGATGGGCGGCACTTCACTTTCAGGAGCTGGGGCGATCCCTGCGGGAGGCACACGTAATCAAGAAAGTATAAAAAACGGGTTTTCATGTCGCCTTATGTGGAGAAAAAAGGATGGCGTAACCAAACTGGTCGTTTACACTTATTTTCCTGATAAGCCTACAGAGCCAAGATGGGGGGTAGACATCCTTATTATGAAGAATTTGCAGAAAAATAAATGGTATACCATCAAGCAGTATATTAAACTGAATACACCCGGCCAGCGTAATGGAATATTAAAAATGTACGTGGATGGTAATTTAGAACTGAACAAAACCAATGTTTTGTACAGAGAGTCGAATAAAGGGAATGTAAAGATAAATCATCTTATCTTCCATACCTATCGAGGGGGCGGCGATACTTCGGAGTGGTCGTCTCCTACTACCGACTATACCTATTTTGATGATTTTAAACTTTGGACCAATTGTGATAATATAACCGGTGGTGGTACAACTAACACCCCTCCTTCGGTAGCGATCACTTCACCCAACAATAATCAGGAATTTGTATTGGGCGAAACCATAACGATAAACGCCACCGCCTCTGATGCAGAAGGAAGCATAGACCGTGTGAATTTTAAGATCAATGACAATTATTTCAGTACCGACTCTACGTCGCCGTATAGCACGACTTGGACCCCTACGGAACCAGGCACTTATCAAATAGGAGCGCGGGCTTTTGAGGCGGGGCAGAATCAGGATATCCTTTCTACAGAAGTGGCAATTACGGTAAATATTAACAGTCCCAATAACGCCCCTACGGTTTCCTTTACCACACCTAGCGGCGATAAAACGGTTACCGAGGGCTATAGCAATCTTTACATTCAGGCAAACGCTTTGGATGATGACGGATCGATAGCTGACGTGGAACTTTTTATGGATAACGTTTCTGTAAGGAAAGATAGTATAGCACCCTATGAATGGGGTCATTCTGGCTACGTGAACGAGACTCTGGGATTAAACGTAGGCACACATCTATTTGAAGTGGTGGCAACCGATGATGGTGGAAGTACATCACAAGATACCTTTACCCTTACTGTTTTGGAGGGTGATCCAGCTAACACGCCTCCTTCGGTAGCAATCACTTTACCCAATAATAATCAGGAATTTACATTGGGTGAAACCATAACGATAAACGCCACCGCCTCTGATGCGGAAGGAGGTATAGACCGTGTGAATTTTAAGATCAATGACAATTATTTCAGTACCGACTCTACGTCGCCGTATAGCACGACTTGGACCCCTACGGAACCAGGCACTTATCAAATAGGAGCGCGGGCTTTTGAGGCGGGGCAGAATCAGGATATCCTTTCTACAGAAGTGGCAATTACGGTAAATATTAACAGTCCCAATAACGCCCCTACGGTTTCCTTTACCACACCTAGCGGCGATAAAACGGTTACCGAGGGCTATAGCAATCTTTACATTCAGGCAAACGCTTTGGATGATGACGGATCGATAGCTGACGTGGAACTTTTTATGGATAACGTTTCTGTAAGGAAAGATAGTATAGCACCCTATGAATGGGGTCATTCTGGCTACGTGAACGAGACTCTGGGATTAAACGTAGGCACACATCTATTTGAAGTGGTGGCAACCGATGATGGTGGAAGTACATCACAAGATACCTTTACCCTTACTGTTTTGGAGGGTGATCCAGCTAACACGCCTCCTTCGGTAGCGATCACTTCACCTAATAATAATCAGGAATTTACATTGGGCGAAACCATAACTATAAATGCTACCGCTTCTGATGCGGAAGGAAGCATAGACCGTGTGAATTTTAAGATTAATGACAATTATTTCAGTACCGACTCTACGTCGCCTTATAGTACGACTTGGACTCCTACCCAAACAGGTACTTATCAAATAGGTGCGCGTGCCTTTGAGGCGGGTCAGAATCAGGACATTCTTTCTACAGAAGTAGCGATTACGGTAAATATTGTGGACAACAGTACCAATAATTGTGCGTTTGGCACACCAGCATCCAGCGGGTTAAAAGCTTTTGACGGTGTCGCTTTTTCTAAGGTACATATCCTTGGCAGCGGCGGACCATCCCTAAGCAACTTTAAGGAATTTACCATTAACTGGAATCCGCAATACAACGGTCTTTATACGTTTGCAATCAATACGACCGATGGTAATCCTAGTTATTACGTCAACCTTATTCCAAAGATGACCAGTTATCAGTTTAAAAATGGAAATCCAGACGTCAGTATTTCGGGCAGTGGTTTTTCTGGTTTTGACGGTAACTATTGGGTAAATTCTGATGGTAACAACTTTGTAATGGTCTCCAAAAATGGCGGTTATACTTTGTATTTCAGTAATTCGAGTACGGCACCTAGCTGTGGTTCCAGTAGCAAGATGGCTGTTGGCTCCAATAGCAAGCTGCTTACTTCTTCTACCGCAGATTTGGAATCTGAGGTTCGGCTATTCATGTATCCGAATCCAGTATCTACGACCCTTTACGTGAAAGGTATTTCTGGGGCTGTAGAGCAGCAGATAACCATTTATAATATATACGGCAAAGAAATTATAAAAACCAATTTGGTTAACAGTCAACCTGAAGTGGATGTCAGTAAGCTTGTAAATGGTACTTATATTATCAAGATAATTTCACAAGGAAAATCGACTGAGAAAATGTTCATCAAAGAATAATAACTAAGGATCTGTCCAGAAATAAAGTGCCTGAATTATAGGCAGTTATTTTGTTCGCTAACAAGGCAAAAAACGCAGGCATAGCAGTAGCTATGGCGAGTATTTTTAACGCAGTTAGTGAGCAAAAGAACCAGTAGAAACGGGCAGGTTATTTCTAGACAGATCCTAAAATACAAAGAGATGAAAACTTAACTATTGATAAAGTATTAATAAAATCGTTTCATAATGCAGTTTTGAGTTAGTTTAATGTGAAAAACCTTAATTTAGTATCATGCTGATTAAGGTTTTTTTTTATTAAGAACCTGAGTTCAATTAATATTTAAAATTCAACAGCTTGAATTCAACAACAAATAATTATTTTTCATATCCTGCAAGGTCTTATTTTGACCGTGTAGGTATTAAAATAACAAAATAAACCTACACGGTTTTCAAAACCTTGCAGGATTTTCCTGCAGGATTTTAATGACCAATAGATAATTAAAAGTTCATTGATCGACTCAATTTAATAGTTGTTCTAAATACCGTATTATTAATAAACCTTGTTTTTTGCAGGATAGTGCAGGATGATAGTAACAGTGTACAAGGCTAATATTATACACTTTTAATGTTTCTTTAATCGAAAAGAAAAATAAAGCTCTTAAACCAGAGCGAATCAGTTAAATATTACCCACTTAATTAAAATATTTTTTAATGCAAAAATCCAGATTTTTATTAGCACTTTTGATGTCTTTAAGCAGTTTTAATACGGTTATTTCACAGAAAAAGCAAGCCCAAAAGGAAAAGCCAAACATCATTTTCATTCTAACAGATGACCAACGTTTTGATGCACTCGGTTATACTGGTAACAAACTAATAACAACTCCAGAAATGGATAAGTTAGCGAAAGAAGGTACTTATTTTAAAAATGCTATTGTTACTACACCTATTTGTGCCGCAAGTAGAGCTAGTATTTTAACAGGGCTTTATGAGCGGTCGCATAATTTCAATTTCCAAACAGGGAATGTACGTGATGAGTACATGGTAAACTCATATCCCAGAATTTTGAAGGACAATGGTTATAAAACAGGATTTTATGGTAAATACGGTGTGCGTTATAATGATTTAGAAAAGCAATTTGACGAGTTTGAATCTTATGACCGTAATAATGCTTATAAAGATAGAAGGGGGTATTTTTACAAAACCATTGATAATGACACGGTTCATTTAACGAGATATACTGGACAACAAGCCCTTGATTTTATTGATGGCATTGACGGTAATAAACCTTTTTGCTTGTCGCTTAGCTTTAGTGCGCCCCATGCCCATGACCCTGCGGAAGATCAATATTTTTGGCAACCGGAAACAGATGATTTGTTGCAAAACACCACCATGCCAGAGCCAGACCTTGGCGAAGACAAATACTTTGAAGCGCAGCCAAACTTTGTGCGCGATGGTTTTAACCGTTTGCGTTGGACATGGCGTTATGACACGCCCGAAAAATACCAGCATAGCGTAAAAGGCTATTATCGTATGATTTCTGGAATTGACAACGAAATTTCTAAAATACGAGCACAATTAATTAAAAAAGGACTTGATAAAAATACCGTTATAATTTTAATGGGCGATAATGGGTATTTTCTGGGAGAGCGCCAATTAGCTGGTAAATGGCTGATGTATGATAATTCCATTCGTGTGCCACTCATCATTTTTGATCCTCGTGTCAATAAACACCAAGATATTAAAGACATGGCGTTAAATATAGATGTGCCACAAACCATATTGGATTTAGCGGGTTTACAAGCACCAAAAACATGGCAAGGAAAAAGTTTGATGCCCTTAGTGAATAAAGAAACCAAGAGCATTGAAAGAGATACCATTTTAATAGAACATATTTGGGATTTTGAACACATTCCGCCAAGTGAAGGCGTCCGAACCAATGAATGGAAGTACTTTAGGTATGTTAATGATAAATCGGTTGAAGAATTATACAATCTTAAAAAAGATCCTAAAGAAATCAATAACCTCATTAATAATACAAAATACAAAGCCATTGCAGCTAACCTCAGGGCAAAGTGTGATGTCTTGATCAAGAAAAACAGTGATGTTTACAGAAACCCGCCTACAGATTTATCGATTGAGTTGATTAGAGAGCCCAGTGAGGTTTTCATTTTAGATGCTAAACCAGAATTTGGTTGGGTTATTGCTGATGAGTCTGTGTTTCAATCGGCATATCAAATTTTAGTAGCGTCTTCAAAAAAGAACATAGAAAATAATATTGGGGATGTTTGGGATAGTGAACAGGTTCGTAATACGGCATCAACAGATATTGAATATGCTGGAAATCCTTTAGAAACAGGAAAAACATATTATTGGAAAGTTCGTGTTTGGGATGTAGATAATCGTTTGGTAGATTATTCCAAGCCTCAAGAATTCACTATTGGTAAAAGTGACACTTATATGATTTCTACCGAAAACAAATTTCAGATAGCCCGTATAAAACCAGTGGATTTTGAAAAGCGAGGAGATACCTATTTTATGGATTTTGGAAAAGCGGCATTTGCTACTATAGATTTTACATACCATGCTAAAAAAGCGCATACCCTAACATTTAGGATTGGCGAGCAATTAGAAGGGGAGAATATCAACAGAACGCCTGTTGAGACAAGTCATATTCGCTATCAAGAATTAAAAATTGATGTAAAACCAGGTAAAACAAAGTATCAAATAGCAATCAAGCCAGACACAAGAAACACGTTGCCTAATAAAGCTGTTGCACTGCCCGATGGGTTTCCGGTATTGATGCCATTTAGGTATGCAGAAGTAGAGGGGGCACAAGAACCAATGACCGCAGCTGATTTTGAACAGTTGGCATACCATACCTATTGGGATGAGGACGCTAGTAGTTTTAAAAGTGATAATGATATACTAAATCAAGTGTGGGATTTATGTAAATACTCTATAAAGGCAACCACGTTCAACGGATTGTATGTAGATGGCGATAGAGAGCGTATTCCTTATGAAGCAGATGCGTATTTAAACCAGCTAAGCCATTACACCACAGACAGAGAGTACGCCATGGCAAGACGCACCATAGAATATTTTATGCAACACCCTACTTGGCCAACAGAATGGCAACAGCATGTGGCATTGATGTTTTATGCAGATTATATGTACACAGGTAATACCGAACTTATTAAAAAATACTATGAAGCTTTAAAGCATAAAACACTTTTTGAATTATCAAATGAGGATGGTTTAATAACTTCAGAAAAAGTAACACCTGAATTTATGTATAAGCTTGGGTTTAAAGAAGGCTACTCAAAACCATTGACCGATATTGTTGATTGGCCATCAGCAGGTTGGGGAGGCGACCCAAACAATAAAGGCGAGCGCGATGGTTATATTTTTAAACCCTACAATACGGTAATAAATGCTTTTTTCTACGAAAACATGAAAATTATGGCAGAGTTCGCCAAAGTCCTTGGAAAAACACAAGAAGTTTTGGATTTTGAGTTAAGGGCAGCCAAAGTAAAAAAAGCACTTAATGAACAGATGTTTGATAAAGAGCGCGGTATTTATATTGATGGTATTGGTACAGATCACGCCTCATTACATGCCAATATGATGCCATTGGCATTCGGGATGGTGCCAGAAGCGCATTTTGATTCCGTAGTGGCATTTATTAAATCTCGAGGCATGGCTTCTAGCGTATATGGTTCTCAATTCTTGATGGATGGACTCTATAATGCTGGAGAAGCCGATTATGCATTAGATTTATTGGCAAGTACAGCAGATAGAAGTTGGTACAATATGATCCGTATAGGTTCTACTATTACTTTAGAAGCTTGGGATTTAAAGTATAAAAACAACCTGGACTGGAACCACGCTTGGGGTGCGGTGCCGGCCAATGTTATACCCAGAGGGTTGTGGGGCATAAAACCAAAAACACCAGGGTTTGGCGTAGCTACCATTAAACCACAAATGAGTAAATTAAAGTCGAGCAGTATTGAAGTGCCTACGGTTTTAGGAACTATAAAAGGGAAATACACATTTAACGGTACGAGACTGCAAACCTATGAGATTGAAATACCAGCTAATATGGTAGCAGAGTTTTCTTTAAACGATTTAGATGGAAAAGATTTAATCCATAATGGAGAAAAAGTACCATCGGCTTTTGAAGCTATAAGATTAACGCCAGGAAAGCATAGTATTCAACTTAAAATAAATTCGTTTTAAAGTAAACATTTCAAAATAACAAATCTGATATTCTCAATGATTTTAGGGTTATATATAACGATTGTAGATAAAATTATGTTTTAATTTTCATTTCAGAATTATAACCATCTAGGATAATTTGGATAACTATTTATATTGAAAAAATTTACTATTTAACGGATTGAAAATTTTAAGATTTATATCTGTAAATATTAATAAGTGTTCATTTGATTTGTTCGGAATAGCACAATTATCAATATATCATACAATACAGGACAAACATTATTTTACCTTATAATATATTTAGTAATTGTAAACACTATAAGGAAATACGATGTATGGTATCTTAAAAAAAATATTAGTTTTTGTTATTTTAATTTTAGTTTCAGCATGTAGTCAGGATATTATTAAAAAATCTTCATTAAAAGAAAATTTTATAAGTCCGCCACAAGAAGCAAAACCAAAAACGTGGATGCACGCCATGAGTGGTAATATGACCAAGGAAGGATTAACCAAAGATTTAGAATCTATGGCAGAGGTTGGTATTGGAGGGCTCTTGCTTTTTAATATCACACAGGGCATTCCAAATGGGAAGATAATTTATAATTCTCCAGAGCATCATAAAATGATTCAACACGCTGCCAAGGAAGCAGAACGTTTGGGTTTAAGTTTTGGTGTTCATAATTGCGATGGCTGGTCTTCAAGTGGAGGACCCTGGGTAACACCAGAAGAATCTATGAAAATGGTGGTTTGGAGTGAAACCGTTGTAAATGGAGGTGATGTAGATGTTTTACTCAAAGAACCCACAAGACGTGAAGGTTTCTATCAGGATATTGCTGTTTTAGCTTATCCTGCTTTGGCTTCAGAGCTAGACGATGCTGCTAATAAACCAACAATAGTAGCATCAGATGTTAACCTTGATTTAACTTTGATTTCAGATGGAAATATAGATGCGGAGTCACAACTTAAAAAAACAGAAGACATTGCTCCTTGGATTCAGTTTAATTATACACATCCTAAAACCATCAGGTCTATCAAGATAATTTTTAACGACCGCCATGCTACTGCAATTTTACAAGTATCTGATGATGGAGTGAATTTTAAAGATGTAAGAAAGCTGTTTAAAGTACGCACTGGTAAAGGTGAATGGGCTATTAATGATCATTTTGAAGGCATCACATCAACCTATTTTAGATTGAAATTCAATCAACATATTACTTTAAAAGAAGTTCAGCTAACATCAAACTATTTTATAAACAATCCTTTAGGTCGAACGGCTATTGCTAGAACAGAAGATAAAGATTTAGCACCCATAGGCACGCCAGAAAAAGCCATGGTTATCGATAGGTCGGCTATCAGAAATATGACAGATGGCATGGACAAAACGGGGCGATTAAAAATAAATCTTCCAGATAAAAAGTGGACCGTTTTACGTTTTGGTTATACGTCAACGGGTGCATTTAATAATCCAGCATCAGAAGCAGGTCGTGGTTTAGAGGTGGATAAATTAAATAGAGCGGCCTTTAAAAATTTCTTTGACGGTTTTGTTAAAAAAGTAATTGATAGTACTAAACATATCGCACCAAATGCGTTGCAATATATTGAGATTGATAGTTATGAAATGGGTGGGCAAAACTGGACAACTAATTTTGATTCTGTTTTCGACTCTAAAAACGGCTACGATATTAAAACATTTTTACCGCTAGTTGCTGGTCGTTTTATTGAAAGTGCCAAGGCTTCAGAAGCTGTATTGTCCGACTATAGAAAAGTAATTAGCAATTTAATGACAGAGAATTATTTTGGCTATTTCACAGAGCTATGTAATGAAGCAGGTTTAAAAAGTTACATAGAACCTTATGGTTTTGGTCCCCTAAATGATTTGGATATTGGTGGAAAAACAGATATTCCTATGGGGGAATTCTGGATGAACAGACCTATAACACAAACCGCCTCAGCAGTCTCATCTGCTCATATTTATGGTAAACCAGTAATTTCTGCCGAATCATTTACATCCACTCCAGAAATTAACTGGAAGGGTAATCCCGCAATGGCTAAAACTTCTGGAGACCTAGCTTGGACTTACGGCATTAATGAATTTATGTTTCACAGGTTTGCGCATCAAGCCAATAAGCATGTAGAACCAGGAATGACCATGAACCGTTGGGGCTTTCATTTTGATAGAACACAAACTTGGTGGAAAAACGCTGGTGCAGATTGGTTTAAATATATAGCACGTGGTTCCTATTTATTGCGTCAAGGGCATCCTGTGTCCGATTTGTTGGTATATGTTGGAGAAGGGGCTCCAAATGGTTCATATCATAGAAATGATTTGGAGTCTGGGCTTCCAAAAACCGTCAATTTTGATAATGTAAACACCGATGTGCTTGTCAATCGACTTAAAATAAAAGGGAATGAATTGGTGCTTCCAGAAGGCACATCGTATAAAATATTGCTTTTAAAAAATAGCAAGGTCATTTCGCTTTCTACTATAAAACGTATTTATGAAATTGCAAATAGCGGTATTCCTTTATACGGAGATATACCAAAAAAACTAGCAGGTTATAAAAATACTGAAACAGACATTAGAGAGTTTTCAAGCATACAAGAAATATTAGTTTCGTTAATTAAACCTGTTGAAGATTGGAATACGGTATTATCAAATCATAACATCATTCCAGATTTAAGTGTCAATAATGGTGATGCTTTTGATTATGTGCATAGAAAAACCGCAACGGAAGATATTTACTTCTTTTTTAATCCAGATACAACGGGCGTAAAAACTTTTGATGTGTCATTTAGAGTAGCCAATAAAATTCCTGAGCTTTGGAATCCGTTGACTGGAAATATTATTAAAAAAGCAGATTTTATTAATCAAGGCGATGTGACAATAACGGACATCACTTTGAATAACGGAGCATCTATTTTTGTGATTTTTAGAGAGGAAACTAATATGATTGAATCTGTAACAAAATCAAATCCACGTATAAATTATTCGTTTTCTAAAGACGGTAAAATCAAAGCAAGTGTTTTAGAAAATGGGAGTTATGATGTCCCATTATCATCAGGAAAAACTTGGAATATTAGTATTACCGATATTCCAAAACCATTTAAAATTGAAGGTGCTTGGGACGTTACCTTCAATAAAGAAAGCGGTTATAGTGGTACGTTGAAATTTGATAAATTGACAGATTGGAAAGACCACCCAAAAGATTCTATTAGATATTACAGTGGTACAGCAACTTATAAGAAAAAAATAACGCTTCCCAAAGAACTTGTTGCTGATGATATTCAAGCCATTTTAGATTTAGGAAACATCTATATCGTTGCAGAAGTGTTTATTAACAATAAAAACGTTGGCGTGTCTTGGATGCCACCCTATCAATTAGACGTTAGTGATTATTTAACTGCTGGAGAAAATTCACTTGAAATAAAGTTAACCAATCAATGGTCTAACAAACTTATTGGAGATGAACGATACCCTGCAAATGACGGCGGGTATAAACTGGATGGTTATCGTCCTCAAACTAAAATGCCAGAGTGGTATGTTAATAACGAGCCTAGACCAGCAGGAAAACGAACCACATTTACAACGGCGCCTTTTTATAAAAAAGATAGTCCATTAATGCCATCTGGTTTAGTGGGACCAGTAGAGATTAAATTTTCAAAACAAGTAAAATATCCATCAAAATAATTAAAAATGAAAAAACGACATAATTCAATCTATTTCATAGTTGCACTATGCTTGATTACAAATTTCCTCTGTATAGCACAAAAATCTAAAATAAATATGCCTAATGGGCGCATTGCTTTTAGTTCTGATGGGAATCTGCATGATTCGGATGATTGGGGCGCTACTGCTTTTTCACTCGCTTTTTTGCATTATGCGGGTTTAGAAAAACGGTTTGTTCATTACGATTACAATAACCATCTGGGGAAATCTAGAGAAAGTTGGGAAAAAATCATGGACGACGTTGCTAAAGGAGGTGCAAAGCGATTTGGGTTAGATGCGACCAAAATATTTAATGACCAAACTGAAAAAGACGCTGCTATTGCCAATTTTATTAAAGAAGCAGAAAAGAGCAGTAAAAACAACCCACTTTGGCTTATTTGTGCGGGACCTATGCAAATGGCTTATGAAATGATAGAGGCATCTCCAGAAAATAAAAGACACTATATAAATGCCATTTCTCACGGAAAGTGGAATGGAGACCATAGTCATGGAGAAAGCAAAAAAACTTGGGCAGATATGAAAAAAGACTTTCCTACGGTAAAATATATCGAAATCATCGATCAGAATAAATCAAATGGAGAAGACGATTTTCAATCTAATATAAACAATTGGCAATGGTTAAAAAACAGTACAAATGAAAACTGGCAATGGTTGTATAATCTGGATGATACTTACCAAGTAGACAAACTTGAACGTTGGAAATCTGATACCGAAAAACATTTTGATATTTCTGATGCAGGAATGACATATTGGTTAATTACCGGAGGGCCCAATGGGGGTAATGACAAAGCTGGCTGGAAAGAAACTAAAGCTCTTTTCGAAAATAAACCAATTGAAAATTCAAGCCCAACACCAGAAATTAAGCTTGCGTCTGCCGATTATATTTTTATGGAAGCGGAAAGCACAGCATCTAATTTACAGCAATGGAAACTTATAAAGATGGGAGATGCCAATTATGTTAAAAACGCATCGGGTTGGGCACATATTGAATTTCTAGGAAACAAGCCAGATATGGGCGAACCAAATTCACCTTTAGAATATATATTTACCGCTCCCAAAGATGGAAATTTTAGATTAATTATGATGACAAGTAAGCGTTTAGAAGGAGTGCGAGGTGATATGTGCAACGATGGGTATGTGAAAATGGAAGGGGATTTTAAATCTGCAACAAATTTATCTAAAGAAGATTTAGAAAATTACATCAAATATTTTCAAGAAGGAAGCACAAAAACCCCAGAGTTAGAATGGCACTGGGGACAGCGTGCAGAGCTTGGAAGACATGTTTTTCACAACTTAATTTACACGTTTAAAAAAGGAGAAAAGTACACGCTAACTTTAGCGGGAAGATCAAAACGTTTTAGCGTAGATTATTTAGTGTTCTATGATGCAGATAAGTTTAGTTTGAAAAAAGCAAAAGAAATTTTTAATAATTAAAATAGATATTAAAACCTGTAAAAAATGAATAGACCCCTAAAAATAGCCATTAATTTATTTTTGATAATATCATTTTTGTTCAGTACTTCTATTGTGCTAACAGGATGTTCAAATACTTCAGAAGTTGATAAGGAAATAATTGAACAGGAAGAAGAGAAAGAAGTTGGTGATATCTGTAGTACAGGTAAATTATTTATTGAAAAAGATGGAATGGTCCGGGTAGATATTGAAAACCCTAGTTTCACAGCTAATGGATGGACAACTGCAAACACACTTGCTGGTTTTGAGGGTTCGGGATATCTTGTTTGGATAGGTAATGACAATTTCAATACACCAGGTATAGGATTTATTAAATGCTCTATAAAAATTACGAATCCAGGCACCTATCAGTTTGTTTGGAGGTCAAGAATAGCGCAAGGAACAAGCAATACTGATTTTAATGATAGTTGGTTACGAATCCCTACGGCCAGCGACTTTTATGCGGAAAAAGCAGGCGGAGAAAAAGTCTACCCCAAAGGTTCAGGAAAAACACCTGTTCCAGAGGGTGCAGGATCAAATGGATGGTTTAAAGTGTATATGAATAGAGTAGGAGAGTGGTTTTGGAGATCATCAACAAGTGACAATGATCCTCATAATATTTTTGCAAAATTTGATGCTCCTGGAACTTATGATATTGAAATTTCAGGGCGTTCTAAATTTCATGCCATAGACCAATTTGTGTTGTTCAAAACAGATAAAAATTTACCAGCAGCCCAAAACGCAGCATTAAGTGAAATCACTTGTAAGTAACTATAAATAAATAAGAGTATGTTTAAAATGTTAAAAAATGAACTAATAATTACGATGTTTTTTTTGAATATGACAATATTATGCTATGCTCAAAACCCCATAGTGCCCAATAAAGGACTGAACGATCCTCATATCCATATTTTCAACGATACGGCCTATGTGTATGCATCGCATGATAAATCTATTGACAACAAAGGGTTTGTTATGGAAGATTGGTGGGTTTGGTCATCGCCAGATTTAGTAAATTGGACAGAACAAAGCAGGTTAAAACCAGGGAACACCTACATTGGAGAACCTTTTGAAAGCAGTTGGGCTACGGATGCTGCTTATAAAAACGGTAAATATTATTGGTACTTTTCAGAGGGTAATGAGCAAACAGGAGTGGTTGTGGGTGATACTCCAGTGGGGCCTTGGAAAGATCTTTTAGGAAAACCGCTGCTGACTTCAGAATTAACCCCAACCCATGAATATGATATCGCTATTTTTGAAGAAAACGGGGAACATTATATCATTTTTGGGGTTTGGGATTATTATATAGCTAAGTTAAATGATGATATGGTCAGTCTTGCTGAAGCACCAAAAAAGATTAGTATCAATAACCCCAGAGGGCCTTACAACAGGGACGGGGAAAACAAAGAGATGCCAACAGACGATAAACCATTTGTACATAAATACAATGGTAAATATTACTTGTCTTGGGGCTGTTTTTATGCCATGTCTGATACCCTATACGGCCCTTATGATTATAAAGACACCATTATAAAAGAAAGCAGTTTTGCTGAAGGCTACGATGCGCCTACATGGCCAAATGGATTTTTACAAGGACGTCATGGGTCTTTTTTCGAGTGGCACAACCAATGGTACTTTGCGTATTGCGATATCAGTCAAACAGGAAACCGTTGGTTCAGGGACACGTTTATAAGCTATGTGCATTATAAAGATAATGGAGAAATGGCAATTATTCGAGTGGATGGTATAGGTGTTGGACAGTACGATGCAAATAATGGCTATATAGAGGCCGAAGATTATTTTAAAGCCAATGGGGTACAAAAAATTGAAAATACAATGGGAGGTTTCTCTATAAAACCCACAGAAAATAATGGATTTGTAACCTATCCAAACATCCAGAATTTAAAATCAAAAAGCACTATAGAATTTGAAATTTTATCTACAACAGATACAGAAATAGAAGTTAGGGGAGGGGCTCCAAACGGAAAGCTTTTATCCACTTGTAAATTTCCTGCCAATGGTACCAAAGCATTTCAAAAAGAAAGTTTTAAAACAAAAGAGTTGTACAACGGGCAAACCATTTGTTTGGTGTTTAAACCGTCAGCAAATTCCAATTTAAAAATTAATAGATTTAGGTTTAAATAATAGATTAACGTACTAAAACCAATCATAGCATAAGAAATGATGATTTTAAAAACCAATTATAATACATCAATGATGAAAAGACAAATATTCATATTATGTGTAGCCCTGGGCTTATTAAGCACGTCCTATTCACAAACGTCCAAAGTAGATTATAAAGATTCTTCGCTACCTATAGACGAACGAGTGAATGCACTTTTACCTTTAATGTCCGTAGAAGAAAAAGTGGCCCAAATGCGAATCTTCCACGCATTGATTGGTGTAGAATCAGATGAAGAAGGAAATTTAAAACTATCAGACAAAGTTATTGAAAAATTAAAATTAGGTATTGCGGGCATCAAAAATCCTGGCGAACATACTAGTCCAATTGCGGCCGCAAAACTTAATAATGAACTTCAAAAATACATCATAGAACATAATCGTTGGGGCATTCCAGCGCTGTTCGTTACAGAATCTTATAACGGTGTAGATGCTGAAGGCTGTACAAAATTTGGACGACCATTGACATTAGCGGCATCATTCAACCCAGGTTTGGTAAACCGTATTTGGGATGTTGTAGGTAAAGAAGCAAGACTTAGGGGGATGCACATGTGCCACTCCCCGGAAGCCGACATTGTACGCGACCCACGTTTTGGACGCATGAGTGAAGCGTTTGGAGAAGACACCTATTTAACAACCCAAATGGTAACCAATGCGATAAAAGGTGTTCAGGGTAATTATGAAGGATTAGGAAATGGAACGCACATAGGTGCTGTGGCAAAACATTTTGCAGGATACGGTCAAGTTTTAGGAGGTACTAATTTTGCTGCCATAGAAATTTCTGAACGTACTTTAATAGATGAAATTTACCCACCATTTGAAGCTGCTGTCAAAGATGCCAAAACATTGGGTATTATGGCATCTCATGGCGATTTAAACGGTATTGCCAGCCATGGAAACCGAGAGTTGTTAACAGGAGTGCTCCGTGACGATTGGGGTTTTGAAGGTTTTGTGGTTTCTGATGCTAATGATATTGGCCGTTTGTTTTATTTTATGAAGGTTGCTGAGTCTCCTGAAGCCGCAGCACTGATGGGGCTTACCGCCGGAGTTGATATTGATTTGTATGCTGAAGATGCATATTCATATCTTCCTGAAATGGTTAAGAAAAACCCTAAAATAGAAAAATTTATTGATAAGGCCGCTAAACGCGTATTGCGCACTAAATTTATTTTAGGCCTTTTTGATAACCCTTATATCGATTTGACAACAGTGGAGAAAGAAGTTAGAAAAGAATCGTCATTAGCACTTGCAAAAGAAGCAGATTTAGAATCCATTATTTTATTAAAAAATGAGAGAAATACATTGCCTTTAGATAAAAGAAAATCTATTAAAATTGCCCTTTTAGGGCCACTTGTAAAAGAAAACACAAAAGAGATGTTCGAATCGGTATCAGGGACTAACATTAAATATGTTGTAGAAAAAGGATTTCAACTTACCGATGGGAAAGTGGACGTTCCAAACTTATTGGAAAGAGACCCTAAAGCTCTTGATAAGCTCGTAAACATATCAAAAAATGCAGATGTTTTAATCTTGTTTTTAGGAGGTGATGAGCATACGGCAAAAGAGGCCTTCTTTAATAATGCCATTGGTGACCGAGCAACCATAGACCCTGTTGGGGCGCAAGATGAATTATTAGAAAAGGTTAAAGCACTTGGAAAACCAGTAATTGTAGTTTTAAAACATAGAAGGACATTATCGATAAACACCATTTCAGAAGAAGCTGATGCCATATTGGATGGTTGGGATTTGAGTGAGTTTGGCGATAATTCCATGGCTAAAATCATTTTTGGGGAAGTATCCCCTTCAGGAAAATTGCCCGTAACCGTTCCTAGGGCCATAGGGCAACTTCCTTTTCATTACACTATGAAGGAAATAAACAATAAAAAAGGCTATTTGTTTATGGAAAACGGGCCTTTATACCCATTTGGCTATGGGTTGAGTTATGCGTCTTTTAAATATTCCAATTTAAAAATATCCAATGCTGAGATAACACCAAATACAGAAATAACCGTTAGCGTTGAGGTAACCAATACCGGAAGCGTAAAAGCCAAAGAGGTAGTGCAAATGTACCTTAAAGATGAGATAGGATCTGTTACCAGACCCAATAAAGAATTGAAAGGGTTTGAAAAAATTGAGTTAAATCCAGGCGAGACCAAAACAGTGCGTTTTACCGTGACCCCAAAAATGTTGGAATTTACGGGTTTGAAGCTGGAAAAAATATTGGAAGCTGGAGATTATTCAGTAATGATTGGAACATCATCGCAAGAAGGTGTTACAGGAAAATTTAGATTGAACATATAACACTTATATAATAAACCATACAAATAAACCATGAAAAAATTATTGATACTAAGTATGCTTATCTTACCATTTCTATGGATTCAGTCCTGTGCAAATGGAGAAAAAAAAGAAACAGAAAAAGCACCTGAAAGCATAGAGGCCTCTATGGTTCGTGCCATGGAATGGCAAGAAGCACACCCCATTTATGCCTTAGACCCCACAGATTGGACCAATGGTGCCTATTACACTGGGGTGACAAGAGCGCACCAAGCTACCAATAACCCCATTTTTTTGGCAGCTTTAAAAACCATGGGACACCGTAACGAATGGAAACCATATAACAGGTTTTATCATGCCGATGATATTGCTATTTCGTATGCATATCTATATGTGAATACAACCCGCAAAAATTTGGTGGATTTAAAACCTACCGATAGTTTTATCCAAGATCATTTATACAAACCGCACCCTTGGAAAGATGGGGTTGAAAATGGCGATCAAAAAATACTTTGGTGGTGGTGTGATGCCTTGTTTATGGCACCTCCAGTTTTGGCAGTTTATTCAAATTTAAAAAACGATAGAACGTATTTGAATGCCATGCATACATATTACAAACAAACTTATGATTTGCTTTATGATAAAGAAGAACATTTATTTGCCAGAGACCTTAGGTTTGTATGGAAGGGAGATTCAACAGATTTAAAAGAAGACAATGGCAAAAAAATATTTTGGTCACGGGGCAACGGATGGGTTTTTGGCGGATTGGCATTAATTCTTGATGCGATGCCACAAGATTATGAGCATAGGCCGTTCTATTTGAACTTATATAAAGAAATGGCAACAAAAATAAAAGATCTTCAACATGAAGATGGCTTATGGCGGACCAGCTTGTTGTCTCCAGAATCTTATAATCATGGCGAGGTAAGTGGTAGTGGGTTTTATACCTTCGGAATGGCTTATGGAATCAATAATGGTATTTTGGACAAAGCAGAATACACGCCAGTTGTAGAAAAAGCTTGGGATGCATTGAGAGGTTGTCAGCATGAAGACGGTATGATAGGATGGGTGCAAAACATAGGCGCCAGTCCAGAGCCTGCATCAGAAGATAGTTGGCAAAATTATGGTACTGGCGCTTATTTATTGGCAGGAAGCGAAGTATTAAAAATGAAATGATGGTCTTCAAGAATTTCAAAACAATAGTCGTTTTTCTATTTGTTTTATTGATGTCACTTTGTGGGAATAATATAGTTGCCCAAAATGAAAAATTATCTCTTTTAGATTACGATAAATTAATTGAAGTAAAAGAGCAGATTCATACATCAGAATATGCAGAAGCTTATGATAAATTAATTCATTCTGCTGACCAAGCATTAAAAGAAGGAACGTTTTCCGTAGTGAACAAAACCCAAATACCACCCAGTGGCGATAAGCACGATTATTTAAGCCTGGGCCCTTACTGGTGGCCAGACCCTGATAAAGCAGACGGTTTGCCATGGGTTAGAAAAGATGGGGAAGTAAACCCATTAACAAGAGGAGATAATGTTGATGAACCTAGAAAAGACAGCATGTTCAGCAATGTAAAAAAATTGTCTTTGGCCTGTTTTTTTTCTGATGATGAGAAGTATGCAAAAAAAACAGTCGAGCTTCTTAAAGTTTGGTTTTTGAATCCTGAAACAAAAATGAATCCCAATCTTAATTTTGCACAGGGCATTCCTGGAACAAACACAGGAAGAGGTATCGGGATTATTGAGTTTGGTGGTATTTCAAGTGTTATAAATGCGATTGATATCTTGGAATTGGATAATGCCATAGATACAAACACTTCAAAAGCATTGAGAAATTGGTTGACGGAATATTTAGACTGGCTGCAAACAAGTGCGTTTGGCATTTTTGAAAGAACACGTTTAAATAATCATGGCACCCATTATGACGTACAAGTATCTAGTTTACTGTTGTTTTTAAATCGGAAAGAAGAAGCTAAAAAGTATCTTGAATCAGTAACAATCCCTAGAATCAAAGGACAAATTGAGCCAGATGGTAAACAGCCACATGAACTTGCCAGAACAAAATCATTGTCATATAGCACCATGAATTTAGGAGGTTTTCTTCAATTGGCTTATTTAGGTAAAAAAGTAAATGTGGATTTATGGAATTATCAAGCGGAAAATGGCGCAAGTATTCAAAACGCTTTTGAATTTTTAATGCCGTATGCAAAAGGTAAAAAAGAATGGAAATATAAACAACTTGGAGACATTGAAAGTTCGCTTGATAAATTAAGACAGCTATTTGTTAAAGCAGGAGCTATATTTAATGTTGAGGATTATTGTAAAATAGGAAATTCAGAAAGCAAAAAAGCAAAAAGCTTATTCTATAACTGTAATTAAAAAATGAACTAATATGCAAAGACTCGCTTTTAAAATGAAACTTGATCCAGGTCGAAAGGAAGCGTATAAAAAACGCCATGATGACATTTGGCCGGAACTTAAAAAACTATTGAAAGAAAATGGGGTAAGTGAATATTCTATTTTTTTAGACGAAGAAACCAATACGCTCTTCGCTTTTCAAAAAGTTTCTGATGGTTCAGGTTCACAAGATTTGGCGTCCAATCCCATCGTAAAAAAATGGTGGGATTTTATGGCAGATATCATGGAAGTAAATCCAGATAATTCGCCAATATCAATTCCTTTAAAGGAAGTTTTTTATATGGAATAGAGTTCAGTACATGACAAAAATTAGTTTAGCCTTCATTAAAAGATAATAATGTTACTGAAATTGACACCTGTCAGATTGAGGCAACAGATAAAAAAATTTATCAAGCTATATTGTTGACAATTAAATTGAATTTGAAACTGAAAATTTGAAAATATGGATTGTCCCCTAGAGGGGACTTTAGGGGTGTTTTTAAAATTTGAGTGATATTTAAGTATTTGAAAATCAAGTATATAAAATACTTGTCAATGGTACCTGAAGAGGTCTAAAACAACCAAAGGCATGAAACTAAGGAAATAAAAAATTTACAACAGTATAGTACAGGATAGAATCTTATCGTAGTTCACTTATTTTTATAGTTAACCTAACATTTAAAAAGTATAAATTAAGATGAAAAAAAAGTCGTTTCAATACTTTCGTGTTTTATTGGTTATTACAAGTTTCTTGTTTGTTAGTTGTTCAAATCAAGATAAAAGTATAAGTATTTACCCTACCTCTAACGAACCTAAAGTTAATTTTGCCCTAGAAGAATTAAAATCAGCTTTGGGAGAAAACTATGTATTGCTAAATGATACAATTAAACAAAAACAGGATATTCTTCTTAAAGTAGAGCCTTTAAAAAATCTTAAAAAAGAAGGTTTTTCTATTAAAAAAGATAAAAATAAAATTAGTGTTATAGGCTATGATGCCGCAGGACTTATGTACGGCTGTCTTGAATTGGCAGAACAAATAAAGCTTTACGGTTTTGAAGGCGTACAAGAGATGACTCGAAATCCATACATGGAAATGCGAGGGCCTAAATTCAATATTCCTTTGGACGTAAGAACCCCTAGTTATTCAGATGCCAGTGATGCCGGTCAAAACAATATCCCCGTGATGTGGGATTTTGATTTTTGGAAAGATTACATTGATAATATGGCTCGTTATCGTTATAACTATATTTCTTTATGGAGCCTGCATCCGTTTCCGTCATTGGTAAAAGTGCCCGGTTATGAGGATATTGCTTTGGACGATGTTCAGCGTTCAACCGGAACATGGAAAGAACTCTATAATTTAAACGGTATCGGGATGGACACTCCTGAAATTCTGGATGATCCTGAAATTGTAAAAAAAATCACGATAGATGAAAAAATAGCCTTTTGGAAAAAAGTAATGGCTTATGGTAAAGACCGTAATATAGATTTTCATTTTATAACCTGGAATATTTTCGATTATGGAACAGGTGGTAAGTATGGTATAACTGATCAAATGGACAATGAAATTACCAAAGATTATTTTAGGAAAAGCGCCAAACAACTATTTGTTACGTACCCAGATTTAGCAGGAATTGGATTGACTACTGGCGAGAACATGGGCTTGCATGGAACAACTGCCGAAGACAGAGAAAATTGGGCTTTTGACACCTATGCCAAAGGTATTTTGGATGCGGCGGCAGACATGCCCGAAAGAAAATTCACGTTTATACACAGGCAACACCAAACAGGCGCTAAGGAAATAGCTGAAAAGTTTAAAGAAGTGATTGATACCAAGAACATAGAGTTTTTGTACTGCTTTAAATACGCCAAGGCACATGTATATAGTGCTACGGAACAGCCCTACCACGAACAGGATAATTTTGTAGAAAACATTCAGGGCATGAAAACCATTTGGGGGCTCCGTAACGATGATACCTTTTATTTCAGATGGGGGGCGCCAGACTTTGTTAGGGAGTTTATTGAAAACATACCGCACGAAGTTGCCAAAGGCATTTATTTTGGGTCAGACCAATGGATTTGGGGACGCGATTTTTTAACCAAAAATCCAGAAACACCAAATCAATTGGAAGTTGTAAAGCAATGGTACCAATGGCTATTATGGGGCAGATTAAGCTATGACCCAACATTGGGTAATGATAAGTTTCGTGATTTATTGGCAGACCGTTTCCCAGATGTGGATGCCGATAAACTATTTTCTGCATGGCAACAAGCTTCTATGGTGTATCCTATAACAACTGGTTTTCATTGGGGGCGATTGGATTTTCAATGGTATATTGAAGGTTGTTTCAGTCATCCAAAACCAGCTGAAACAGAGACAGGTTTTCATGATGTAAATCGTTTTATAACGTTGGGCACACATCCAAAATCGGGCTACCAAACCATTCCCGATTATGTAAACATGACATTGAAAGATGGCACCACGTCTTTAGAAACACCATTGCAGGTTTCTGAAAAATTACATGAGCTCGCTGATGGTGCTTTGGAAGCTGTAAAGTCTATGGATGCTACCAAAAGCAAAGAATTGCTGTACACTTTAAACGACATAGAAACGGTTTCCTATTTAGGAAAATACTATACCCATAAAATTGCTGGGGCAACTTATGTGGCTTTATATCGGGAAACCAAAGATAAAAAGCATCAACAAAACGCTGTTGACGAGTTGACAAAAGCTTTTGGTTTTTGGGAAAGCTATACGAACAAAGCCTTACAGCAAAACAAAAACCCTTTATGGACAAATAGAGTGGGAATTGTAGATTGGAACCAAATCACAAACTGGGTAAAAGACGATATTGAAATAGCAAAAAAGGATGAGTAAACTATGAAACATTTAAAGTTAATTTTTGTATTCATTCTTATCTGTTTTGGACAGGTTTTAGTGGCGCAACCATTAAAGCATAGGCTCATTATATTGGCAGATATGGGCAATGAACCAGATGAAGAGCAGCAAATGGCACACATGCTTATGGGTTCCAATGAATTTGATTTAGAGGGGCTCATTGCGGTAAGCGGAAAATATTTGCACAATAAACATAGATTTGTTGAACGCCAAAAACTGTATCCTGAGCTTTTTGAAAAGCTTATTGAAGGCTACGAAAAAGTTTTTGAAAATTTAAAGATCCATGCAAACGGCTGGCCACAACCAAGTTATTTAAAATCCATAGTGGCATCAGGACAACCGGGTTATGGAATGAATGATGTAGGCGAAGGCAAAAGCACTGAAGGTTCTAAGCTGTTGATTAAGAATTTTGAAAAAGAAGATCCACGATTGATTTACATTGTGGTTAATGCAGGCTCAAATACCTTGGCGCAAGCCTTAAATGATTATAAATCAACACACACAAAAGAAGAGTTATTAGCGATACTAAAAAAAATCAGGGTATTTGAAAATGGCGCACAAGATGATGCCGGGGCTTGGATTTGTGCCAATTATCCAGAAATCCACTGGATTCGAAGTAATTATCAAACCTACGCTTATGGAGGTCCTGCTTGGGCTTGGGGAAGTACAAAAGATGATGACAAAAAAGGACCACATACATGGAAACCATACGCCTATAACGCTACTGGGCAGCACCAATGGGCTTTGGAACATATTAAAAACCATGGCGAATTAGGAAGATTATTTCCGCTAAGGGAAACACCAACCGGTAAATTGGTTTTTATTGAAGGCGGAGGCACCATTCCTTGGTTGGGCCTTATACATCAAGGGCTGTCCGATATCAGTCAACCCAGTTGGGGAGGTTGGAGTGGCAGGTTTTCAAAAGAGCCTATAAAAAATGTACCCTCCAGACATGAAAGTGTAAGGGCAGATGAGGTCACTTATGGAGATTATTATCTATATACCGAAGTTTCAGATGAATGGACAGATAAAACTACAAACGAAGTCTGTAATTCCATTTATACCCCTGTATGGCGTTGGCGTCAAGCGTATTTTAATGATTTTCAATGTCGGATGGATTGGTGTGTAGCTTCCTATGAAGAGGCGAACCATCATCCCGTTGCCGCTATAAATTCCGATACAACAGAAAAGATCCATACTATAAATACCAAAGCAGGAAAATTAATAACATTAGATGCCTCTGCTTCGTTCGACCCAGATGGAGACACCATAAAGTACCATTGGTGGGTTTATAAAGAAGCTGGAACTTATAACGGGAATAACCAAATAATCACGAACCCTTCACGGTTCAAAACAGAAATAACAATCCCAAAAGATGCGTCTGGCAAAACCATTCATGTGATCCTTGAAATAGAAGATCAAAACTCCATTGCTTCACTGTTCGACTACAGAAGAATTGTTTTAATAATTAACTAAATATTGCAAGCTTTATGAAATATATAATCCACAAAATTTTAGTATTCATAGTATGCGTTTTTTGCTTGGCTTGTAATAAAGAGACGCCTTTTACCATCAGTATACAAAACAATCTAAACACCCCTCAAGTTCTACACGGTATTAATAAATTGACACTCTTTGCTAAAGAAAATGACATTGACATTATTGAAAAAGATGGCATATTGAACATTCAAACCTTATTAGATTCAATCAACCTAAAACCCGAAGCATTTTCCATTAAAATGAATGATGACGATGTTATACTTACAGGAGGTGATGCTACGGGCTTAATGTATGGGTTGTTTGATGTTAAAGAACAGTTAGAAACGGGAAACAAAACTATTTCAGATAAGGAAGAATCTCCAAATTTAGAATTCAGGGCCTTAAAATTCAATCTGCCATGGGAAGCTTACAGAACTAGTAAAACCTTACGGGAACACACAGAAACCTGTAAGGACACTGTTTTTTGGAGAGCGTTTTTGGATATGATGGCCGAAAACCGTTTTAATAAACTTACGCTGTGGAATTTGCATCCTTTCAGTAAAATGGTAAAAACCGAAAAATATCCTGAAGCCAATAATTTTTCAGATGAAGAAATGAAAGTTTGGGAGACTTTTTGGCATACATTGTTTAAAATGGCAAAAGACCGAGGTATAGAAACCTATATGGTCAATTGGAATGTTTTTGTTCCTAAGGAATTTGCCGAACATTATAATGTGTCCGATCTTTCCAGAAGCAGTGAAAAATATCTTGGTAAAGGAGATACTTCAGAAATTGTTAAGGACTACATGCGAGAAAGTGTTAGGGAAACCATTGATAAATATCCCAATTTAACAGGTTTAGGCATTACTTTAGGAGAGGGCATGGGCGGTATGACCGCCGAAGAACGTGAAGAATGGATTTTAGAAACCGTGGTGGCAGGAGCAAGACAGGCGAAACGTAAAATAAAGTTTATACATCGTGTGCCGCTTTCCGCAAGTACAGGTAGTGGTGGTTCTACAGATGTTTCAGTTGAAAAATTAACCCGACAGACTTTAGATACCTTAACCTATTTTGATGGCCCTATAAATATAGAATTGAAATTCAATTGGTCGCACGGCCATTCTTCCACAAAACTGGTAAAAGTACATGGTGGAGAACTTACAGACACCTATTGGAATCCGTTACCGGAAAATTATTACCTAGCTTGGATGATACGTAATGAAGATTTTTTCATTCTGCGTTGGGGACAACCCGATTTTATAATAGAACATATTGCTGAAAACGTACATCCTTATGTCAATGGCTATTATATAGGTTCGGAAACCTACATACCTGCTAAAGATTATATAACCTCATTGGAAGGCGCTTCGTATAAATATGCCTTCGAAAGGCAATGGATGTTCTATAAAACTTGGGGGCATTTATTATATAATCCTAAAACACCGGATTCCTATTTTGCCCAGGCTTTTGAAACCCGTTTTCCTGATTATGGAAAAACGTTGTTTGAAGCACAATCTAAAGTCAGTAAAGTACCATTGATAATTGCCTCCTATTGGAATGCAACTTGGGATTTTACTTTATATAGCGAAGGGATGTTAGGTTTTAATGATGGGCCACCCGGTGTGAAATTATTGTCATTGGAAACACTTGCGAGTAGAACCCCTATGGATCCAGGGTATATTGGGGTTCCTGAATTTTTAGAATCTGGAAAACAAGAAGTTAAAGGTAAAATGACACCCATACAATTGGCCGATTCACTTTACGATTTTTGCAATAAAGCTTTAAAAGAGGTAGAAAGAATCAATCCAAAGGAAAATGTGGATTTGCTTTATGAAAAATCAGATATACAAGCCTGGGCTTATCTGGGGCTTTATTTTTCGGATAAACTCAAATCAGCTGTGGCTTATCAGCAATTTATAAACACAGAGGACAAAGCATTTCATAGAGAAGCCATTACGTGGTTAGAAAAAGCGACTGAAAAATGGTCTAAGTTAGTTGATGTCACAAAACCTGTTTACGATCCTGTTCCCATAGAACATAAAGGTTATCGTGTAGATAGTAATTTATTTCATTGGTCTATAGTTCAGGAAGAGGTGGAGGCGGAGTTAAATTGGTTGAAAGCGTTAGATGTAACACAAAATGAATCAAAATAATTAAATTAATATATTATGAAAAGTAAAATAATCATACACAGTTTCATCCTGTTTTTTGTTATGTCTTGTGCAGATAAAAACAAAAAACAAGAAGTAGGGTCTAAAAATGAAAATATAGAATCTGATATGATTTCAAATGAAAGTGTATCCGATGTGTTTTATCACTACTCAATCTGGTGGGCATTTGTAAATAAAATATTTGAAGGCGACATAGATGCGGCCCACCTTAAAACCAAAGGCGATATGGCTTTAGGTTCTTATAATTTTTTAGATGGTGAACTTATCATGTTGGATGGTATTTTATATCAAGCAAAAGAAGATGGTACTGTTATTATACCAAATGATGATATTAAAATAGCTTATGCCAATGCTGCTTTTTTTGATAGCGAAAAGGAATTTTTACTTAATAACGTTGCTAACTATGACGAATTAAGAAATCTTATTAATGCTGAATTACCCTCAAAAAACTTTTTTTATGCCTTTAAAATTCATGGAAATTTCAAAAAGATTACTTGCGGTGGTTTACATAAACAAGACAAACCTTTTGATAAGGGGTTGGATGTTTTAATTCCTTCGAGACCCATATTTGAAAAAGAAAACTTTTCTGGCACTATGGTTGGGTTTTATTGCCCAGAGTTTATAGGTAATATAAACGTTGCTGGTTACCATTTGCATTTTGTGTCTGATGATGGCAAATTTGCAGGGCATGTTATGGAATTTGAAGCAAAAAATCTTACAGTACAGTTAGATCAAATGAATGAATACCAATTTGTTTTGCCAAAAACAGAAGCTTATGAAAATGTTGGTTTTGAAAAGGAGTTTCAATATAAAAAGAAATAATAAACATAAAAACAAGAAATAATGCTGATTAATAAGATTTCTTAATTCGTCATAGTTAGCAACGTTATTAAGTAAAA
>CAXBID010000001.1:0-40800 GCA_963975495.1 uncultured Flavobacteriaceae bacterium | reverse complement strand
AGCTTTCAAGAAATTGAAAGCTTTTTTATTTGTGACCTCGACTGGATTCAAACCCATCGTGTAAGTATCAGAATTTCAATTGTTTAGAAACATGAAAGATATCAAGGTGTCTATATAGCTACCTTTATGATTGAATTAGATTGTCGCAAATTGAGTTTCAATCCTTTATAAAGATATAATAAATGCATTCAAAATCAACAAAATAAAATTACTTTTTTTTGCAACTACACTTCGATTTCAAAATATTATAAGCTTCAATATTCTATTTAAAAACAGGTATTAATCATTATCAAATCATGTTAAAAAAAAAGCGTCTTTATAAGACGCTCAAATAAATTTTAATCTGAAATTTTCAATACCTAAGAACCAGTTTTCTACTCCCTTTTAACTCCCTTAACTCTATTTGCAATCTCTCATTCTCACCTAAAACAAATTTAGGAAGTACATAAACCAATCGCTTGGCATTATTGTTTCCGACAGTTTTTGGCATGTCGTGTTTATAAATGACCTCTTGCTCTAAACTTTGGTAAGAAGCCTTGCGCTTTTTATTACCCTGCACTCTTGAGACATTCAAGTAATCAATTTCAAAATCTATTCCTGAATGGTTCCTAATTTCTATGACTAAATACACGTCATCTTTGTTATAAGCTACTTTCAATAATCTTAAAACCATACCTTTATTTCTTTTTGTTCCAATAGGGCAAAGTTTAGATTTCAATAGATATTCAGAAAATTTCTTATAATAAATCGTTTTGTCATTTATATCCATCAATGTGTCCTTAACGATTAGCGAGTCGATAATCTTAGGTTTTTCATTGCCTATACTTTCTTCTTCCTGTATGAAATAATTCAGCTTGGATAGATGCTCTGAGTATTTTAGGATATAGGAGTACACCTGGCCATCATTTGTAATGATCAATAAATTGCTTTCTTCTCCAGGCTTTGCCTGTAACAATCCAAAATATTGTTCCTTTTCCCTATTGTATGTGAGTACAAAATTTTCGGTACCTGTAATTCCTTGACGAATTTGATTTGGAAAAAACAGTGACACATTCATTTTATCATTTGCAAAAATGGTGTCTACTGAAGATTGCTGTGCATATATTGATATGGAACAAACAAGCATTATAAATGTGATAATTGTTTTCATAATTTAAGTTTTTATAAATTTCTTTTTTCGATTTATTGTTTAGGTTTTAGGACTAATTGATAATTGTTCAATACTGTCACCTTTATATTTCTGTTGTTGCGTTGGAATATTTTCTTAACGCCTCCAATTTGTGGCACGCCTGCTATATTTATATCCTGAATCACATCATCCACCACCTCACGGGTGGCATCTGCACGAAAACTATTCTCCACATAAATACCCTCGCTTCCATCCTGAAGATCAAAAGCGTTTAGCTTAACGGATTGATGGTTGATGTTTTCAATTTCAATGATAGTTCGATTGGGTTGAAAACTCACAAATCCATATATAAGGGTGTTTCTTGGAATCCTTACATTATTTAGGATGGCATCCTTCATTACACGCATTCTTAATCTATAATGGGTTTTGACGGTTTGGGTGCCATCTACAACTACCGGAATGAAGAAATCTGTATTCAATGGTTTTTGCATATTTTCCTTAGGGTCTGATGCAAAAAAAAGCTGGTGTTCCAATCCTATTTCCTTTGTTGTAATAGTGGGCACTAATTCGAATCTTACGGAATCTGTTTTTGGCTCGATAACCTTAAATGGAACTTTAGGGGGTTCATTTCTATATGCGTTTTCAGAATAATTGATACGTCCTTGACTATAAATACTATCCACCATCCGCATCTTTTCCTTATCCAATAAATCTGGGTCATAAACGCCCATGGAATCCAACAACCGTTCATCATAGATACTGGGCGCATTGGTCTGCTTGACTTCCTTTAGATCATTGAGCGCATCCAATTTCGACTCATATTCCTTTTGGCCATCTTCTAACCTTGGCACAGGAATCTGATTGCTGTCTAAGGTAGGTGCTTCATCGTCTCCCAATAATATCGAGGCATAAACCCCAATAAATAGGATGACGCAAATAATTACGCCAATAATCAAGATTTTGTTTTTCTCTAGTTTCATTTTTTCTGGTTTTTAAATGTGTTTATGGGATTTCTATTTTTCGTAGGCTGTTTTCAAAAAAATTGGTAATCAACAGTCCATGGGTATTCTTCGGAAAGTTTCTATCCACATGGATCAGATTTCCCGTAGTGACCAGTTCATAGGTGTCCGTTATAGTTCCTCGGTTCACCTCAAATACCGTTAGGGTCTCAAATGTATAGGGCTCTTTTTGTAGGTTCAATTTGGATTCGACCGACAATACCTTTTGGACCAATGAGTACTGGAGTAAACGATTATAAACACCATCTGCTTTTTTCTGTCTATATAAAGCATCCACTGAACTGTTGCCCAACCATAAGGACTTTTCTAGGTTTTTTTCATAATTTGAAGCATGTATATCATAAAAATAGGTATGGAACAGTTCCAAATGTTCCAACGCTTCTACTTCCAGATTTTCCTGTTGATTGACCATTTTTAAAGGAATGATACTGCCATCAGCATTCACCACAAAAGCATTGTTGACGGTTTCTTTATGCAGCTTTATGACCAATACCACGGATATAACACTGATGATGGTTGCTCCAATAACAACCGCTAAAACAATAAAACGGTTCAGTTTTAAGATGGTATAGATGTTTCTATAAGGTGTTTTTGTTTCCATTTGGGTTTGTGTTTTTTGTTTTTTTAATTATTGATTCATCTTAAATGCGCCTTAGGCACCACCACCTGTGAAAAGTTTGATTGTAAAAGAGGTGGCTCGTCTATATAGTTTGAATTTTAGCAATACGACAAATCCTATGGATCCCAATTGAATTACGGGTGCAAAGAATTGACTGCCCCAGTCCGTTCCAAAGAGCGTTGACCAAAAATTAGTGTTCACTTCTGTATATAGATTATTGACAAAGACATTCACTAGAAAAAAAGCGGGCACTAACATATAGACACCTGCATACAGTTTAAAAAAGTTGTAAGCTAAACCTCTGAACTTTTCAAAAACAGCTAGACTAATAACCAATGGAAAAAAAGCCTGCATAATCCCTAATAAAAAATAACGCTCTGCCAGAAACAATGGATAAATGAACAGATCCAACAACCATAGAAACAGACCTATGATAAAGGCAATGACCTTCAATCCGAACAAGGGCGTCACCAGTGCTTCATAAAGCAAAGACATGGCTTTACTGGCGGCTTCCAAAGCACTCACATCCTTTTCCAAATCGACATCTTGCATTTGCAATGGAAGGAGTGCTGGAGCCGTGTCTCTGTATTGGGTCTCTATGGCCACCAAAATTCCGTCAAAGACAGCCAATACCTGTGTTGAGAAAATTACCAGAATGACCACGGCAAAATTCTTAGCAAGTTCCGTAGGGGTCAATCCCCAGGTATAGCCATCATTATTGGCAATGCCTTCATTATATTTTTTTAGGATATTGATCAAAAAGAACAAAATCGCCAAGGTTTTCATACCTGTAATCGTGTACTGTGAAAAATCACTGTTCTTGATCGTGGTAAAAACAGCGTCCACATATTCCAAACCTATGCCTAAAAAAATACCCGCCATGTCTAATAATTGGTTTCTCTATTATTGATTTTATCTTGCATGGTTCTAAAAGAGATAATCTCTTTATACAGTCTGGTTTTTTGTTCTATTTCTGCAACCATTTCCTTGGATTGCTGTTCTTTTTCCTTTAAAAACATGGCTCGCTCAGCGTCGGTCATTTTCATGGTATCGCTTGACAAAATCTGGCCTATAAAATCAAGGTCATCCAGAGATTGTTCTATAATGCTATTGAATGATTCTGAAATGCGATCGACTTCTTCAGACTTGATATATGGAGAGTTTAGAATGTCCCTTAAATCGTTTTGGACCATATTAAAGAGTTTCTGGTTGTTCTTGGTCAATTCCTTGACGGCTTTGAGTTGTTTGATAACATTGTTTACCTTTTCAAGGTTTTCTTTTTGTTGTTTTAAAAACTCAACAGACTTTAAAAGCTGCGACGTTTGTTTTGCCGATTCTACAAGTGACTTAGCCAAACTTATAAAGTTGGTATTATCATAAACCGGCATCCCCTGGCACTTAGCACGTGCAGGCAATAACATGATGATGGTTAGTATCAATGTGATGGGGATAATTCTGCGTTTCATTTTTTTAGAGTTTAAGGTGTTAATAGTAAAAACAGCCTATGGCTGCTGCTTAATAAATATGTTGATGGCTTTTTCCATATCTTGATGTTCATCAAAGAGTTTCATGATGGTCTCTGATTCACTACCATCGGTCAGGTAAGCTGCATAGACTTCTTTGGGTACTTCCAATCTAAAGATGTTGCTCTCCTTCCCTATTTTGATAAACATTTCGGTGTACTTCCTAGAGCCTGTCAAATTATTCCTGATGGATTTCAGTTGGTTCAGATCATGGCTGGACAAACTCAATCTGTTTTTTAATTCTTCATAGCCCTTTTCATTACGGAGACTATAAATAATCTGCGTGTTTTCCAAAATACTGGCGGATGTAGAATTATTGGGTAATTGATTTATGGATTGTAGAATAATACCTATCGCCCCATTTTGTTTCCTAATGGCCTGATAATAGAATTCGACACTTTCCAGGACATTATCAAACTTCAATTGTTTGGCAAACTCATCAAACAAAATGATGCCTCTTTCGGCTTTGTTTCGCCAAATGGTACGTTGGATGGCCGATTTAATAAGCTTCAACATCACCGATAGGATTTCCTTGTTGTCCTTGACTTCATCGAGTTCAAAGACTATCAATCGCTTGTCCTCAATTTTATAGGTTTGGTCTTCACTGATATTGAATAGAAAGCTATAAAGGCCGTCACCCACATACTCCGATAGAATATGCAGAAAATTATAAACACTGAAATGTTCTTCTTGAATGTTCAACTTCTTTATCAGCGTCTCCTTTTCACCATCCACAAATTGATATAATGTTGCTAGTGAATGTGCTTCCCGAGTTTGTGCATAATATTGTAACAATACTTTTTTCATGGCCACCTGTTCCGCTTTGGTGGTCACTTTACCTGAAGCCAAAAGCTCCAATAGAAACATGGTGAGATCTTCCAACCGTTCTGGTGTCAAGTCAGCATCCGTGGAAATGTAAAAGGGATTGATGCCCAGGTTTTTTCCCTGCTCATATTTCAAAATAATATGGTCTTTTGGATACAGCTTAGCAAATTTGGAATAGGACCCACCCAAATCAATGATGACCAAACGAACACCGCTTTCAAAATACTGCCGTAAGATGTTATTGGCCAAAAAGGATTTTCCTTCTCCTGTGGGAGCAAAAATGGCAAAGTTCCTAGCCTTGATGCGCTTCTTTTGCTCATCCCAAACATCTTTAAGTACGGGAATATTATGCTGTCTATCATTAAAAATGATGCCCTTAGCATCGGATCGGTAATTGGTGTTATTGATGCATAAACACAGAGCGTGCTTTAAATCGGTGACATACAAATCCGCATTGGAGAAGTTGGAAGCAAAACAACAAAAGCTATTCAGGAAATATTGCTTCCGTTCTTCTCCTCTGGGATAATAGGGTATAATATCGAGTTCCTTAAACTCGGCTTTAATCTTTGATGCTATGTGTTTGAGCTCTTGGGCTTCTTGAGACCAAAAAATGATGTTCAGATGCCCTCGTATAATCCGTGAGGAATCATCCGCATTAATCTGATCTACAATGTCCTCGATTTTCTTTAAGACCACTTTATTCTGCGTACCGAAATTGGAACTTTTGTTAAGTTCCTCCATTTTCTTCTCCAGCAGTTTTCGCCATTTATGCTTATCATCCAAATAGATAATCTGGTTGATGATATGGTTTTCATTGAGGTTCAATCCCAAGCCATCGATAAACCCTTGATGGAACACAAAATCGTCTGAAGTAAACTTATCATTGGTTTTGCTACTCTGTACGACATCCCCAAAACAGAGTTCACTATTGACCGCCAATACATCAAAATGGTTTTCCCCTATTTCAATATCGGATTTCTTAAGTTGAATATCGGTGTCAAAACCTTCATTGAATCCATTGAAGTAAGCTGCTGTAATAGTTAGTATGTCGGTTTGATTCAATGGTGTCAATGACAACTTTCGGCTGTTATTGATAAAGGATACTGCATCGCTTACAGAGGTAACAAACTCCTGCACGTTATGATCCATTTGTTTGTGAATCCCTTTGTCTATACTTCGAAAAGGGTTGGTGAATTTGGTGGCATTCAGAGTTTTGTTATAGGGAATGATAAAATACAAATAGCAACTATGTTGCATGTATTCCCTTCCTTTAAAATAATCATGAGTAGCCTTTTCTAAAAAGCTATCATTGGGCAACTGAGTGGCATCATAATCTTTCTTTTCGTAAATATCCTGTTTATGGATAATGGTACTTGTTGGCAGGGATTTAAACCCTTGAAACCAAGCCCCGTGTATGTCTTCAAAGTCCGATTCAGACAGTGAGTATACTTCTGGCAACTCTACTTTATAACATAAAACCACATTACCATTATTTGCAAACAAGATATGATCTTGGATGTCCAATATGGGATGGTATGCAGCAAGGTTAATAGCCTTCATAATACAAGTGGTTTTGTTTTTTATTACTAATGGTTTGTGGAAACACTTTTTTAAAATGCAATAGGGATGGGGTCTTTGTAATGTGGGTCAATGCGACATACAATATGCCGTTGAATAGAAACACCATAATAATGACCGAAAAACTAAAGGAAAAGATGATAAATAACAGGGATCCTATTACGGCTGTCATCATCAGTGCGAACAATGAAATGGGAAGACCCATGATCATCGCGCGCTTTCTGATGTTTTTATAGATTTTAAAGGTTTTCATAGATGTGTTTTTTATTGCAAAATGTTGCTTAGTAACTTATACTACAATTCCAATTAAATAAGTAAAGATGCCTACCACGGCACCAGCAATAAGTACGAATACCAATACGCGGGTGATGCCCTTTTTTAAATCGGCATTCTCTCCAAAGAAATGACCGGCATTGAATAGGAAACCTACCAAGAAAATAACGCCCAAAATGATTGGAAAAATGGTTCTAATAGTGTCGGAAACATCATTTACAGAATCTTCAATGCCTCCAATCTGTGCAAAAATGGAAGTTGAAATAAAGCCCAATAGCAAGGTTAAATAAATTGATTTTTTCATAAGAATTAAAATTTAAGTTTTTAATGGTTTTGATTTATGAAAATTACAATATATTTGTTTTCAAACAACTGATTTTCAGTATTTTATGTAAATAATATTGTTTGATTTAGATTGTTTTTAATTGCAACTAAAAGGCATTAAATCTTATGATTTTGGATGCTAAAAGGACGCTCAATTATGAAAACCAATTTGAAAATGAAGCTCAAAAACGTCGTATTTCTTCTAGTGATGCTAAAAATGTGCTTGCTTTTTGGTCAAAATTTGGATGCACGAAAAAGAATTGTTATTGATGTGGGGCATGGTGGAAAAGATTCTGGTGCCATTGGCATAAATGGGATCCAGGAAAAGGATGTGGTTTTAAATGTTGCCAAGGAAATTATTAGGCTAAACAAAACTATTTTAGATGATAAACTGGATATTTATTTGACCAGATATTGCGATACGTTTATTTCGCTTTCTGATAGAGATCGATTGGCTAAAGCTTTAACCGCGGATGTGCTTGTGTCCTTGCATTGTAATGCATCTCCATACAATTCTAAAGGTATTGAAGTTTATGTGCATAATTCTGAAAAATTGCATATTAAAGAATCTATTGCTTTGGGATTATCGGTTATAAATGAAAGCTACAGTAAATTAGGGTTTGACAAACGAGGTGTGAAGTTTGCTGATTTTCAAGTCTTACGCGAAATGACTGGTTTTTGTCCAACTATTCTTGTTGAATTGGGGTTTGTGACCAATAAAGATGAAGCTGATTATTTTTTAAAACCTTCAAATATTAGAGCCATGGCTTTGGCTCTTATGTTTGGGATTTACGACTAAATAATAATCTTATAATTAAGTTTTGAATTGATTTTGTTATACATAAGGATAAGTGTTTACTAAAGAAAAAACCCTCTCAATTGAAAGGGTTTTGAAATCAATAGTATTTTCCGTTTAAATAACTAGTTCTTTATTAGAAGATTTTAATATTCTAATGGCAGAATCAGCTAGCTCTTCATTTAAACCAACCGTTGCACTAGGTTGCACAAGTCGTGATTTTATTCTAGGTGGCAAACTATTTAAAGTCTTATCATCGTCAATTATAACGAATTCCTTTTCATTGTTTTTTGCAACCCATTTCATTACCTCTTCCATTCTAGTAAGATAATTAGAATTTTTATTTAGTTTTCTAATTTTAGCATTTAAAACACCTCTACTCGAAAAAATATTTCTCCATTCACCAACATAGTAATTAGACTTATGAGAAGTAGTCAATAGAATTTCTGCACCTGTTTCAGAAATAATTTTCTGAAGGCTATCTGTGGCTTTTCTACTGAACCTCGGAAATCCATCACTTTCAAATTCTGGTCGTTTCCAATTGTTTGCAGGAACCATTACTCCGTCTATGTCTAACAATATTAACATATTACAAATATATACATTATTTTATAAACTGTTTAAAAAATCAAAATCTACATCATTTATTTCAGCATCTCTCAAATTATGGTTTTTAATTTCTTCTTCTGTCTCGAAATCAAATTCGTCAATGACTAAAACTTCCCACTTATGACTTTCAGCTGTAGATGGTATTGGATAATTATTATTGATTCCTATATCTATATTTAAAAGTTTGGAACAAATATATCTATGATGGCCATCAACTATTCTTGAGTCATTTACTCTAATATCAGCAAATTCTATTCCAACCTTCATTTTCTTGTATATTCTCTGCAACATTGGCAGACAAACTCCTGGTTGTGTTGCTATCAATTCAAGAGAACCAGATTCAAATAAATCTTGAATCATTTTTAAATTTATTTCTTCCATTTAAAGATATTTATATTTCCTCATCTATTTCAAAGTTAACAGCTTTCGCATATTCTGACAAATCAATAGCCGCAACAGTTCCAATACTTTGTTGTAAATACCTTGTCAATTGTAAAAAGAACGTTACTAAAGAATTATTCTTCTTACTAAACTCAATATTTTTCACATTTCGCTCATTGTAAAATTTAAGAATTAAATCATTATGCTCTTTGAAAGATAAAATTACATCTCTATCGATGTCAAAAATGCTATCATCTTTATTATAATCTACATAAAAACTTTTATTCTTTACCGCACAACCAATATCAATTGATTTTAGCCCTTTTAAACTTTTGAGGTGCCCCTCGATTGTTTCATCTTTTATTTTAGTTTCTATAGTTAGAACACCACCAAGAATTAGTTAAAGGTCTAGCATTATATGGTTTACCTCTATCTATTATTTTTGTAGATGTTCTAAATAGTTTTCGAACACTTTCAATTTTATCACCTGCATAAATAATATTACCTTTATCAAGGTCTGGTTTCACTTCAAAAACAGCATATACTCCTTCTGCTGGTATATAAAAAATTCCATTTTGTTTAAATACAAAAGGTGTATAAGTTTGGTCATAAATAACCAAGTCGATTTGATGACTCAATTGTCCTTTTGAATCAATAACAATTGCTTTATCAACACAATATCTATTTGGTAAATAGGTTCTTAACCATTCAATCCATGTATTTTCTAAAGAATCCCCTTTAGAATCTGGGTGTTCAATAAATTCTCTATTAGTATTTAATTGAGCTATCATTTGGTTTTGTAAGCCTCCAAATAGTTTTCTTAAATTGATTTTATCACTCATATTTTCTTAATTCTTTATTGTCATATATATATAAATCTTTACCAAAAGGCAATTGCCCTACTTCTGCAATCATTAGTAAAGGTTTATCAATATTAATTTTTTTGTTCAGTGCTATTTCTTTCATAGCATTTTTATCTGTATTACTAGGAGAAGTTGGTCCATCTGGATGTGAATGCCATTCACCTAAATATTGAATTTTACCATTAGTTAATTTATGTATTTCTTCTAACCTTTCATTTAAAGTTCCAGGATGTCTTATAAAAATAGCTCTTGCATTTACATATTTATCTGGCACTAAAACATCAGTAATAATAAAACCTAATTCTGATTTAAAACCAATAAAAACACCTCCAAACTCCTTTGGATAATGGAAACTCGTAATTTCTTCTATTTCCCTTAAAATACTTTTAGATATGTGGATTGCACTATTATTATAATCACATTTATAATATTCATATTCTTCGATATCAATTATTAACTCGTCTTCAAAATCGGGTTTAATAATAAAAGTTTGGTTCTTTTTATTTTTAGAAAAATTATCATTTATCACTTTTAATCCAGTATTTAGTAAAGTGATTATGTCATTATAATTTGCTTCAAAAGTTGGATAACCACAGCCTGTACCTTCAATAAATTTTGGAGGCTCATTTTCTACATAATTAAATATAATTTTGGCTTTTTTTGACAAGTCTAATCCAGTTATAGAAACAAAAGATTTAGCATTGTTGGTAATTGCTAAACTAAATGTATCTCCTTTAAAATTAATTTTATCTAAAATATAAGTCACTTCTGGGTCAGTTGAGCAATCAAAAATCAGGTCAACATTATCATTGAAAACAGTTTTTATTTTATCTAAATCAACATTATTTAGTTTGGCTCCTATTGTAATTAAATTTACAAATGGAGAAATTGATTTTAGTCTTTTAGATAAGCAAACAGTTTTTGGGAAAATCATATCATTTAGGTCATAATTTGCACGACATAAATTCCCTCCCTTGATTGTGTCGAAATCTTCAAGAATTATATTTCTTGCTCCGCCCCTAACTAGTGTTTCAGCTAAAGAACTTCCTAAAGCTCCACAACCAATAATTAAAATACTAGAATTTGTGATTTTATCATCTAGTTTTCCTCTTCCAAAAAACCGTTTATAATCTATGTTTTCTGTTGTCCTCCAATTGATTTTATTCTTTTTTAGTATATGCAGAAAACTCTTTCCAGAACTATCTTGTTCTTGTTTAGGAATTCTTCTGTATTCAATTGGAATATTTTTTTTAGATAATCTAATTAAATCCCAATGCTCTTCATAGGTTTCATTATTAGGTATTTTATATCCGATTATTAGAAACAGATAGTTTTCATTATAAAACCCTTTACTAAATTTTCCTTTTAATCCCTTATATAAATACTCTATAAATTCATCGGAAAGGAACTCTTCGAGTTCATTCCATGTCTCAATACCTTTTCTGCCTTTTAGTATTTTTTTTATTGGCTCTTCTTCAATAAAATAATACAACCCTTTCTTACAAGTCTTTCTATTTAATTCTTCTTTAAAAGTTTTCGACCAGTTATCTGTTTTGTCATTATCAAATCCTAACCTAAATAGTTTTTTGATTGGTAATTTTGAATCTCCATATCTCTCATCAGAAAATATAGAATAGTTAAATAATCCAAAAGAGTGCTTTTTAAAATTATTGTGAATGCTAGTGAAGTAAAGCTTATCAATTCTACCACTTTCTGTAGTATGTATTAAATAAGCATAATTAGCATCCTCCTTATTAAAAATATAATAATCCCTAATCCATTGTTTGAGGCATTTTAGTTCATACAATAGTTTTCTATCAAAATCATCATCTTTATCTGGATGAAAACACACCGAACCATCTAGATTAATATGATTTAAACCAATGTATTCTTCATTTCTAAAAATTATAGAAATGTTGTCCGAATTAGGATGTGTTAATGGATAATGATGTGGAATTTCCAAATCAAAAAAAAGTTGTTCATTTTTATAATTTACTTCAACTTTTCCTGAAAAGTAATTTTCTTTTTTTTCAATTTCTTCAATAATTGTTACATCCTTATCTTTCTTAATTAGTCCATTAATTCTTTTTATTATTTTCTTGTCTTGATCTTTATCCAAACTTACTTGTGCTTAAAACCGATGCTGTTGAAGCTTTTGAATCATCTTCGTCCTCATCATCATATTCATCATTTATAGGGAAATATTCCTTTATTTTATCCGAATCCTCATCTACATCCTTAATAGTCTTTTTCATATCTCGTTTAGTATCAGATTTAGCTGTATCACTCATTGAATCTGAAACTATATTGTTTGAATTTATTGGGTCAACTAAATTATTTTCTGTTATATTATCTATTATATGGTTCATTACCATTTTCACTTTTTCCCATAAACCGCTTGGTATTTCATCTGCTACATCAAAAGCCTCTTTGGTATATAATTCCATCATAAATGATTTAATTAATTTACCTCCATTTTGGTTTTTTCTTTCTGTTTTCCAAACTTTAATCAGTTTAGCTACTTTACGTTCGTGTGTTCTTTCTGAACCACTTAATAAATCAACATGCTTTTTAATATTTGTTTTAATTCGAGTTCTATTCTCATCTTCTTCTTTCTTTGAGCGATTAGAAGGATGAATATGTAAACTTAAGTCGGTATTATTACTGTTATAATCATTATTATTAGGTCTTTCACGACCTGGAACAACATCCATATCAAATTCTTTACCATCAATATTAAACTTCATACCAATAGACACTTTTTGTTTCCTAACATCTTCTTTTGTTATATCATCGTCATCTTCTGTATATTCGTTTCTTAAATATTTATATACATCATCAAACATATCTTTTAGACTACTATATCCTTTATCTTCTTCTTTCTCTTTCTTCTTAAAAGGTATACAACAATCTATATCAAACTTTGTGTTTATCGCAGTATTTTTAGCATAAGAGCCTGAATCAATTGCATTAGAGGCTTTAGTTTCAGTAAACTTTTCATTTAGAGCATTCTTTACAGCATTTTTCTTTGCTATAAATTTATCTAGACTTTCTACTTTATTTATATCATGAGTATCAAGTACTTTTTGAAGATATTCGTTTTTATTTGTAGACATATTTCTAATGTTTTTATATTAATAATTAAAGTCGGCTATTTACAATGTCTATTTTTTTGACATTGTCTAAATCTTAATAAATGAGAGGAAAATCTATAAGATGGGAAAACCGTATCTACAAAGTTAATTAGTTAATAATTTAATAATTAGTGTTTTGGGCGAACTTATCAACAAACAAATTAACAATACTAGCTATTTCACACACTTTATACTTCCCTCCTACGTCGTCTCATAAAAAGTGTTCCATTAAAATCGTAATGAAACTGTAATACAACTTTCGGTTTTAACCAAAGCTCAAGTTACCCTTCGGCTTCGCTCGGGATAAACTCCAAATGGAAGATTATAGTACAAATGTGTATTTTCTCTAATCTAATCTTCTTCCATAAAAACCATCAAATTAAATAGCTCTGTTTCCTATAATAATAAACGTCTTTTTCTGTTATACATTAAACGCTTTAGCCATAATACTTTGTTCTCTTTTGGCAATCCCGATTTTGTCAGCTTCATTTTCCCAAGTAGAAACAACTGCTTTAACTTCGTTTATTATACTATCTATTTGCTCTTCTGTTAAACGAAAAAACACTCCCACACTTTTTGCTAAATTAATCCAGTGCATTGTTATCTGTATCGATATTGAGCGCTAGAACATCTTTGTCTATCGAGGGATTTAAATCGTAAGCTGGAGACAATACCCACCCGAGACTTGTTAGAATAAAACCATGATTTCGTAAATGGTCATCTGTATTGGAAATAGTATTTACTTTTCTTATCCAATCATTTAAATGATTGTTATTTCATACAAATACACTAATTATGATTGAAATAACAATCTTTTTATAGTTTAAGCCATTTAATAGAAACTTATTATTGCGTTTGATTATTTAAACATTACCTACCAATTCTAAAGTTTTATACCAATAGAAAAATGCTTCTGGATTACTTTTCTTTAGCTTATTCAATTTATTGAACTGTTGATTTTCAATTGACCAATCTTTAATCTGTTGTGCACTAATAAATTTCTCTAACTTCGGTAATGTTTCACTTTTTAAAATCTCTGCTAAATAAGCTGCTTTTGATGCTGCTGCAATAGCCTCCTCAATATTAAATTTTGTAATTGTGAAATTTGTAAAATTGCTAATCCCTAATTGAAAATGTTTAAACTCTTCTGATTTGACATCTCTAATAGACAATACATAACAAGCTTCTTGAGAGTCTTCTAATACTTGAATGACAGACACATCTAACTTTCTGAACTTAGTTTCTTCTGCAACTACTTTGTTGTAACTATTTTGGACTACTTTTAAATTTGTGATATTATCCATTAAAAAAGCCACATCGAACAACTGCTTTATTATTTCTACGGGTCTGTTTTTGCTATAAAGTATTCCTGTTGTTCTTGGTGCAAAAGCCGTTAGCTTATCTCCTAATATGGCATCAAAGGTTGGCATTTGTACCGTCGTAATTTCCCCCGTTATTTGAATCCAATCGTGTGCTATTGGAATTTCCATGAGTTCCGGATATGGATTTGGCGTATATAATACATCTAACAGTATTGGCTCAACACTTCCATCTACATGGCTTGTATAGTACATTTTAAAATGCCCCATTGGTGCATCTGGCGTATACTTTCTATTGTTGTCATCTTCCCAATGTGTAAACACACTGTCTTTACTTATTTTTTCTAGAATAGTTTCTATGTCACTTTGTGTTTGCTCTGTGATAATATCTATATCAATTGAAAACCGTTTTGGTTGTTTGGTTGCTAATAATAATGCTGTACCTCCTTTAAAAATAAATTCTAATCCGTTTAATTTTAATTGCTCTAAAAAAACCAATGCATATATAACCTTCTCAATTAATTTAGGATCAAATTTCTTTTTCCCTAAATTTCTTTTGACTTCATAAATCCAATCTGGATGGTATGTCGTTGATTCTATCATAGTTAATTAAGTTTTGGCAAATTATTCAATTTTTGCCAAAATTAAATTAGTTAAATTTTCAATTTCGTTTTCTCTATTGCGTCTATATGCATAACGCTTCATTTTATTTTTATTTACTTCATACTTTTCAAATGCATTCGCATAAATAAATTCTATTTCGCCTTGTTGTGCTGCATATACTTTAGTATCAATAGTCATATCTACCAATAACTTCTCCAGCGTTGGCAAGGTTATTTTGTCAATTTCTTGAAGTGGCGCTTCAGATATTAAATGTTTTAAAATGATGACATCTTCACTATTGCTAATATACAAATTGAAAGTTTCTGCATCAGGCTCTATATAAACTTGCTTTCCTTGTTCTTTTAATGCATAAAATACCGATTCTGTAACATCTTTATCCAATTCTATAACCGTATAGAATTTAAATGGTTGATGCCTCATAAATTCGTTTAACCACTTGGTATCCCAAATACAAAAACCTACAAAAGGGTAGTCTTTTTTAACTTTATTGAACAAACGTTTTAAATTACTATCTATAATTGGACTGTATGCTTTTTTCTCTTTAAGAGCATATATGCCTCTTGATGGATTTTTGATAAGCCCTTCCTTTTTTAAGCGCGATAAATACACGTTTATAGTACTTTTTTTTAGTTCAGGAAAATCAAACACAATACATTCTACCAACTTATCTTTTGAAATGGTTGATTGTTCATTAAAATAAGATTGTATTTTATCTTTTATAGTATCAATCAATGCACTAAATTATTAATTAAACTTTGGCAAATTACATAATATTTGCCAAAGTTTAATTATTTTTAGCATAATTATTTTCTTTTATCGACAGCATTAGGTTCAAAAGCTATTAAATTGAATAGTTGACGCATTCGAGAACGCACTCGATTCCCATAGCGCTCCTCCAATTCCTGTGCGTTTAGATTGGATGTCGCATGCGTTTTAACCTTATGATCTAAAAACAATTCATAACGTGACAACAGGATTTCACCCATCACATTACAATCTTTTCCATAGTGCCTTCCAATGGGTTCGACACCTAAATCATCAAAACAAAAGTAATTGGTGCTGCCATAATCTTCGATGGTCTTATACCCCACATGATTAAAGCCAAACACAATATTTCTGGAAGGTATTATTTTATAAGCTTTTTGATGTGGTACAATATGCCTGAGCAGTTTCATCAAACTTGTTTTACCGCAGCCAACAGGACCGATTAAAAGAATGCCCTTATGAATGTCTATGTCCAACTTTTTACAGTTAGCTTCGTCCTTGATGAAATAATTACATAGCTTAAACAGGACGTCCCTATCGTCAATGACTGTTTTAAAATCAGTTCCAAAAAGCAACTTCCCTTTGGCATTTAGATACCTAAGAATTTCATTAAAATCATAAACGATTTCATTGCACTTAAGTTCTCCTAACTTATACTCATTTGGGCCTTCTATGATGATATGTGGATTCGTGGTATTCATAAAGGCTCGTTGTAATTTTTATCTGAACTTGTCCTTAAGTTGTCCTGATATGGAACAGTTGTGTTTTGTTTGCTTCCTTTTTCAAAAACTTTTTTATTATTAATTTTTTGTTTTGATAAGTTTGTATTGTTTATTCCTGTTTTGATATGTTTATCTTTAGATACCAGCGCTTGTCCATTGGTTGTCCCGATATTGGTACGGGAGAGGTCTAGAGGTAGTTCATCGGTTGTCCCAAAAATGAACATCTTTATTTTACTTCCTCGAAACGGATTATGGGACGGGTTATACAACAGATAGCTCCAATCGCTCAGTTCCTTGATGCATCGATGGTAAGTGGTCTTTGACCCTAATTTTGATAGATCCATCACTTCAGCACGATTGATGTAAAAACCTGATTTGAAATGGTAATTGTTCCAAATTTGGAACAATGCCATGTATAGACTTATGTGCGTTGGGTTTAAGCGGTTATCTTTTGAAAATTTTTCCAAAACTCCGTTAAGATGCTTGATGTAATTCATGGATTCCAAAATGGATTCAGAATTTATTATGGATTTTATTGCCTTCCAAAATTTTCATAATTTCCTGATAATCATAATACAAAACGCCTCCCATTTTGGTGTATGGCAATGTGCCGTTGATTCTTAGGTTTTGTAATGTTCCAGGAGAGATGCCCAACAGCTCCCTGACTTCGGGAGATTTTAGCCATTTCTTGGATAGTTGACCAGTTTCTTTGTTGAGTAATTTTTTAATATCATCGAGTAATTCCATTTTGAATTCCCAAAGATCTTCGGTGGTAATGATTGTTGCTGCCATAATTTTTCTTGTTTAAAAAAACAAAGCCGTCAAGGGTTTCATTCTTTAAATGACGACTTTGCCTCGATTTGACTTTCGTATGGCAAAGCTGTAAGGTTTATTAATTCTTTATTCACAAGGTCCACTCAACTTGGGTAATTTTTTTCTACATATTATTTAAGTGTATTTACAGGATTTTGTTATTACCAATCATTTAAAACCATCCGAAATAGCATAAAAACAACCCATTAAAAAAACACCCAAGTTGGGTGTTTTCAACGATCCAAACTCAGCATATGTTGATCAAGGGATTCCTTTAATTTTTCCATAAACTTAGTTCTGTGTATCTTTCTAGAGCGGATCTCCGAATAGGTTCGATAAAAGTCCCCTAAGTCCGTTCCCAATAGTGTTTCAAAAGAGTCTGCTATTTCATTTATATTGGCGGCACCTCTATTTATGGCGCCAGAAGTATACAATGCATAGATCAACTCAATCAGATCCACTTTATTAGCGGTCCAAAAAAGTTTTGACGGTGCTCTTTTCCTATGGGATTCTGTAATCTTCAAAGGGGTATCATCAAGTCTTAGCATTTCCCTTTTCAAATGCAAAATCAACTTGTTATGGGCCATAATCATGGCCACTGAACTATCGTGGCTCGTGGAAAACTGCAGATCCGTTAAAAAACAAATCGCATCTAGATTGAGGGAAACATCTGCATTTTTACGCAAAAAATAGTGCTCATCCAAGAACGTAGCCCCACTGCGGTAATAATGGTAAAACTCTTGATTGGTATTAAAATATTCCTGCAACTTATCAATCTGCAACACAAAATACTGTCTTTGAGCTTCGTTGGTGCTTCTGGGCCTTTTGCTTTCTATAGCAAAAAGCTTCCGATAATAAATAAGATTACTGAATATTTGAGGTTTAAGATATTTAAAAAAATGAATCTCCTCATCTTTTCCCTCAAATCCCTTAGAGACTGCACAATCCCTAAGCTTCTTAATTACTGCAGTGGTTATTTTAATGCCCTGTACAAATTTAGTAAGAGTATCCAATGGCTCCAATTCAAGACAGTCCAAGTCCTGGTTCAGGTCATTTAAATAGTTTTCATAGTTGTTCATTGCCGGATGAAATTTTATTAAAAAGATTGCTTACCTGATTACAAAATAGCTGAAACACCCTATCTATGGGTAGATGCTTTGTATATTATTTTTATTCATATTATCTACTTGGTCTTATTGAAATCTAAATAATTTTAGAGACACAATTAGCAACTTTGAAACGTTATTTGATTTTAGACTCCAATGCAGAATCCATTGACTTAATTGATCATCTCCTGCATAAAACAGGACTATTTGAACCATTAGGAAATACAATATGCCGTAATAAGGCTCTTGAACTGATTATAGCGTATCAACCTGATTTGGTTTTTATAAATGTCGATGGCGTTATTGGCGACGCCTTAAGATTTTCCCTTGAGCTACATCTTTATAAAATTCCCCTTCCGGCATTTATTGCGCTATCCGCCAATACAGATCTTGCATACCAAACCATCAAACATAAATTCCATTATTACCTGTTGACACCTATTTCTTCCCTTGAAGTCAACAAAAGTATATCCCGATATCAAAAGAAGCCCGTTACCGATAGCCAATTGATCTGTCTTAAATCGTACAAAGACTACCACTTTCTGAATACCCAAGAAATCATCATTTTAAAAGCCGACAATAATACCACGGATTTTCACATGTTTAACGGCGACATCATCACGTCATTTAAAACATTAAAAACCTTTGAAGATAAATTACCCAAACATTTCAAGAGGATCCATAAAAGCTATATCATCAACACCTGCTTCGTGAATCGAATCGATTTTGGCAAAGGAATTTGTAGCCTAAACCATTTTAAAAACGTCATTCCTTTCTCTAAAAAATACCATGAAAATATAAATATAATTTTCACATCACTTACCAGGATTACGTTCTAACCTACTTTACCATGCCTCATAAAAACAGGGCACACCCTCACAGAAACAGCTTACTCACTAAAGCCATGTTTTATTTTACATCCATCTCTATTAAGACTTTTAAATTAGTTGAAGAAAGCTGCTTTTAACTTGGCCCTTGGGTCAAGATTTCCATTGTGCACAATAAAATGACTTGCCAGTAACTCAACTGGCGCTAAAACATTTGTGTAATTAAAACCACTAATATCATGAGAATATCCGTAAACAATATCCTGTTATCAACCTTGTTCTTGAGCTGCTTTATATCCTGTACGCCCACTGAAAACAACCATAAAAATACAACGCCTGCCGAAGTAGTGGCTACAGGTGATGATTCCAGTGTGCGACCCGATAATGACAAAGATGATTAAATCTTAGTTTTGACATACTTATCTAATTTTTAATCAAGCCTTTAACATTTTTGTTAAAGGTTTTTCTTATATTTATGGTCTCCCTAATTTACAGTGAAGTTCTGTGGTCCTAAATATTATCCTTCTTCACTCCTTTTCTGCATACTGCTTTTGATGGGACTCTTTGTGCAATGCACGAATCGAACCAAACCCAAGCAACATGATATAGATAAAGGAGACAGTATTGCTATGCTTCTTCAAAGGGTAAAAACAAATAACCTAACGAATTTCCAAAAGCGTAGATTGCTCCAAAAAGCTTACCAATCAATCAGTGACACTGAGAAAGATTCCATAGCTCTTGAACATCTAAGCACTATTGCATACCAAGCTTATAAGAGCCATGATTCTGCCCTTTTTATCAGGTCAGGACATAAAGCGTATACCATGGCTATTCAATTGCAGGATACCCAAAAGATTGCTGATATGCATTGGAATTACGGGGCTTACCACCTGAGACAGCTAAGCTACGACAGTTCCTATTTTCATTACCAAAAGGCACATAAACTTTTCTATAAAACCAACAACCTCTTTTATGCTGCCAGAATGTTGTACAACATGGCCTTTATTCTCAGCAGGTTTAGGGATTACACGGGTGCGGAAGTGTATTTGTTCCAAGCAATTGAAATTTTCAGACCACTTAACAAATACAAACAGCTTTACCAATGCTACAACCTTTTAGGCGTCGTTTATGAAGAACTCGAAGACTATGAAAAATCCATTTCCTATCATCAAATGGCTTTGGAATATTTGGATGAGCTGGAACACAAATCCCTTTTTCTACAGGATAGTTACAACAATATGGGATTGATTTACCAGAAACAGGGAAACCAAAAAACTGCTATTGCCTATTTTGAAAAAGCCCTAAAAATCATGGACTTAAGAGCTATTGACCCTTTCCTTTATGCGCGCCTGATAGACAATAGAGCCTTTAGCAAATTCCTAAATAATGACACTACAGGTCTGCCAAGGGAATTTTTTGAGGCACTGCATATCAGGGATAGCATGCACAATATTTCAGGTGTGATTGTGAGCAGGGCACATTTAGCAGCCTACTATGCCAAGCAACGAGATACCGCTATGGCATTGGACCATGCCAAAAAATCCTACCTATTATCCAAAAACATCAAAAACAACAGAGACATTCTTCAATCCTTGGAACTACTCTCTAAATTGGATTCCAAGTACAAGGACAAGTACCTGGAACAGTACATAATTATCAATAAGAAGGTTCAGTCCCAAGAACGAAATACAAGGAACAAGTTTACCCGGATCCAATATGAAACGGATCAGTACATTGCCAAAAACAAACAATTATCCACTAAGGTCACCTGGACATCTATAGGTGGGCTGGTTTCTTTTCTGTTCATTTTTTTGACTTACCTGATATACCGACAAAAATCACAAAATAAACTATTGCAACTGGAAACCAATCAGCAACGGGCCAATGAACAAATCTACCGGTTGACACTGCAACAACAGGAGCAATTGCAACAAGGGAGGAACCAAGAGCGAATCCGTATTTCTGAAGATTTACATGATAGCATCCTGAGCGATCTATTTGCACTCAGGATGGGATGGGCCTATCTTGATTTAAATGGACAAGAAATGGAGGTTGAAAAACACCTATCCTATCTCAAGGAACTACAGCGCATCGAAAAGAAAATCAGGGAACTATCACATGAACTGAAGAACAAAATGATTGAACTTCCAATCGACTTTATTTTTATCGTAGAAAGCTTGGTTCGTAAACGGAGTAACATCGTAAAATTTGAATACAAGTTAAGACATGATGGCAATATACCATGGGAACGGATAGACAACCTAATTAAGGTAAACCTATATCACATTATAGAGGAAGCGTTGCAAAACTGTATAAAGCATGCCCAGGCGTCTTGTTTTACTTTGCAATTTTTATGGTATGAAAATGTATTAAACCTTGAAATGATGGATGATGGCTTGGGTACTCGCAACAGACGACCTAAGGGTATTGGACTTAAAAATATGCTTTCCAGAGTTAAAAAAATGAATGGCACCTATATCTTAAAGTCAACTCCAGGTAAGGGCACTAAAATTTCCATTCGCATACCTATAACCCCCGAAAGATCATGACTAAAAAACAATGCGCCATTTTACTGGTGGACGACCATCCCTTAATTACCAATGCCTATGAAAACGCGTTTTTAGCTTTCCAAAAGGACAATGACATTGTATTTCAGATTGATATTGCGCATAGCTTTCTTTCGGCTTTAAATACCTTGGAAAGGAAACAATACGACTTGGTATTCTTGGATGTACAAATGCCGACCTTGGAACAGGAAGGTCTTTACTCCGGTGAAGATCTGGGGGCACACATCCGTTCCCAAAACGAAGCTACCAAAATTGTTATCATCACCACCTTTAATGACAACTACCGTATCCATAGCATCATTGAACAGGTCAACCCTGATGGTTTCCTTATTAAAAATGATCTGACCCCTAAGGAACTGGAGCTTGCTATTTGGCGTATCCTCAATAATCCGCCTTATTACAGCAAGACCGTCATACAATCCATGCGTCAATTCATCAGTAATGATTTTATACTCGATAAAACCGACAGAAAACTATTATATTATTTATCCAGGGGTGCCAACCTCAATGAAATTGCTGATATCTTGGCTTTATCACGTGCTACTATCGCCAAACGCAAACAACATCTCAAGGACATTTTTAATGTGGAAGGTGGCGAGACTTTAGCCTTGCTGGAGAAGGCCCGTGAAAAAGGATTTATTTAAAATAAGACCGTAACCTACAAAAATAAGGCATTCCAAATTCTAAAAAGTAGACGTTTTGTATAAAAAATGTATTCAAATGGTCAACCATTAACTATAACATATCAAGTAATTTTATAACCTGAAACAACATCCGGCGTAACTTAATATCATACTTCATATGTCAGTGCGCCCATACTATATACTCTTCATAGAGATCATTTGTTTCCTGTTCATCTTTTTGTTTTCCTATGCTGCCATCAGTAAAATATTGGATTTTAATACATTTAAAATTCAACTTGGTCAATCGCCCTTGTTAACTGCTTTTGCCGGATGGGTTGCTTGGGTGGTACCCATAATAGAGCTGATCACAGCGCTGTTACTAGCGATTCCTAAATACCGGTTAGTGGCACTCTATGGTGCCTTAGGTCTCATGAGTCTTTTTACTTTGTACATTATTGCTATACTTAAATTTAGTGATTATGTGCCCTGCTCATGTGGAGGGATTTTGGAAAACATGGGGTGGCAGGAACATTTGATCTTCAATGTCATTTTTTTAGGTCTTGCCATGATTGGCATTCTAATAACACCACCAAAAACAAATGCATCATTAATACAAAACACATAAAAAAATTTCAATTGTACAGTTGAACAAGGGGAACCGAAAACCTTTAACAGAGTAGGAATAACTTTAATATTTAATATCATGAAAAAATTAAAAATCATGTTTGCAAGCGTTGCCTTTCTATTTGCTATAGTGGCTGCCTTTGCCAGTAAAAATGCGTCTTCAAGTGAGACGCTGGTGGATTATTACCGCCAAACAACATCCAATGAATGTCAGGTAGAGAACATCTGTGATCCATTTAATCTTGGAGATGCCTGTGAGTACACGGTTTACCAAGAAACAGAGGGCACTGAATGTCAGCAACCTATACTGGCATACAAACCATTGTAAATAATGAAACTGGGATTTATTCCCAGTTTCTTTAATTTATATTTATTATGAAACAAAAGTTTATTTTAATTGGAGGTCTTTTCATAACCTGTTTTCTAATTATTTTTTTTCTAAATAGAAACTCTTCGCGTTACATTCACTTGAAAAATCCATTTATTCGGGTGTTTCCTCCACATCCCTATTCAAAATGGTCTACCTTAGAATTCCCTAAAGGCTATCAATTAGTTGGACAATCATCTAAAAAGGTCTATTTATGTCAAAAGGGGAACTTCACAAATTACATGACCGTAGATCTAAAAAGCTTAAATAAGTCATTCTATAATCTTAAGCTCCCAAAATCCGAAAAGTTTGCTTGGAGTGCTGCTAATATAAAAATAGATTCCTCAGGGATTTATCTTTATGAAGGCCTGACTCCCAAAATGTTTCATAGTAAACTAAATGCTAATTATTTCAGGTCCATTCCCATGGACAGCTTAGGGTTCATACAAGGTTACCTAATAAGTCCCCAAGCCTTTATATCTATAAGCTATGATTCTATCAAGCAACAGAATATCCTTAATCTACAAAAACTGGATACCTTTTCAAAAATCATCCCTAAGCCAAGTCTATTGACCAAACAACTCGATGGGGTATTCTGTACCCTTGGCAAGATCCTTACGGATCCAATAAGTAATAAGGTGATATATTTATATCATTATAGAAATGAATACCTCACTATGGATACGGAATTAAACTTATTAAAAAGAGCCAATACGATCGATACGATTTCCAAAGTGCAAATTCAAGTAGGCCATTATAAAAAAGGAGCGCAAATGCACTACACATTTTCCGCTCCCCCTTTAATGGTCAATAAATCGGCCGCCGTTTACGATAATATCCTTTACATATATTCCAATCTTAAAGCCAAAAACGAGAATGAAGATACCTTTTCTGAATATAATGTCATCGATGTATATGCCCTTCAAGACTTCACCTACCGATATAGCTTTTATTTACCAAAACTTAAAGGCGAATCGATCCAAACTTTTATTGTTCAAGATCAAATTTTAGTAGCACAGTATGCTAACCATCTAGGTATGTTCTACCTGACGCTTCCTAAACTGAACTAATTATCCAAAGCTTCTTCTATTAACGCCACAAGCTCCGCACTGGCATCATGCTTTGGAGGCGCGGCGGAATATATACGTCCTTGTCTATCAATAAGCATCGTTGTTGGCCCGCCTTGGACTTGATAATATTGCAAAAATGGATGCTCTTTCCCTAAACCTTCTGAATATAGATTCACATACTCCTTTAAACAATACTTTTCTGTGGCAACACTTTTAAGCCATGTTTCCTTTTGCTTATCCATACAAACGGTTAAAAAAACCACATCGGGGTTATTCTTAAACTTCGGATATACCTCTTTATCCACCTCTTCGGCCAAATGTAAACAGCCGCCACAACCCGTAAACCAGATGTCGAGATATACAACCTTTCCTTTAAAGTCCTCGAGGTTTACCATATTGCCGTGGACATCCGGTAATGAAAAATTATAAGCCGTTGCTCCTCTCATTTTTCGTCCATACATCATTTCTATGATTGCTTTTAAGTCGGTGTTCTGAATTAAATCATAACTTGTTTGAAGACACTCTTCCAGACCGTAAGTATCCTGAACTTTCATATTTTGTAAATTATAAATTAATAATTTTTCTCGCAACAAGCCTGTGTAGCGTTCTCTTAACAATGAACAGAGTAGTCCAAAGTGTTTTAAGTAAATTTTTGAAAAATGGTACATGGAATCCCCAGGGTTGTCAACGACCAACTCTGCGATAGCCATACGGTTTAAAAAATCAACATAAAAGGGACTTAAGGCCATGGCTTGTTCGGTAAGTTCCGAAGCACATGCTTCTTCAATCAACAGCTTATAAACGTCACTTTCCGATGTTGTCATGGTTTCGGGTCTTAGGGTATTGTCCATCGAAAAGAATCTTGATTTTGTGGCTCCAATGATATCTGCTTTAAGTACGTCCATTTCTAAGGCCTTCATATCTTTTTTATACGGCTCTATGAGTCTTAATTGCTGAATTATTAAGGAATCTGAAAAATACAATTCTTGTTGTTTTCGTTTTATACCTTTCCCATAGTTCTTAAAAATACGTCGATAAGCTTGCACTGTTTTGGTTTGCTGATCTCCCCGAATCATTTGATCCGACTCCCAACGCACTTGGCATTTTGCAGATCCTTTTCCTGAAAACCTAACCTGTGTTTCCGCTTTACTATGATCGATGGTGATATGTATGCTATCGCCTGGACTCATAAAATATTCCCTCAGACCATCATTGAATTTCAAGTTCTTTGTATCGGGATAATTACGACCACATGCCAAGGAAAAACGTTCCACGGGATGCTCTGGGGTTGCCTTAAAACTGAACTTATGGTTGCGGTCCAATTTTAATGACTCTTGTTGTACTTTATATTTCCTATTGAAGGGTATAACACTACCAAATTGTATCGTCACCGTATCCTTAGTACCCGTTCCTGGAATGACTTCACCTGTAATAACTATGGCTTCTGATTCTATTGGCTCATGTATTTTTTTACTTTCTATTTTTTTACATCCACCAAGTTGAAGTGTTCCCAACATCATTAGGCTACCTATGACTATATATTTCATTTTATTTCTCATTTTATTTTAATAACCTGTATTTTGTGACATATTAGGGTTGCGCAATAGCTCGTCATTGGGAATGGGAAATAAGATATCCATGGCATCCCAATTGACTTTAGAAGTTCCTAGGACTTGATTGGCTCTATCTGTTCGTTTCAAATCAAACCATCTATGTCCCCATTCCGTAAAGAGTTCACATTGCCTTTCCTTATAAATGGCCTCCAATAGGTCTTCCTTGCTTAAACTATCAGACAGGTCATTTAGCCCTGCCCTATTTCTTATGGTGTTGACATCATTGCTTGCCAATCCTAGTTTATCCAATTGCGCTCTTGCCTCGGCTCGTATCAGAATCTGTTCTGATAATCGTAGTACAATGGAATATTCGGTTAAAACGGTCGAATTCCGAACCTTATATTTATAGGGATAATACCAAGTTTGTGTCCCATTGGTGATGCTCTTAACCCAATGTTGTCTCCTCAAGTCTTCAGGGGCAAAAACCCCGACCAAACTCGAGGTTAATGCGATAACGCGAGGTGGGGTTGTTGTCACTATATATGAAAATCCATCCATGGTATTCAATCCCGGGTATACGGGATATAACTGCCAGATAGCCTCACTGCTTCCTTTCAAAAAGGCTTTATCCAAATCCGGCTCCAAAGCGTATGTATTGGTGTTTGCCATTACCTCGGTGGCATACTGCTCCGCCAATGACCATTCCTTGGTATATAAATACACCCGAGACAATAAAGCGGAAGCTACATGGCTGTTTGGTCTTACACGTTCATTATTGGAAACACTGTAGTCATTAGGTAATAATTCCCTTGATTTTTTTAAATCACTGATGATTTGATTATAAATGGCATCAACTGAACTTCGCCCTCGTAAGGCATTAGTACCGTAATCTGAAGTTAAATGCAAGGGCACTTCCCCAAAGGCATTCACCAAATAAAAATAACAAAAGGCCCTTATAAAACGTACTTCTCCTTCTAATTGTACTTTAATATTTTCTGAAAGTCGCGTGTTATTCTCTAAATTTTCTAACACCACATTGCAGGTATAGATATAGGAATAGGGCTCCCGCCACCATCGCACACTTATGGAAGTGTCATCTGGGGTGAGTGTGTTTTCATAGAAAGCATTACTACCTGCGTAATAATCCAATTCATCGGAATACAATCCGGACAATACTGCAATACTTGAGTTGTGACCACTATAAAGTCCCAATGAGTAGATCATTCGGCTATAAATCCCTGTTACTACGGATTCGGCTGATGCATCAGTTTCAAAGACGGATTCGGAAACCAGTTCATTTTTTGGAGGTTCTACTTCTAAATAGGATTCGCATGAAGCTATTGCTATACAAACAATGAGCCCCATGATTTGAATTCTATATATTCTTAAACATTTTATAAGTGACTTTTGTTTATTATTTATACTTATCATGATAATTAGTTTAAAATTAAAAAGTGAATTGTAGTCCCAGTACGAAGCGTTGTAAAGGTGGCAATCCCACTACTGATGTTTCCGTATCAAGTCCTTTATAATTGGTAATAGTCAAAAGGTTTTGCCCTTGTAAATACACTCTGGCTTTTTTAAAAGGAGACTCCTTTATTGGAATGTCATAAGACAATGCAATGTTTTTCAATCGTATAAATGATGTATCACCATAAATGTAATCAGAGTTGTTCTGTGCATTTTGATAAACCGCCCTTGCCTCACCGGATTGTGTAAATCGTTGCACATTAGTAATATCGCTTTCTGATTGCCAACGATTCATGACATAAAGAGGTTGGTTTTTCATAAAACCTGGTGGAGAAAAATGGGTATACCTTATCCCTTCTTGTTTTACAAATTGGAAAAAAATATCTAATTCCCAGTTTTTATAGGTTACATGGTTTTGAAAACCACCATAATATTGTTGGGTCAATTCATAAACTGACTTATAATCATCGGGTATAGTAACCGCATCGTCACCATTAACATCTTCAAATTCCAACAACCCAGTTTCAGTATTTACGCCTAAAAAATGTAGCTTACGCTGAATAAATAAAGAACTTCCTATTTCATAGCGATTGGCAAATACAGAGGATTCTATATCTGGATAATCCAAAAGTGTATTTTTAGGTAAACTAATGTTAAATGAAGATACCCAATTCACATGAAGGCTCTTAACGGGTGTTACACTTAATTCTAATTCCCATCCCTTATTCTCAACCAAGGCTCCTAAATTAGCATTGATACTACTGAACCCCGTACTTGTAGGCAATGGCAATCCTATAAGTTGATTATCAGAACGGTTGTTATAATAAGTAGCACTAGCAAATATTCTATCCTTGAAAAAACCAAACTCTAAAGAAGCTTCCAGCTTACGGTTCTTTTCCCATGCAAAATTCGGATTGAACAGGCGTGTTGGATACAGACCTGCTGCTCCTTGGAAAGGAAAAGACGTTGCTGAATACGTATCCAGAAATTGGTAATCACCAATCTGGTCATTACCTGTAGTGCCATAACTACCTCTTAATTTTCCATGACTTAAAAATGGAAATGCTTGTTGTACAAAAGGTTCTGATGACCATAGCCAAGCGATACCTAAAGCGGCAAAATTGGCAAATTGATTACCGGAACCAAACCGACTGCTTCCATCCCTTCTACCCGTTAAATTGATAAAGTATTTGTCATCATAACTATAATTGAGCCTTCCAAAAAAGGCATTATATTTATATTCCGCATAGTCATATTGACTGATACTCACTTGAGGGGCACCTGCTAAATTCTCCAACAGGGCATCGTTACTAAAACCTGAGGCTTGAATGATTGTGGTTTCTTTTTGAGTTTGTTGAACCGTTGTTCCCAAAAGGACTTCAAAAGTGCTTTTATTGAGTTGTTTCCTGTATTCCAGTTGTGGTTCTATGATCCAGCTATCTCGGGTGGCGTTACCCTGCTCTGATGCGGGTTGGGTCGTTGAAATGGGATTGATGGATTTTGCCGGTGTTAACTGTAAATCCTTTCGATCCATAGTGTTATAGCCGAAACTTACTTTGGCCGTTAAATTCGTCACCACTTGGTAACTCAACATCAAATTACCGTTAAAACTCTTTGTATCGGCCGATATATTTTGATAGGCATAAGCATACGGATTTGTAATACCCCCATAAAACAAAAGACTTCCATCTGCATTGACCAACTCTGGAGTATTCGGTGGCAATAACAATGCCTCAGGTACCAAATCGGTCCTTGGTAACTGGTTGGCTTCCTTTGCAATCATACTGGAGAAGCTCACTTTGAATCGATTATCTTCGGATGCGTGGTGGATATTGGAATTTAGGGTATACTTTTTATAGTTGAAATCTCCCGGAAACACCGATGTTTCGGTATAGTACCCACCTCGAATTGAAAACTGTGTTTGTTCCTGCCCACCTGAAATGGAAAGTTGTACATTGTTGTTATAGGAAGTTTTACCAAAAAATTCATCCTGCCAATCGACATTTCGTGTTCCATCCCATAATAATAAATCTGGTGCATTCGACACATTTGGTTGCACACCATCATTAGCAAAAGCTTCTTGGCGCATTTCCAAGTACTGATCGGTGTTAAGCAAATCTATGCGATTTGCAACTCTACCAATCCCATTCTGCACTTGTATATCAACAGTGGTTTTACCGATACTTCCTTTTTTAGTGGTAATTAAAATCACACCGTTAGCACCCCGTGATCCATAAATGGCGGTAGCATCGGCATCTTTAAGCACTTCTATGCTGGAAATATCTGATGGATTTATATGGCTCAACGGACTAGCATTGGCTATAACACTGCGACTGGAGGTGGCCAAACTTTCTGAAAAGAATGGGACACCATCTATGATATACAAAGGCTCATTACCACTCGATATACTATTTCGTCCACGAATACGCACCTGAAAGCCCGTGCCCGGAATTCCTGAATCCTGTTGTATGAACACTCCAGGCATACGACCTTGCATGGCGGCCAAAGGATTGGTTACAGGTTGTTGTCCTATATCTTTGGCTGTTATTCTGGAGATATTTCCGGTGAGCTCCTTTTCCTTTACGGAATAATAACCCGCATTAATGGTCACCGCATCTAAGTCGGTGACATCTTCTTTAAGTGTTACGTCAATGATTGTTTGATTACCGACAACAATTTCTTGCATTTCATAGCCTAGGGAAGAAAAAACCAAAACATCGGTTGGTTGTACCACAATGGTATAGCTACCATCAAAGTTAGATACACTGCCCTTATTGGTGTTCTTGATTTGGATGCTTACACCGGCTATGGGCATGCCATTCTTATCCATTATTTTTCCTTTAATTTTAATGCTACCCTGTTCTGTGACTTTTGGCTTTTTTCGGCTAATTGTAATGTATTTATCTTTAGTTGTCACAATATTAAAGTCCTCTTCAGGGAGGCATTGTGCCAATAGTTTTATAACCTTGACAACACCTTTTTTAAGTTGAATCTTAGGTACATCATGAAAAATATCGGCTTGGTAGACAAATGTACATTCCGTTTGATTTCCAATCAATTCCAGTACCTCAAAAATAGTCACGGTCTTGTCTGAATCAATAGCCACTTTCGCATTCTGCGAAAACAGGGCATCTGAATTAAGACTAAAAACAGTTGTGCAGCATAAGAATAGTAAAGTTTTCACAATAAAGTTTGAAATCCTTTTCCAATGAAGGGAAAAAGCATTAGTTAATTTTATTTTCATAAATTTGTTTATTAGTTGGTTTAAAAACCAGTTAATGATATAAGGGGATTTAGCTTTATACTGTCGAGGTAGCAGCTTTGTTCCCTTTCTTTTTATTTGATGGTAATTGTCTTGTTTTTTATCCCATAGGCATTTATAAATTTTGTATTTTGAATTCCTTTTAATATATCTCCAATGTTCTGCTTCCTGTTTAGCAGGCCACTGAATTTAACTTTTTCAAGCTCGGGTGATTCAAAAAATATTTCTACATCATACCATCTTGAAAGCACTTTCATTATGTCATTTAATGGTTTGTCCTTAAAATTAAAATAGCCCCTAACCCATGCGACATCATAGTCCACATCAACTTTAGACTTTGTTAGATATTTTGTCTGTAGATTTAAAACGGTTTGCTCACTAGGGTTCAGGAATTCCTTTTCACCATTTTCAAGAGTCAAACCAACTTTCCCTTCTACCAAGGTTGTATATATGTGATGCTCGTCACTATAGGCCTTTATATTGAATTCCGTACCGACCACCTCTACTTCTTGTCCTTTGCAAATGACATTAAACCCTACGCCTTGGTGCTTTGTACTAGGAGACACATCAAAATAAGCTTCCCCATACATTAGTTCAACCTTACGGGTTTCTCCCTTTTTAAAGACCGCCGGGTATTTGAGTTTAGTATCTGCATTTAACCAAACTTTTGTACCGTCCGATAAGACCAATTGATACTTACCTCCTCTTGGAACAGCCAAATAATTAAAAGCCGTATAAGAGTGATTCTGGACATTTTGATATTCTAACTGTTCACCGTTGCTCTTGACTAACTCATTTTCAAAAGGAACATCTTTTTGAAGTGCAACTTTAGAACCGTCCTCTAGTGTCAAAATAGCCTTGTCGGTTCCTGCAATAATTTGAGATCCTACGGATTTCAGGTGTTCTGTTTGTCTGGTATTATAAAATGTTACATAGGCAATAGAAATAAACAAAAACACAACGGCGGCCACTTTATAAAAAGATGATATGCTTAACTTTTTCTGGGGTTTTAATTTGGGTAACATGTTCTCCCAACCTTTTTCTACATCAACCTTCTTAAGCTTTGCTATTTCAGCGTCTATAGTTTCTTTTGATAATTCTTTGAATATACGCTCTTTAGTTTTATCACTAAACAGTTTAAACTTTTGCAGGTCTACAGGTTTTTCTCCTTTTGACAGGGCTTTGGATATTTTTTTGGATAACTCAAAAATGTTATCATAACTCTTCATGGTCGTTTTTTTATATCACTAAGACGATATAAATGAAATCGTGTCTATTAAGAATTTAAAAAAAGGTGATAAGCAGATATAAATCCCCAAACGCTCTCTTTAGCTTTTGTATTGCAGCAACCTTTTGTGTCCTTACGGTACTGGCAGTCACAGATAACTCTTCGGCAATATCTTTTGTGCTATAGTTGTTAAGGGTGAGCTGTATGACCTTGCCCATTTTCTCCGGCAGGGATTCAATGGCCTTATGGAGTTGATTGTAGGTTTCTATGGTGGTTATTTGGGAAAGAAAATAATCTTCATTCTGTATTTGTGCTAAATGTTCTGGAGTAGCATGGCCTAATAACTTAACATGTTTGCTTTTCAAATAGTCCAGACAACGGTTTTTTACGGCATTATAGAAATACCCCTTAATGGCATTATGACTTTTAAACTTGGGGTTCTTTTCCCAAATTTTAATAAATACCTCTTGAACAACATCCTTAGAGAGGTCCATATCCCCTAAATATTTGCTCGCAAACAAACACAAAGGTGGGTACAGGGTATCAAAAAGCGACCTATACCCTTCTATACTCATAGGATGTAATTTATCCTTGGACATATTCCATAGTATTTTAAGGGAAAAGGTTTGGATTTTCCCTAAATAAACCATGAGCACCAAGCTATACTGTTATAGTTTGTTGGCGTAAGCTTACCAACATCAGGTGAAACAGCCCAAAATTTTCGAGCGCCCAGAAAACAATAGGGCGTAGTACTCAACTTATCCGAATAGGGGTACTGGTATACCTTGCACTGATAAGAGAGCCCACGCCCGGGTCGTGAGCCATTCTACTTATCATCTCTTGTGCAAAAATTACCAGTTTTCTATTCAGAGACTCTAAGCGATAGCTTCAAATATTGTTTATACGAAGAATCGCAAATATATGTAATCAGTTACAAATATATAATAAATATTTGTATTGGTCACTATCGTGACCATAATTCGATTTGCTTATGGCTTCCTTTGTTTTATGCCTAAAGACAAGAGCACACACAAAATATATCTTACAAGTAAATATGTATGCAAGTACATAAGTGAGGAGTGGCTTATTGATGGGAAATCCATGAGAGAATACGGTAAATTATATGGTGTTCACAAAAACACCATTGAAAAAATTATTGAGAAAAACGGATACAACTTACCGCTATACACGTTATCCATTATTTGTTTTAACAGGGGAATCAGTTTATCCGACTTCTTTAGACTTGTTGAAAGTAAATATGGAGACAAATTAAATGATTCTTTTATTTTGAAATAATTTATAGAGTAAGGCCTTAAAATCCATCCTAAGGAATAATTTGATTTTATTATTGATACTGATTAAACATCACTTTTAATTAGCTACTTAATGACATAGTGATTTAAAAGAGTACCTTCTTTAAAGCTTCTGAGGCTTTGAACTTTATTTCTCATCCTTTTTCTTTGTTATTATGACAAGCATTAATGTTAAAATATGCAGCTACATTACAAAGGAATGGTTATTCCCGTGGCTTAAGGAAGGAAAATCTCAAAATTCCTTTGCCATTAAACACAATATTGATGAAAGTACTGTTCGAAAGATAAAAAGCAAGAAAGGTTATAGAATACCTGTTGAAACATTAAACAAAATCTGCGAAGCTAGAGGCCTAAAATTATCAGAATTTTTTAAACTGATTGAGTATTAAGAATAGAAGTTGAATTCATATAGCACAAAATATTTTTTTGATTTTGTTATACTCACCATTGTATTCAATCACTACAAATAATTTGCTAAAAGCAAACAAGCAAAATCAAAGATTTCTGCACATTACAAGTTCCTGATAAACCACATGTGTTGTCTGGGCATGTTTTTTAAACTGCATAATAAATAATTACGTTTTATATCACTATTGTGAATTTAAATCTCACATATTGCATACATATAATAATTTTAATAAATAACCAAAAAATCTATTGTTATATTTTGTATCATTTTAGTGAGTTTAATTCTCTCATATCGACTATGAAACATAAAAACACTTCAACACAATCTAATGAAATCCTTTCCTACTTTAATAGCAGGAATAAGGTTTGTTTTGAATATAAAGATGCTTTAAAAGTCTTGCCTAACTCTAAGGAAAATACCGTTAGGCGATTACTTAGCGATATGACTTCCAGAGGTTTGCTAATGCGAATAAAAGATGGTGTTTACTATATTATTCCTTATGAAGAAAATCCAGAAACCTTTATGCCTGATTGGCATTTACTGGTAAAATATTTAGTTAAAGAGGCTAAACATTACATTGGTTATTACTCGGCTTTACAAATTCACAATCTCATAACACAACCTTCATTAAAAGAACAAATTGTGGTCGCCAAACAAATCAGGCCTTCAGAGATAAAGATTAAAGACATCACCTTTCAATTTATCTACCATAACGAAAGTCACTTTTTTGGGGAAAAGAAAACATGGATTGATAATTTCAATAAAGTAAGCTGTTCCGATATTGAAAAGACCATAATAGACTGCCTTTTCAAACCGGATTATGCGGGAGGCATTGTAGAGGTGGCAAGAGCCATATACAGCACAAAGGAAAAATTAGATTATAATAAGCTTTTAGAATACACCATAAAATTTGATTCTCAGGCCGTAGTAAAAAGACTGGGGTATATTTTAGAACTTTTTGAAATAGAAACAGAAATCATCCAAGAATTACAAAAAATCAAGACCGTTTCTTATGTGTCTTAGATACTGAATTACCCAAAACAGGTAAAAGAAATAGTCGTTGGAGCATTCAACAGAATTTAGATATAGAAACCATTAAATCAGCCATGTTCACATGATTAAACCGGGCGAAATACAAAAGAAAGCGAACCATATTTACACTGGTAATGATAAAGCCCAAACTATAGATAAATCAATCTGGTTCGAGTTAAAGGATGATGAAGATGATACGGATTTTTTTGAATATTGTATCCCAACAAAGCAGTATCAAACAATTATTTCAGTAATTTGGGAAGAATAAATAGAAAATTTAAAAAAAATTAAAAACAAGTTCTGATTTCCTATTCCCACTACTTTCCAACGCTCATAAAAAAAATCTGTTAATTTAATCTTTTAAAATGTAAACAAAAATGTTTATATTTGTACTATGAATAGGTTTATAGAAAAATACAAAGGCATTCATCCAGGTTTTATTTTGGAACGTGAGTTTAAGAAACGAATGATTCGTCAACGTCCTTTTGCATTATCTATAAACGAACATCCTCAAACGCTTAATGCCATTACTAAAGGCAAAAGAAATCTTAATACTGCCATGGCTTTAAAGATTGAGCATAAATTAGATATGGAAGAGGGCACACTAGCGCTTTTACAAACGTATTACGACATCGATAAAGAAAAAAAATCACAACATTTAAGAACCCCAGACCTAACTATTTTAAGAAAATCGTTGTTTTGGGACACCGACATCTCTAAAATTGATTGGAACAAACTGTATAAAGCGGTTATTAAACGCGTTTTTGAACGTGGTAATGAGGAAGAGAAAAAGGAGATACGTCGCTTTTATGGTGCTAAAAAAGTTGATAATACCTTACAGTCTGCAACTCGTAAACCATATACCGTTTCACATATATAATTATAGAATAACGGCATGTTATATTACAATACAGTAAACGATTTGCTTCGAGAAAGTTTAATAAAACTAATAAACGCTGAAATATTTAAACCGTTTAGATTAGTTGGAGGCACAGCTTTAAGCTTAAGGCTGGGACATAGAGAATCTATTGATATTGATTTGTTTAGTGATGCGCCTTATGGTACTATTAATTTCAACGAGATTGATGATTACTTGAATAAAAATTTCGCATATATTGACCACCTAAAAAACATAGATCCTGGCTTAGGAAAATCTTATTTTATAGGTCATTCTAAAGAAAACATTTTGAAATTGGATGTTTTTTATACCGATGACTATATTCATCCTGCTTTTATAGAAGATAATATAAGAATGGCCACAATAGAAGAAATAATTGCGATGAAGTTGGATGTGATTCAACGTGGTGGTAGAAAAAAAGATTTTTGGGATTTACATGAGCTCTTTAATTCATATGGCATTGAAAAAATGCTACAGTTACACGAACAGCGTTATCCTTATGCACATGATCCCAAATTAATACTAAAAAACTTTATTGATTTCACACTAGCTGATAATGATTTCGAACCTATTTGCTATTTAGGTAAACACTGGGAATTTATTAAAGAGGATATTGTTGAAATCATAAATACTTATAAGCTTTAGTTCTGTGTCTAATTATTTAATGATATTAAATCTAATCTCCTTTAATAAGTGTCTCAACCTCTCTATAAACTTTCATAAAGTTTAAACTTAACTCTCTCTCTGAATAAGCCATTTTGAATTCGGGAATTTGCTTTTCTATCTTCTGTAACTTGAACTGCACCTTGCGATCCTTCCCATCAGCAAAAGCAATAAATTCCCCTTCCTTTAATCTAAAGAATATACCTGCGCGCCTTTTGGAAACCTCTTTTTCTCCCTTTGTAATTCGGCTTTCCAAAGTAAGTCCACTACTTCGACTGACGCTTTTCGTTGGAATCTTTATTAGTTCAAAAAACTGCTCATAATACTTGGCAGTATCGGGGTCGTTTACCTTTCCAAAAAACTGATATGACAGGTTGCTTAATATGGCCTTACTGGCCTTGTCGCCGTAAAGCATATCGTTCTGTATTTTGTCCTGCATCACATAAACGGTGGCAATATCATAGCTTCTGAGTGTTGCCGGAATGCGGTGCATATTCAACAGTTTTATGGTTGGTGCTTCTTCCATCATAACAAAAGCACTTTGCTGGTTTCTGACACTCATTTGTTTGATGACTGTGTGCATGATGGTAGCAATGATAGGCGCATAAGCCGATTCGTATTTAGGGTTATTTACTATGGAAATGACTGAGGGATTGTCTGCGTTATTAATATTAAGTGGCACTTCGTCATCAGACAAGACCATAAATAGTTTTTGGGAGCTTATTTTCTTAAAGGCGTTGGCCAAGGTACTTTTCACCCCTGCCGTTTGCTTTTCGGATTCTATGCCGTTTATAAAGGCACTCGCCATACTTTTCGAAGTCAGATTGGAACTTAAAAAAGCCACCAGCTTTAAAGTATTCATACTTTGAAATACCGCTATAAGATGTGGCAATGTGCAAAACTTGGGATAATCGGTTTTTAGCTTCCAGATAAGCCCTGACAAAAGCCCTTCTACAGCATCGTTAAAAAACCGTGTGGTGGCATTCATGGATTCGCCATGTTCCAGTAGATTTTCAATGAGTACCCGTGATAGTTCATTGACGCTTTCTTCATTGGGCAGGTATCTGGGTGCTATGGGATTTACCTTAAAATAAATGGTATCAAATGATATGGTATAGAATTTTATACCCAAATTTTTGCTAAACAATGGATAGGCTATTTCGGTGAGTTCAAAATCCTTATAGTCATGGATGATGCCACAGAAATGATGTTTACTGAAATGCTGCAATAGATTGTAAACCACAGATTCCGTTTTACCACTACCGGCAGACCCAATAATGGACACACCTCGTTTTATATTATCTATTTTTAACCTACCCGACTTTAATTTAAAATGTACCCGATACTTTTTGTGGATTGCTTTTTGGTCTTTATCAAATAGCACATACAAAAGCATCCCGATCAAGAGCATAGCTAAAAACACATACATGCCCATATGTTGCACAGCCATCATCATATACCAATCGAACCTGATTCTATGGCTTTGCCCACGCCACGTTTTAATTGTTTGATCGCCTTAAGTACAAGCTGCACCTTATTGGTCGGAATGTTCATAAGCGGTGTATTAAGTCCTGCTTTACCTAGCATTTTAAAAGCCATAACCTTTTCATTGGTTGGCAGCCCCATTATGGTAGCATAGTAGTGTTGTGGCTGTTTTACAAAGGTCTTTCTTGCTTGATAGGTTTCTACATAGTTGCGCTTGTATTCAAATAAGGTATCAAAGGTGGTTTCTGCATTTTTATAGAAACCATTCCTATCAAATCCTCGTTTAACGATTTTACCGTTCAGTTCTACTTCCGATGCTTTGTATTTACTCCCTGGAGATAGGCTATAGCGATTGGATTGGTCCTTTCTACTGACGATGATATGGATATGCGATTGGGAACCTTCTTTTGCCATGCCCTGCGTGATCATCTGCCCATTTATTTTATGGGGCGCTTCTTTTTCCAATTGTTTGATCTGTAGTTGCTTCTCTGAAATATTCCCTGTCTGTCTTCCACTTTTAATTTGCTGTATCTCATTTTTCAGGGACACTATCTTTTTGTGGTATGGGGCATTTTCCTGAATGACCTTGTCCTTTCCCTTGTAGCAGCGTTCGTGCTCAATTTTGGCAAAGTATTTTATATCATCGACTGTGACGGGTCTACCATTGATCTCCCGGTTAAAGGATGCCGCATAGGTTTTCATGACTTCCCTAGTGTATTGCTTTAAAGCCACCGAATGGTTTTGTAACTGTTTCAATTCATACTGGCTTGGATTGAGGGTGATGGAATAGAATCTGGGTTCATTTTTTTTGAGCTTTGCTGTATTGTGGTCAATCTCATCGATGACTTCCTTATTGTAAATGTGGTCCCCATGTTGGTTAAAAAAGGGTTCTATGTCCTCCATGGTTTTGCCTTCGTTTTCCTTTTCCAAATAGGCTACAAAATCAGCAACGGATGCTGCATAGCTATCGCCCAGTTTTTGTGGTGTTATGGTCATGTACATAATCAGTCTAGTTTTTGTTTAAAGCCTTCGAGGGCTTCCTTGGTGATGTTCCATCTATAATGCCCGATGCCAAAATTGTTCTTTACATATTTGACCTTTTTGAGCAGTTCCCTGGTCTCCCGTTTCATTTGGTTATGGGTTTCCTGGGTCTTGAAATAAGCGTTTTTATAATAGGTCAGTTCCTCATTTTCTGTAATGAGCGTCGGTGTTCCAAAATCAAAAACTTCAGCTGCTTCCTTTTCAATGGACGCGGTTTCCTCAAAGAGGGACTGCAAGATGGCCGTGGTCGGTTTGTGGTGTATCTTTTCAATGTTCTTGATAATGGCAATGACGGCATTGGACCGTTTGATGATCTGTCCTTTCAAGGACGAAATGGTATCCCCTAAATGGTCTTCTGGGGATATGCCGTTCATTTCAAAAAAGCCTACCATATGGTGCAAGGTCATGGACTGCGATTTAGAAATGGTTCTGCAATAAACCCTAAAGCGTTTGGCCACCGAAGTTTTGATCTTGATGGTCTCAAATTTTTCTTTTTCATACCCTTTGTCCATTTTTTAGTAAAAAATTTGTTGATTTTACTGGGCTGCGACGGTTTTTTAGTAAAAAGCCGTTAAAACACCCTTGAACTAAACCCCTTCAATCCCTCTTATATCAAGGGATAGCACTAAAAATCAAAATATGTAACGTCGCATCGCGTGTTACCCTCTTGCTTCTCCATATTTTGTCCCGCAGGGACCAAAATTTTCAAACAACCTGATTAAAATATCAGTTGCTTTTCTTTGCATTACGGCTCTTTTAAAGTTAAAAGTTAATTATGGAAAACGAAAACCCCGATTGTTCCCAATTGGTTCGTTTTGAAAGCAAATTTTATGATTATTGGTGAAATCAAGTTTTTGAACGTCAGATATCATTCCGGGGTTGAATAAAAAAGACCTTTAAAAAAATTAAAGGTCCTGAGGTTAAAAGGTTAAATATTAAAAACATACTCGTAAGCATAGAGGTTTCTTATGGCTTCTTCTTCCAAAAGCGTATCATATTCTAAATGATGCTCTTTTGCGTATCGTTTCAAATCATTTCCAAATTTCTGTTCAACATCTTTTTTAGAAACCGAAACCAATCTTTCTTGGGTTTCGTTATCGAGGTTCGTATAATTGAGATATACCATAATACAAAAATCAATATTCACTCGGAAGCATCAACGTATCATTTACAAAAAACAACCGCAATTCATCCAATGGAAAATCCGTTACATCGTATCTATGTGTTTCGTAGATATTGCCATTTCCATCACTATAATTTATTAACGCTTCGCATTGACTTTCTTCACGTTCCGTTTCAGAAAGTCGTTTAAAATCGACTGTTATAAAATAACTTTTGCTCATTAAACTTTTTGCTATAACTGAAGCATCAGTTACTAACCAAAAACACTCGGCAGCATCTGCCAAATATTTTATCCCATCTGTAAATCTAGTTCCTATTAAAGGAATTTTATAAAAGGATTCTGAACCTATAAAATATTGCAGTTCCGCTTTTATTTTGTTAACTTGTGTCTTCATTGTGATTTTCTATTTAGAAGTTAATAATGAAAAAGAGGACGCGTCTTTCGTGAGGAACGTCCTCTTTTATTTTTAGTTATTCACTAGCGTTATCATCGCCTTTTATGCCCAAAAGCAGGATTTCATTGGCTACCACTTCAGTAACATATCTTTTTTCCCCTTCTTTGGTTTCATAGGAGCGTGATGTCAATTTGCCCTCTAAGGCAACTTCTTTTCCTTTGCCTACGTATTTTTCTATGATTTCGGCAATCTTTCCCCAAGCCACGACATTGTGCCATTGGGTGTCCTGTTCTTTCTCTCCTTTCGAGTTTTTATAAAACTCATTGGTAGCGATTGAAAATTTAGCGACTTTTTTTCCGCTGTCTAGGTTCGTAATTTCTGGCTCGTTTCCTACGTTGCCAATTAACTGTACTTTGTTTTTTAGAGTAC